>NZ_CP128477.1:3242500-3542500 GCF_030369675.1 Peteryoungia algae | reverse complement strand
CGCCGATATGGTGGTCGGCACCCGACGCGGCGTACATGATGATGCCGGACGCCAGGGTCATGCCTTCGGCAACCGGCTGTTCAACCAGCTCTACCGTCTGCTGTTCGGCAACGACTTCACCGACATTCTCTCAGGCTACCGCGCGTTCTCGCGCCGCTATGTGAAGAGCTTTCCGGCGATTTCAGGCGGCTTTGAAATCGAAACCGAAATGTCCGTCCACGCTTCACGGCTGCGTCTGCCGGTCATCGAACTCGAACTCGACTACGGGCGTCGTCCGGCCGGCTCAGAGTCAAAACTCTCGACATTTCGAGACGGCTTCAAAATTCTTCGCATGTTCGCACTTCTTATGAAGGAGACGCGGCCCTTCGCATTCTTTGCACTGATCGCTGTGGCTTTTCTGGCTCTCGGCATTCTTTTTGCCGCGCCTGTTGTCGTGGAGTATTTCCAGACGGGCCTCGTACCCCGGATGCCCACATGGGTCCTGTCGCTATGCCTCGTTGGCCTGAGCTTTGTGTCCTTTGCCGGCGGGGTCATCCTGGATTCGGTTGCACAGGGGCGCAACGAACTTCTTCGACTACACTATCTTTCCCTGCCCTCCATCCGTTCGCGGCACCGGTCTGAAGCGGCCGAAGGGGATGCACAGGAAAGAGATGCCGCATGAGGCGCGAGACCACCAACCGGATCCGCTTCGTCATTGAAGACATCCTCCCGCCGATCCTGCGTGATTCCAGGCTGTTCCTCTGGCTGGCCCAGCTTGTATGGGGCAAGCACATTTCAGATCTGGCCGAGTTTCGCGCTCGGGCGCCCTTTCTGACGGAAGAGGCCTATGCCGATCTTTATCGCAAGCACCCACGGGTCCATGCCGGCACGGACAATTCGGAAGCCTGCATCGAGCGGATCGTAGAAGGGGTCGAGGGCGACAGCGTGTGCGACATCGGCTGTGGCACGGGCGCGCTTCTCACGCGTATCCGTGAGCGCCACCCGCATCTGTCCCGGGTCACCGGAGTCGACTTCGTCATTGATGACGCTGCCGCCTTGCCGGGCGTCGAATATGTGGCGGCCAAGATCGAGGATCTTCCCTTTGCGGATGCAGAGTTCGATACGGTCATCTGCACGCATGTCATTGAACATGTTCTGGAATACCAGCGCGCAATCGCCGAGCTGCGGCGTATCGCCCGTAAGCGCGTGATCATCGTGGTGCCGCGTGAACGCGAGGCCCGCTACAGCTTCAACCCACACTTCAATTTTTTCCCCTACACGCACTCTTTCCTTCGCGCCATGCACCCTGTCCCGCCGCAATACACCTGCGTCGATATCGGTCGTGACATCTTCTACATGGAAAATCGCGAGGACTGAGCATGATGCAGCTTTCTACTCTGACGCTCGCGACCTGGACCGGCTTGCTGGCCACGCCCCTGCTGATCGCGTTGGGACAGGTCCTTTTCAAGCTGACGAGCCAGAGCATAGGGACATTTTCTGCAGGCAGCCTGATGATGCTTGCCATCAATCCGGTGTTCATCGCCGCCCTTGCCCTTTATGGCTTCGGAACCGTCGTCTGGATTTATGTCCTGCGCTCGGTTCCGCTGACGATTGCCTATTCCTTCATGGGGCTGACGTTCTGCTTTGTGCCCCTGCTTGCGCAGATCTTCTTCGGTGAGCCGCTGCACATGCGCTATCTGATCGGGACCCTGCTGATCCTGGCCGGGCTCGTGACAATTCATGTCTGAGCCCGGCAATCGGCGCGACTGGGCCCTTGCGCTCGGCGCCACGCTGACGGCCGACCTCCTGATCTTCCCGACAGTTTACGGGATGCTGGGAGCGCCGATACTGTCACGCTGCGTGTCGCTTCTGATCGCTTATGCGTTCTCACAAACGCTGCGCCTCGGCATCGGCCGCGGCATAACGCCCCGCGCCATCTTTCAGGTCCCCGGCCTGTGGCCGCTGCTCGCGGTCACCGTGCTGATCAATTTCGGCCTGTTCGCAATCCTCAATACGCGGGCACCCGAGATCCGGCCGCTCCTGCATCTGCTTCTGGCCTGGACGGGGTCGATGCTCTTCCTCGCCTTTGGCCTTTCAAGAATAAAGCGGCTCCGATGACCGGCGGCCGCACTTCGGCAGCCGCCCGACAATCTCCGGCTTACACCGCTTCCCAGCCATCCTTCTCGGCAGCCCGATAGATCGCGTCGATCAGCTTCTGGTTCGCCTTTGAACTTTCCAGCGTGACGACCTCACCCTTGGTGCCGGCGGCGGCCCGCGCAAAGGCTTCGGCCTCCAGCTTGTACTGGCGGCTGTCGGGGAAACGGAAGATCTGCGAGACATTGTGGCCGCGATTGGTGAGCTCGACCTCTTCGGCGCCCCAGCGATCGGCATTGAACGGCGACTTCACCTCGATAAAACCATCCGTGCCGTGGAAGACCATCAGCTGGCGATTGGCCATCTGCGTCGAGATATAGAAGTTCAGCTCAAAATCGGCGAAGTCGGCCTTGACGCTTGCATAGATGTCGGTGCCGAATTCCGGGTCACGCTCGATGGTCGACTGCACGCGGACAGGCTCCTTGTCCGTGACAAAGCGTGTGGTGATCGTCGGGTAGACGCCGATATCCGGCAGCGCGCCGCCTCCGAGCTCGGGAATGTTGCGCATGTTGCCGGGGTCGCGGTTGAAGTAGGTGAACGAGCCCTGGACCATCTTCAGCGTGCCGATGGCGCCCTCGGCGAGCAGCTCGCGCACCTTCAGCCAGACCGGTGCGTAAGTCACCATATACGCTTCTGAGATCAGCACCTTGTTGCGCTCGCGCGCTGCGATGATCTCGTCGATTTCGGAGGCCTTCAGCGCGATCGGCTTTTCGCAGAGCACGTGCTTGCCAGCATCGGCCGCCTTGATTGCCCATTCGACATGCTGTGACGTCGGCAACGGAATGTAGACGGCGTCGATGACGTCGGAGGCGAGCATTTCCTCGTAAGACCCAAAAGCATGGGGTACCGAGAAGCGGTCGGCCATCTCGCGGGCCCGGGCCAGATCGCGGCTCGCAACTGCCGTGACGACAGCATTTTCGGCATCCTGGATCGCCGGCACCACAAGCTCGCGACCGATCTTGGCCGTCGACAGAATTCCGAAACGAAGCATCTCAATTCCTCCCTGAAAATAACGGGGCGGACATTAGGCGAAGCACCGGCAGGGCGCAACGGGTTGTCAGACAATAGGCAGGCGGACATGGAGGCGTGCCTGGCTGAAAATGTCCGCTTTTCGTCCGGCTCGCGCATGGCGTCTTGCGGACCGCGATTTATGCTAGACCATATCACAACGACAGGAGACGAATATGTCCGCTCAAGACACTGCCCTCATCGTGATCGACGTTCAGGAGAGTTTTCGCCAGGCATCCTACTGGGACGCTACGGGACTGCCCGCCTATCTTTCCCGGCAGCAGGCGCTGATCGACGGGGCCAAGGCCGTCGGGATGCCGATCGTGCAGATCTTCCACGTCGACAGCGATGACAGTTTCACACTCGAAAGCGGCCTGGTACGCACGCTGGACGAGATCACGATCGCGCCCGATGTCACCTTCCACAAGGGTGTGCATTCCGCCCTGGTCGATACGGACCTGGAAGCCTGGCTGCGCGAGAGAGGCATTCGGCGCGTCATCGTCTCGGGCATCCGCACCGAGCAGTGCTGCGAGACCACAACGCGCCATGCATCGGATCTCGGTTTCGAGGTTGATTTCATCACCGAGGCGACACTGACCTTCCCGATGACGCATGCCTCAGGCAAAGTCTTCTCCGCCGAGGATATCCGCATCCGGACGGAGCTGGTGCTTGCCGGACGCTTTGCCCGGATCGCGACGGTCGAACAAGCGCTCGCACCCCTCTCCGCAGCCGCCTGAGAACCACCTCATGGACATGATCCCGGTCTTCATCCTCGTTCCGCCTGACAGCCTGCTGATCGATATTGCCGGTCCGCTGGAGGTGCTGCGTTATGCGAACCAGGAGCAGGACCGGGTCCGCTTCGACTATCGCTACATCTCGGCTGCACGACAGCAGACAACCTCGATCGGATTGGTCCTCGACGGGCTGGAGCCACTTCCAGAACGGCTGCCCGACAAGGCGATCCTCGTCCTTCCCGGAAGCCTCACCGTCGGCATCGCAGAGATTGCGCGAGACACCGAACTGAAGACGCTCACGCGCTGGCTCACCCGGTCGGTCCGGCCCGACACGCGGCTTGTGACCAATCTGCTCCGGCGCGCTGCTGGCGGCTGCCGCCGGGCTGTTGGAGGGGCATCAATGCACCACACATGCCGAATGCCTGGAGGACCTGCGGCAACTTGCACCGACGGCCAGCGTGCTGGAAAACCGCCTCTACGTCGAGGATGGCAATCGCTATTCGAGCGCCGGCATTTCCACCGGCATCGACCTCATGCTGCATCTCGTCAGCCGGCTTGCCTCGCCACAGGCAGCACTCGCTGCCGCCCGCAAGATGGTCATCTATCTCAGGCGCAGTGGCCAGGACCCGCAGATGTCCCCCTGGCTTTCGGGGCGCAACCACATCCATCCCGCCATCCACCGTGCACAGGATGCGATCATGGCCGATCCCGCGCATGACTGGTCGCTGCCGGGCTTGGCCGACATCGCGCACTTGAGCGAACGGCATCTGTCACGGCTGTTTCGCGAGCATGTCGGCCAGTCGGTCGTGGATTACGTCAACCTGATGCGGGTGACGCTTGCCCAGGAACTGCTCAAGCAAAGCAGGCTCGACATGGAAAGCCTCGCGCATCGTGCAGGTTTTGCCTCCTCCCGCCACATGCGGCGGGTCTTTTCCCAGCATCACGGCCTGTCTCCACGCGCGTTTCGCAAGACAGCGGATTGACTGGCGGCAGAACCTGGAAAGCTCCGATGGAACACCCATATGTGGGGCGAGGCACGGCGGCCCAACAGCTGAGCTTCCGACTTCTTCAATGTTTTTCTTTGCTACCTTCCACTTACGCTTGATAGCGTTGTTCCTACTCTTTCTCCCAGATCCTTTCCGAGGCTTCCCATGCAGAAACGTGCTCTTGGCCGCACCGGCCTTTCCATCGCTCCCATCGTTTTCGGTGGCAATGTCTTCGGCTGGACGGCTGACGAGAAGACCTCCTTCGCACTGCTCGATCGCTTCTTCGACGCCGGGTTCAACACCATCGATACCGCCGATGTCTATTCTGCCTGGGTCGATGGCCATGAGGGCGGGGAGAGCGAGAAGGTCATCGGCAAATGGCTGAAGCAGGGAAAGGGTCGTCGCGAAGACGCCGTCATCGTGACCAAGGTCGGCTTCGACAACAACGGCCGCAAGACCGGTCTGTCTGCCAAATGGATTGCAGAAGCGGTCGAAGGATCCCTGAAGCGGCTGGGCACTGACTATGTCGACCTCTACCTTGCCCACAAGCCGGACGCCGACACGCCGATCGGGGAGACGCTCGAGGCTTTTGCCCGCCTCAAGGATCAGGGCAAGGTCCGGGCAATCGGTTGCTCCAACTACGAAGCCGATGAGCTGCAGGCCAGCCTGGAGGCTGCCGAACGCTCGGGCCTGCCGCGCTTCGACGTGCTTCAGCCGGAATATAATCTCTACACGCGGGAGCGCTTTGAGGGCCCGCTGCGGGATCTCTGCATGGCCGAGGAGATCGGCGTCATCAGCTATTATGCGCTCGCGGCCGGCTTCCTCACCGGCAAGTATCGCAGCAAGGCCGATACGGAAGGCTCCGCGCGCTCCTATCGCGTCGGCGACTATCTCGACACGCGCGGCCTTGCGATCCTCGGTGCGCTCGACCAGGTGGCCGCAGAAACCGGCACGAGCCCGGCCACCATCGCCATTGCCTGGGTCGCAGCGAAGTCCGGCATCACCGCACCGATCGCGTCAGCCACCAGCCTGCGCCAGCTGGAGAGCCTGATTGCCGCCGGCAATCTGGACCTGACGCAAGCGCAGATCACGCGACTGGACGAGGCCGGCGCGTGACAAAGCCTGCCCCCTTCATACGGGACGCCACGGCGGCTGACGAAGCCGCCTGGCGGGGCCTTTGGGCCCAGTATCTCGCCTTCTACAAGGTCGAGCTTGCCGACGATGTCACGGCCCATACCTGGGCCCGCATTCTCGATCCATCGTCGCGCGTCGCCATGCGTGTTGCGGAGGTGAACGGCGTACTCGCTGGTTTTGCGATCCACCATTTCCACGATTCAACCTGGGTGAAGACGCCGGACTGCTATCTGGAGGATCTGTTCCTCGATGCGACCTATCGTGGCCGGGGTATCGGGCGGGCGCTGATCGACGACCTGATCGCGATCGCGACGGCCAAGGGCTGGTCGCGGCTCTACTGGCACACCGATCGGGACAATGCCACGGCCCGCAAGCTCTATGACACATACGCGCCGGAAGACGGCCATGTGCGCTACCGGCTGAAGCTTTGCTGATACCTGTCAGGCGCGCCAGCGGAAGAAATCGATGAAGGCTCGAAGTGCCGGCCGCATCTGGCGACGGCTGGAATGATAGAGCGAAAAACCGTCGAAGGGCGGGCACCAGTCGTCGAGCACGCGGATGAGCAGACCTTCGCGGATATCCGCCTCGACGCCTGTGTCGAAGAGATAGGCAAGGCCGGCCCCGTCCCGCGCGGCCTGTCGCATCAGGCCCTGGTCGGACAGGATCAGCGGACCCCGGACATTGATCGACAGAGAGCGACCAGCCTTCTCGAATTCCCACCGATAGATCGTGCCGCTCTGGAAACGCCGACGGATGCAGGCGTGCTCGGTCACGTCGCGCGGTTCGCACGGCATCGGATGCCGGGCAAAATAGTCCGGCGATCCGACAACGGACCCCCGCCACTGACCACTCATCCGCACCGCGATCATGTCCGCATCGAGATGTTCGCCGAGCCGCAAGCCAGCGTCATAACCCTTCTCGACGATATCCTCGAAGCGGTCGTCGGTAACGATGTCCAATTCTATGTCGGGATAGGCGGCGGCGAAGGCGCCGAGACGCGGCGCGACTATGCTTTGCGCCGCCAGCATCGGCATGGTGATGCGCAGGGCGCCGGCCGGACGGCCGGTGCTGTCCGACAGAGCCTCGATCGCCGAGGCGATGTCGGCGAGTGCCGGCTGCAAGGTCTCCAGAAGCCGACGCCCTTCGGCCGTCGGGGCGGCACTGCGGGTGGTGCGCGCCATCAGGCGGAGGTTCAGGCTCTCCTCCAGGGCGGAGATTGCATGACTGACCGCCGAGGGCGCGATGCCGAGTTCGGCCGCCGCCTTGCGGAAGCTGCCGTGATGGGCGACGGTGGCGAGGACGGCGAGTTGAGACAGCTGGGTTCTGTTCATTGATCGAAATGATAGAACAAGCTGATGCGATCTGCATGGATTTTCTGAAGAGCGCCGTTGCCCTAGATATCCCTTGTCAGCCCACTGCGGCTGAGTTCGCCATGAAACTCCGGAGGCCTCCATGAAGACCCGCACACTCGGCACGCTCACCACATCCGCCATCGGCCTCGGCTGCATGGGCATGAGCCATGCCTATGGCACCAATATCGACGAGGCGACGGCGCAGAGGCTGTTCGACCACGCAGTCTCGCGCGGCGTCACCTTGTTCGATACCGCTGAAGTCTATGGCCCCTTCACCAATGAAGAGCTGGTCGGCAAGGGCCTGAAACGCCATCGCGACAAGGTGGTGATCGCCACCAAGTTCGGCTTCACCGTCGGCGACGAGGCCAAGGCTGCACGTCCCTCCGGCCTCGACAGCCGGCCAGAGCATGTCCGGGCGGTGGCAGAAGCCTCACTGAAGCGGCTCGGCGTCGAGGTCATCGACCTCTTCTACCAGCACCGCGTCGACCCTGACGTCGCAATCGAGGAAACGATCGGCGCCATGGCCGACCTCGTCAGGCAAGGCAAGGTCAAGGCCCTCGGCCTTTCCGAGGCGAGTGCCGCAACGCTGCGCCGCGCGCATGCCGTTCATCCGATCTCGGCCATCCAAAGCGAATATTCGCTCTGGACCCGCGACCCGGAAACCAACGGCGTGCTCGACACCTGCCGCGAGCTCGGCATCGGCTTCGTTCCCTTCTCACCGCTCGGCCGTGGCATGCTGACGGGTGCTTTGAAGGATCTCTCCAAGCTGGGTGAAAACGACTTCCGCCGCGGCCTGCCGCGCTTCGACCAGGAGAATTTCGACGCCAATCTGGCGCTCGTCACGGCGCTGGAGACCATGGCGGCAGAGAAGCGTGTCACGCCAGGTCAATTGGCGCTGGCCTGGGTCCTTGCCCAGGGCGATTTCATCGTGCCGATCCCAGGCACGACGAAGATCGCCAATCTCGACAGCAATATCGATGCGACCGAGATCGTCCTTTCCATGGAAGACCTCGCCACGCTCTCGGCGGTCGTCTCCCCCGAAAAGGTGGCCGGCGCGCGCTACAACGAGGCCATGTCGAAAATGTCGGGGCGCTGACCGGCTGGAGCATTTCCGGTCGAAAACCGGGAATGCTCCATATGCCTTTTTTCGTCCCAGTCCGGATGCCCGCCGCTCACGCATTTTTTCCGGGCGTGCTCTCGCGAGCAAAGCGCCGGCTGGCCGCCACGCAGAGAACGACGAGCAGGGCCGTTACCAGCATCGGCGGGCTGACCTTCTCATGCAGCAGCCCCGCGGCGAGCACGAAGCCGAGAAACGGCTGCAGCAGTTGGAGCTGCCCGACCGAGGCGATGCCGCCGAGTGCCAGGCCGCGATACCAGAAGATGAAACCGATCATCATGCTGAACATCGAGACGTAAGCCAGCGCCAGCCAACCGGATGTTGAAACCGCTGCGAGATCCTCCGGCACGGTCCAGAGCGCGAGCGGCAGCACGACAGGCAGCGACAGCACCAACGCCCAGCTGATCACCTGCCAGCCACCCAGTCGGCGCGACAGGCGCGCGCCCTCGGCATAACCCAGGCCACAGGCGAGGATCGCGGCAATCATCAGCCCGGCACCGGCAATCGCCATGTCCGCCGTCGTCGATAGCGCAAAGCCGGCGACAAGGGCCGCGCCGGTCACGGAAAACATCCAGAAGATCGCAGAGGGGCGTTCGCCGGCGCGCAACACGCCGAACAGCGCCGTGCATAGCGGCAACAAGCCGATGAAGACGGTCGACTGGGCCGAACTGATGCTCTGGAGCGCGAGTGCCGTCAGAAGAGGAAAACCGACGACAACGCCGAGTGCGACGACCGCCAGCGGCAGGAGGTCGCGAAGCGCCGGCCGCTTCTCCCGCAAGCCGAGCAGCAGGGCGGCTCCCAGAAGGGCTGCGATCACCGCCCGTGCCGAGGTCAAAAAGAGCGGTGCAAAATCGGCCAGCCCCAGACGCGTTGCCGGCAGCGAACCACTGAAGATCAGTACGCCGATGAAACCGCTGGCCCAGGCTTTCCAGGAAGTCGTCATTCTCGTCTCCGTTTTCTATTCCTGCCCTATCGCGCACAAGGGCTGGCGCAGCCAGAGACGGAGCGATACAATTTGACCACACTGTACTGATGACAAAGGCCACACAGATGAACGAGCGCGTTCAACCACCGAAGCTTTCCGCGTCGCGGACCGCGCTTGTGATGGCCGACATACGCGGGCGGATCGGTTCGGGCCAACTGGCGCCCAATGACCGGCTGCCCTCGATCCGCCGGCTGGCTGTCGAGCTTTCGGTATCCCCCTCCACCGTCGTGGAGGCCTATGACCGGCTCTCTGCCGAAGGCCTGATCCGTCCCCGGCCCGGCTCCGGCTTCTTCGTCACAGAAGCCGGGCGCACGCCTGCCCCGCTTGTCCGGCTCGAACCGCCCCGCGCACCGGAAGTCGATCCGTTCTGGGTGGCGCGCCAGGCGCTCGATGCCGATCCCGGCACGTGCAAGCCCGGCTGCGGCTGGCTGCCGACGGACTGGATGCCGACGGGCCTCCTGCATGCCGGAATGCGGAACATATTGCGCAAGGAGACAAGTCTTACCACCGACTACGGTTCTTCCCGGGGCAGTGCCAGCCTCCGCCGCTTCGTCGAGACGCGGCTGCGCCAGCAGTCGATCACGCTTTCCGAAGATCAGGTGCTGCTTGCGGGATCTGCCACCCAGGCGCTCGATCTCGTCTGCCGGCTGCTGCTTCGCCCGGGCGACCGTGTCATCGTCGACGATCCCTGCTATTTCAACTTCCAGACCCTGCTCAGAGCCCATCAGGCGATCGCGGTCCCCGTGCCTTATACCGACAACGGCCCCGACATTGCCGCCTTCGAGGCCGCTGTCACGCGCGAGGCGCCGCGGCTCTATCTCACCAATTCCGGGCTACACAATCCGACAGGGGCAACACTCTCGCCGCAGGTCGCCTTCCAGTTGCTCGGCATCGTCGGCCGTTCGGACATGCTGATCGTGGAGGACGACATCTTCTCCGATTTCGAACCGGAGCCGGCGATCACGCTCGCCACACTCGACGGGCTTTCCCGGGTGATCCGCATCGGCAGCTTTTCCAAGACCATTTCGGCCTCACTGCGCACAGGCTTCATCGCCACCGATCCCGAGCGCATCCGCCTGCTCACCGACCTGCAGGTCGCGATCCAGTTCGGCGGCCCGAGCCCGGTGGCGAGCGAAGCGATCCACGGCGTGCTGTCAAGCGGCGGCTATCGCAAACATCTCGATCAGATGCAGCGGCGCCTCGACACGGCGCGGCGCGCGGTTGCCACCCGGCTCGGGGATCTCGGCATCGAACCCGTGCTCACGCCCCGTGGCGGGCCCTATCTCTGGTGTCGCATGCCCGAGGGCATCAGCTCGACGGCGCTTGCCCAGTCCGCCCTGCCCCAGGGTGTGGTCCTGGCGCCCGGCAATGTCTTCAGCCCCTCGTTGTCGGCGGACGGCTTCATGCGCTTCAATGTCGCGCATATGGGCGATGCACGGCCGTTCCGGGTGCTTGACCGGGTTCTGAAGGGAATGAGGTAGCTCAGCCGCTCGCGGCACGGCGATACGCCAAGGGCGTCGTCCCGGTGACGGTCTTGAACATCCGCGTCAGGTGGCTCTGGCTGCTAAAGCCGCAGGCCGAGGCGATCTGGGCAATCGGTTCGGGGCCGGCGAGCATGCGCCGCGCGCGGTGGATGCGCCGGTTCAGGATGAAATCATGCGGCGTGACCCCGCAGCTTGCGCGAAACATCCGTTGCAGGTGGAATTCGCTGAGATCCGCGAGTGTTGCCAGATCTCGGAGCGTGATTGTCTGGTCCAGGTTCGCCTCGATATGGTCCACCAGCCGTCGCCGCAAGACCGGCGCAAGACCGCCGCGCAGCACCGGACGCCGCGCGCCGCCATAACGCGGATCGGCAAAGAGCTGCCCGACGGCCGAGACGATGGCCTGTTCGGCCAGAAGCCTGTTGCCGCTCTGCGTCGCAGCAGCGAGCTGCACCAGCGCCTCCGCCAGGCGCGGCGCTTCGTCAAAGGTCGCCTCCGGCACGAGCATCAGCCGCGCATCGCGGTCAAAGGTCTCGGAAAAGAGGCGACGCAACTCGTCGTCGGCGACATAGAGATGCACGAACTCGAATTGCTCGGTGATCTCCCATTCGGACGACGCCCCCTGCGGCATGATGCAGAGCGCGCCCGGCCAGCCGGCAATGCTGCCGGCATCGAGCCGCCGCGTGCCGTCGCCGCCGCGCAGATAACAGCTGAAGGTGTGGCCGTCGGTCCGTTCATAGCGCATGCGGTCATGGCTGTTGCGCCAGATCGCGCTTGCCCTGCCCTGGCCGAGGTCGAGCGTCTCCCCACGCTCGGCACGGGACGAGGCGGAGAGGGAACCGAAGACGGTGGCGGTGCGCAGCATGGATAACCTTCACGAGATCGCCCGCATTCTAGCGCGCTTTGTGCGCTGCGCCATCGGCAATCGGGCAGGCATGCCCAGCATGGAAAAGAACACCGCAAGATCGTGCAAGAAGAAGGGGCTTGCTTGGCGTTACCTGCCTCCCGAAAGCGGGGCCACAGTCCATGACCAATCTTCTTCTCTTCTCCTCAACCGTCCTGATCTGGGGCACGACCTGGATCGCGATTGCGCTGCAGATCGGGCCGGTGCCGGTGCTGGTCTCGGTCTTCTACCGCTTCGCGCTTGCCGCCCTCGTGCTGGTCGGCGTCCTGGCCCTGTCCGGTCGCCTCAAGGTGCCGACGCTCAGGCAACAGCCCTTCATTCTCGTTCAGGCCTTATCGCTCTTCTGCTTCAACTTCCTCTGCTTCTATCACGCGGCAAGCTATGTGCCGTCTGGCCTCATCTCCGTCGTCTTCTCGCTTGCCACGGTCTACAATGCCGTCAATGCCCGCCTATTTTTCGGCGACAGGATCAAGCCACGCACGCTGGTCGCAGCGGGCCTCGGTGCCACCGGGCTTGCGCTGCTCTTCGGCCCTGAGATCTTCATCGCCGTCAATCCCGACAGCTGGAAGGGCATCGGGCTATCGGCGCTCGGCACGCTGTTCTTTTCCTTTGGCAACATGGCCTCGCGGCGCAACAGCGCCGCCGGCATTGCGCCTGTCACCGCCAATGCCTGGGGCATGAGCTACGGCTCGATTGCGCTTCTTGTCTTTATCGGCATGACAGGCACGCCCATCGTGCCGCCACCGGACCAGACCTATCTCGCCGCCCTCGTCTATCTCTCCGTCATCGGCTCGGTGGTGGGCTTCACCACCTATCTCATGCTGGTCTCGCGTATCGGCTCGCAAAAAGCGGCCTATGCCACCGTGCTTTTCCCCGTCGTCGCGCTGACGCTGTCCAGCCTTTACGAGGACTATCACTTCACGCCGCTCGCGATCCTGGGCCTCGCACTCACGCTGGCTGGCAATGCCGTCATGTTTGCCCGGTTGCCGCGCCGACTGACCGTGACCGCTGTCGCGCCGGCGGATCTCAAGGCGTGATCGCTGATCTTCCCGTCGCGACTGATGACGCGGTCGATTTCCCGCGTCAGGGAAGAGTTTCTGCGCTATGAGAAGCGTCAACCTCTGATCCCAACGCGGAAAGTGCCCATGGCCCCACGTCCTGCCCCAGGGTTTTGCCCTTGACCGGCCCCCATGACCCCGCCGTCCTTGCGCGGCTCGGCTTCGGCGCCTTCTTCACCGAGCAGGTGACGGCTGACGAGGCCGAACTCCTCGTCCGCCGTATTTCCTCCGTGCATCGCGACCGCGTGGAGGGGATCGATGCCACGGGGCCTGTTGCGATCGAGCTTCCGCCGAACAGCAATACGGCCGATTTCGCCGTGGGCGACTGGGTTCTGACCTCTCCCTATACCGGCCTCCTCGTGCGTCGACTGGAGCGCCACACCGTCCTGCAACGGCGGACCGAGGGCGCTTTCGGTCAACAGCTCGCCGCCGCCAATGTCGACACGCTGTTCATCGTCACCTCCTGCAATGCCGATTTCAACGCCGCCCGGCTGGAACGATATCTGGTCATGGCCAACGAGGCCGGCACGCGCCCGGTGATCGTACTGACCAAAGCCGATACCGTCGATGACGCATCCCCATATGCCGATGAAGCAAGAGCGCTGCAGCGCGATCTGTCCGTCGTCATCGTCAATGCGCGCTCGGCCGATGCCATCGACCCCTTGATGCCCTGGTGCGGCCCCGGCCAGACCGTGGCGCTGGTCGGGTCTTCCGGCGTGGGCAAGTCGACGCTGGTCAATACACTTGCCGGCCATGGCGCCGAGACGGCGCAGAAAACCGGGGCGATCCGCGAGCATGACGCCAAGGGGCGGCATACGACGACCGCGCGCTCCCTGCATGCCATTGCAAGCGGCGGCTGGGTGATCGATACGCCCGGCATCCGTACGCTTTATGTCAGCGACATCACCGACGGCATCGATACGCTGTTTGCCGAAATCACCGACCTTGCCCCGCAGTGCAAGTTTCGCGACTGCAGCCATTCGCATGAAAAGGGCTGCGCCGTGCAGGCCGCGATCAGGGAGGGTACGCTCGATGCGGCCCGGCTCGATCGCTGGCGCCAACTGCAGGCGGAAAACCGCGATCGCACGCCGGTCTATTCCGGGCCGAAGGGCAACAAGACACTGCGCAAGAAGAAGTATTGAGCTTTCCGCCGCCAAACCCTACATAGGGGTCACAGGCGACGCCCTTCGCACGCGTCGCATCCGCTCGACACAGACGAGCTTTCTTCCTCGTTTACCCGCGACATTCCAGGCTCCGGCATCCTGCCGGGGCACGATTCGAATTGGAGACCAGCATGGCAGACGACAAAAACGCCGCAGTGAAGGGCTATGAGCCCATCCCCTTTGCCAAGAAGCATCGCATCTCGGTCGAGGACGCCAAGACCATCCTGGCCAAGCATGGCGACGACCGCAAGTCAGCCGACAAGGAAGGCCGTCGCGTCAGCCTGTAAGGCGTGACTGCAACAGCCCGACCCCGGCGATCAATGACTGCCGGCCCAAAACAAAAGCCCTTTCCCCGGAAGACGAGGAAAGGGCTTTTTCATTGTTTAGGACAGGCAGGGCCGCCTGCCAGAAACAGGTCAGGCGCGCAGCGTACCGCCCGTCGATTTCTCGACATTGCCGACGATCTTCTTCGTCAGCGCATCGAAATCCTCGTCGGTCAGGGTCTTGTCGGAGGGCTGGATCAGCACTTCGATCGCCACCGACTTGCGTCCCTCACCCACCGAAGCGCCCTCGAAGATATCGAAGACGTTGACGCCCGTGATCAGCTTGCGGTCCGCGCTCGTCGCTGCCTTGATGATCGCGCCTGCCTCGACGGCCTTCTCGACGACGAATGCAAAGTCACGCTTGACCATCTGGAAGGGCGAAAGCTCCAGTGCCGGCTTGGTGCGGGTGGCCTTCTTTTTCGGCTCAGGCAGAGCATCGACATAGATCTCGAAGCCGCAGAGCGTGCCGGAGACATCGAGCGCTTCCAGCGTCTTCGGATGAAATTCACCGAAGGTGCCAAGCGTGACCTTGGGACCCGCCTTGATCGTGCCGGACCGGCCGGGGTGATACCATTTGGGGCCACCCTGCTCGATCTGCACATTGCTCATCGGGATTCCGCAGGCTTCGAGCACAGCGAGCGCATCGGCCTTGGCGTCGAAGACGTCGACGGGCTTGCCGCCGCCCTTGGCCCCATTCGACCACATGCGGCCGGCACCGGCGATCGATGCGGTTCCGCGCCGAACGCCGCCGGCAACACGCCGTTGACCTTCCGGCGTATCGGCTTCGTAAGTGCCCGACACTTCGAAGATCGCGACATCACCGAAGCCGCGGTCGGCATTGCGCTGGGCGGCCGTCAACAGGCCCGGCAACAGGGAGGGACGCATGTCCGACATATCGGCCGCAATCGGGTTGACCAGCTTCAACGCCTCGCTTCCGCCGCCGAAGAGCCTGGCGTGCTCGGCTGGAATGAAGGACCATGTGACTGCTTCCATCATGCCACGCGAGGCGAGCGCCCGCCGCGCCGAGCGCGTGCGGATCTGCAGGGTCGTCAGGATCTTGCCGTTGACCGAGCCGGTCGGCGGCAGCGGCTCTGGCTTGATCTTGTCGACGCCGAACATGCGCATGACTTCTTCGACGAGGTCGGCCTTGCCATCGACATCGGGACGCCAGGACGGAACGGAGACCTTGGCGACCTTGTCATCGCCCGAGAGGACTTCGAACCCGAGCGCGGTCAGGATCTGGCGCGACTCGTCGTTGGAAACGGTGAGGCCGGTCAGGCGCTTCACTTCCGAATAAGGGAAGTCGACGACCTTCTTCTGGTGGCCCTTGTAGCCTTCGACCTTCGCTTCGGCCGCGACGCCGCCGCACATGTCGAGCACCAGTTCGGTGGTGCGCTCAAGGCCCGGGACCATATATTCGGGATCGACGCCACGCTCGAAGCGATAGCGCGCATCCGTGATGATACCATGGGCGCGACCGGTCTTGGCAATGTTGATCGGATCCCAGAGTGCCGATTCGATCAGAACATTGACGGTGTTTTCATCGCAGCCCGAATGCTCGCCGCCCAT
Source organism: Peteryoungia algae (assembly GCF_030369675.1). Classification (NCBI taxonomy): domain Bacteria; kingdom Pseudomonadati; phylum Pseudomonadota; class Alphaproteobacteria; order Hyphomicrobiales; family Rhizobiaceae; genus Peteryoungia; species Peteryoungia algae. Next base: position 3,526,553 of record NZ_CP128477.1, on the reverse strand, counting down.
GATGCCGCCGATCGATTCCGGGCCGTTGTCATCGGATATGACGACGTTGTTCGGGTTCAGCTTGTAGGTGTAGGTGTCGAGCGCGAGGATTTCCTCGCCGTCCTTTGCACGACGAACCACCAGTGTGCCGTGGACCTTGTCGGCGTCGAAGACATGCATCGGACGGCCCTGATCGAAGGTCATGTAGTTGGTGACATCGACGAGAGCCGAGATCGGACGCAGCCCGATCGCGAGCAGACGCTGCTGCATCCATTTCGGGCTCGGGCCGTTCTTCACGCCGCGCACGAGGCGATAGGCAAAGCCCGGGCAGAGATGATCTTCGAGCTCGAGTTTCACCTGATGCGGGGTCTCGCCCTCGACCTTGAAAGCAGGCGCCTTCCTTGTCTTGAGCGTGCCGAGACCGGAGGCTGCGAGATCGCGGGCAATGCCAAAGACGGAGGTGCAGTCCGGACGGTTCGGCGTCAGATTGATCTCGATGATCGGATCGTCGAGGCCAGCGTAAGACGCGAAAGACGTGCCGACCGGCGCATCCTCGGGCAGGTCAATGATGCCGTTGTGATCCTCGGAGATGTTGAGCTCCTTTTCGGAACACATCATGCCGTGGCTCTCGACGCCGCGGATCTTGCCGACCGAGAGGGTGACATCGATACCCGGCACATAGGTGCCCGGCCGTGCCAAGGCCCCGATCATGCCGGCGCGGGCATTCGGCGCACCGCAGACGATCTGCACCGGCTTGCCGTCACCGGCATCGACCGAGAGAACCTTCAGGCGATCGGCCTCGGGATGCTTTTCCGCCGTCAGGATCTTGGCGATGACGAAAGGCTTGTAGGCCGCCTTGTCGTCGACGTCCTCGACCTCGAGACCGATTGCGGTCAGGCGCTCGCAGATTTCCTCGAGCGAGGCCTCTGTTTCCAGGTGATCCTTCAGCCAGGAGAGTGTGAATTTCATTGTCTCGTTCCCATCTGCATCTTGCCAGAAGCATCCAGCGACCGCGCGCCTGACGCCTGCCTTCCGAGGAGCATGCTGACCACCGTCACATCGAGATCGATGTCGGGCCAGTGAATGCTCGTCGGCATGAATTCCACGTTGTTCCGCTCCACAGGCATCGCGTCCTTGAGGGGCGGATACCATGAGATCGGGACGCTGACGATACGACCGTCCGTCAGTTCCACATGCAAGAGGTCGTCATCGCAGAGGAGGTCGACCGGGCGCATGTTGTCGAGATGTTCAATCACGTCGCATTGCCTTCATTCACGCGGAGCGGCGGGATTGGTCCGCCGCCCCGTCTGGCCATCCTCATCCCATGAGGCAGCCACGCATCGTTCAGCTTAGCTGCTCAGTCCGCCAAACAGCGTCGGCACGTCGAGCGGGCGGAAGCCGTAATGGCTCATCCAGCGTACATCGGCGTTGAAGAAGTCGCGCAGGTCCGGCATGCCGTATTTCAGCATGGCAATGCGATCGAGCCCCATGCCCCATGCGAAGCCCTGGTATTCGTCAGGATCGAGGCCGCCTGATCGCAGCACGTTCGGGTGAACCATGCCGCAGCCGAGGATTTCCATCCAGTCCTTGCCTTCGCCGAACTTGACGATCGGACCCGAGGAGCGGTCGCACTGGATATCGACTTCGAAGCTCGGCTCGGTAAAGGGGAAGAAGGACGGGCGGAAGCGCATAGTGACGCTATCGACCTCGAAGAAGGCCTTGCAGAATTCTTCCAGGATCCAGCGCATGTGGCCGACATTCGCCGTCTTGTCGATGACGAGGCCTTCGACCTGATGGAACATCGGCGAATGGGTGGCGTCACTGTCCTGGCGATAGGTCTTGCCCGGGATGACGATACGGATCGGTGGCTTCTGGCTCTCCATGGTGCGCACCTGCACCGGCGAGGTATGCGTGCGCAGCACCTTGCGATCACCGTTCTCATCCGGGGACAAGAAGAAGGTGTCGTGCATTTCGCGGGCCGGATGGCCATCTGGAAAGTTCAGGGCAGTGAAGTTGTAGTGGTCGGTCTCGATATCGGGACCTTCGGCAATCGAGAACCCCATGTCGGCGAAGATCGCGGTGATCTCGTCGACGATCTGGCTGATCGGATGGATACGGCCGCGTTCGGCGGGCGAGGAACGCACCGGCAGCGATACATCCAGCGTCTCTGCCTTCAGGCGGGCATTGATCGCCGCATCCTTCAGCGCCGCCTTGCGGGTTCCGATTTCCTCGGTGATCTCGGTCTTGAGAGCATTGATCGCGGCCCCGCGCGTCTGGCGCTCTTCCGGCGTCATCGTGCCGAGCGTCTTCAGGAGTTCGGAAACCGAGCCTTTCTTGCCGAGGGCCGCCACGCGCACCGCCTCGATCGCGGGCTCATCGCCGGCTGCGGCGATGTCCGCCAGAAGCTGTGCCTTCAAAACGTCTAGTTCAACCATCTTGTCCTGCCTTGGCGGTGTTCGGGCTCGCCACCCTGTCGAGTGGGGCCTTCATCAGAAATTCCGTTGCCATGATGAAGCGTCGCAGATCACTACCCATGTGAACGCGGCCGATCAACCGTATCAGCGGCAAAATTCGGCTGGCCAGTGTCGTCAGCGATCGCAATTCGCGTTGTGTCGCATCCGTGGCGTGGCGCGACCATGCCCCGAGTGCCGCCGGGCAGGTTTCATCCGGTCGTATCGCACGCGACGCCACGATGAGAAAATACAGGAATACGTCGCGCGCCTGAGCCATTTCGAGCGGCATGACCGAGGCTGGATCCTCCTCGAAATCCATGAAGCCGACCTCGTCGTCGCTCAGGAAGAAATCACGCACATGCGGGCGCCCGTGGCTAAGGCCGGCGGCATGAACGCGACCAAGCCCATCGGCCGCCTGGACCAGAAGCGCGTCATGGCCCACCGGATCCGACGTGCGCAGAGTGTTCAGCCGCTCGGCCAAGGTCGGGCCGACATCGGCCATGACCATTGCCGTCTTCGACTGAAAAACGATCGGCGGCACCGGAAAGCCTGCCGCCGCGAAAATGTGCATCCGGGCGATCTCGCGCGCCTGCATGGCGTCGGGCGCCAGTTGCGGCGAGGGCCTCAGATGCGGAACCCGCAGAAGCGCTGCGACCAAACCCTGGAAGGAGACGAAACGCGGCAGCACCTTGACGCCCTGGCGCTTGATCCAGAGCCGGCGATGCGGCAGGTCGAGACATTGCACCCGGTCGTCGCTCTGGACCAGCGCTCTCAACACGTCCGCAATTTCATCGTCTTCGAGTTCGATTTCGCCACTCGGCGCATCGGACCCATCCCCCAGATAGGCCATGTCCAATCCTTCCCCGCCACTGCGGCAAACAAAAAACCCGCGCCGGAGGTCCAGCGCGGGTTTCCCAATCAAAATCCAAAGAGGCTTGGGAGCGCTGGTTTACTTGACCGCGCTTTCAAACTCGTTGGTCGTGCCGGCATCCTTGAGGTAGGCGAGCGACTTCTTCGAAGCGTCTACGAGCTTCGCGAAGGCTGCCGGCTCATGGATGGCGAGGTCGGAGAGGACCTTGCGGTCGACTTCGATGCCAGCCTTGTTCAAGCCGTCGATGAAGCGGCCGTAGGTCAGGCCGAATTCGCGGACGGCAGCGTTGATACGCTGGATCCACAGAGCGCGGAAGTTGCGCTTGTTGTTCTTGCGGTCGCGGTAAGCAAACTGCTTGGAACGATCGACGGCAGCCTTGGCGGCCCGGATCGTGTTCTTGCGGCGGCCGTAGAAGCCCTTGGCCTGCTTGAATACCTTGTTGTGCTTGGCGCGGGAAGTTACGCCACGTTTTACGCGTGCCATGTCATGATCTCCTTAATTGTCCAACAGCGAGCGGGTCTCAGAGACCGTTTGGCAGGTAGTTCTTGATGACCTTCTTGCCGTCAGGTTCAGCCAGAACCATCGTGCCGCGGGCATCGCGAATGAACTTGTTGGACCGCTTGATCATGCCGTGACGCTTGCCAGCAGCAGCCGCGAGGACCTTGCCGGAAGCCGTGATCTTGAACCGCTTTTTCGCGGAGGATTTCGTCTTCATCTTGGGCATTTTGCTACTCCATTGTTCTTGTATCGAAACAGGCAGACGAATGCCCGTTTTCAAGCATAAAGAACGGCCACGGCATGCCCTGCCGGACCGTTCGGACGGGCGCTTATAACCGCAGACCCAGGAAAGCGCAACGGGTGGCGGCCGGAATCTTCGAGGAGAGGGCGAGAACGTCGGCGCCGATAGCAAGGCCAGGCCCCATAGCCTCGCCTTCGGCCAGATGCGCGCCGGCGAACTGTCAGGCTCGCAGACCCTCATCGGCGGCGATCCACCGGACGCACCAAACGAAAAAAGCCGCCCCGAAAGGCGGCCTTTTGAACGTCACGGTGACGACGGCTCACTTCGGAGCGAGCACCATCATCATCTGTCGGCCTTCGAGTTTCGGCTCAGCCTCAACCTTTGCGATGGTCAGCGTGTCTTCCTTGACCTGAAGCAGGAGCTTCATGCCGAGTTCCTGGTGGGCCATTTCGCGGCCACGGAACTTCAGGGTCACCTTGACCTTGTCGCCCTCTTCGAAGAAGCGGTTCATCGCCTTCATCTTCACCTCATAATCATGGGTGTCGATGTTCGGACGCATCTTGATTTCCTTGACCTCGACGATCTTCTGCTTACGACGCGCTTCGGCCGCCTTCTTCTGGTTGGCGAACTTCAGCTTGCCCAGATCGAGGATCTTGCAGACCGGCGGCTCGGCATTTGGCGAAATCTCGACCAGATCGAGCCCGGCCTCCTCCGCCATTCGCAGCGCCTCATCAGTCGAAATGATGCCAAGGTTCACGCCCTCGTCATTGATCAACTGGACTTTCGGAATGCGGATTTCACGGTTGGAGCGCGGCCCGTCTTTCACGGGGGCATCGGTCTTGAACGGTCTGCGAATGGTCGTATTCTCCTCAAACAATTACAGAATGTCGCAGCGTTAACCCGCGCGCATTCGCGTCAAATGGCTATGTGATATCTGCGACGGCAGTGTCAATAGCATGCTTCTGAAAGAAAATCACCTGTTGTCCGCGACTCTGCGAATGTGTTTTACCACCTTCGACAAAAGGAGAGCGGCTACCATGGGCACAACAGCGAATATCTTGCAGGAGAAGACGATCACTGTCGGAACCGGCGAGGCGGCACGCGACATCGCCGTCATCACACGCCTCGGCGTCGCCAAGGACAAGCCGGCGGTCATCTGGCTCGGCGGCTACCGATCCGACATGGCCGGCACCAAGGCGATCGAGATGGACGCGCTGGCTGCCGAACAGGGCCTCACCGCGATCCGCTTCGACTATTCGGGGCACGGCGTGTCCGGGGGCGATTTCCGGAAGGGCACCATTTCACGCTGGACCGAGGAGGCGCTGGCGGTCATCGCAGACGCCGGCACTTCCAGGGTCGTGCTCGTCGGCTCCTCCATGGGCGGCTGGATCGCACTTCGCGTCATCCAGGAAGCGAAGCGGCTCGGCCTGCCGGTCACGGTCGCTGGCCTGGTGCTCATCGCACCGGCGCCCGATTTCACGTCGGACCTGATCGAACCCAGCCTGACGGAGGCGGAGCGGCAGTCGCTCTCGGAGCGAGGCTACTTCGAGGAAGCGTCGGACTACAGCCCCGAACCCAACATCTTTACGCGTGATCTCATGGAAGACGGCGCGAAGAACCGCGTGCTCAAGGGCCTCATCGAGACCGGCTGCCCGGTGCATATCCTGCAGGGCATGAAGGATCCGGATGTGCCGTATCAGCACGCCCTGAAACTCATGGAGTTCCTGCCGCTGGACGACGTCGTGCTGACGCTGGTTCGGGACGGAGACCACCGTCTCTCCCGCCCGGAAGACATTGCCCGGATGAAATCCGCAATCATCTCCATGATCTGAATAGCGTCGAAATACGATATCTCCCGCTGATCGGGAACAGAACGTGTCTTTGAACGTTCGAACTGTCGCATTTTAACCATAGTGGATGAATTGCGCCGGTGGAGACCATCGGCGCCGTTGACTTACGTCGCCCTGCAATCTTAACCTTTTGTTAAGGATACAGGGGACGTGTTCATGACGAACGGCTCGCACGCCATCAAGGCGCTCATCATCGCAGTTGCGGTTCTTGCACCTGCCCATGCGGGCTTTTCGGCACCGCAGTCGCTGCGATCGATGATCACCGGCAGCGTGACTTCCCAACCGATCGGCCACTACGAATTCTGCAAGGCCCTTCCGCAGGAATGCGCCGTTCGCAACCGTCCCTCGACCCCTCCCAAGGTGACCGATCACGGCTGGAGCCTGGTTCGCGACATCAATGCCAGTGTCAATCACGCCATCATCCCGATGACCGACGAGGAAATCTACGGGCGCGAAGAGGTCTGGGCTTATCCCGTCGATCTCGGCGACTGCGAAGATTTCGTGCTGCTCAAGCGCAAGAAGCTGATGGCAGCCGGATTTTCGGCCGCAGATCTGCTGATCACCGTCGTCCGCAAGCCCGATGGCGAAGGCCATGCAGTCCTCACGGTCCGCACCCAGTCGGGTGACTTCGTGCTCGACAATCTCAACGACGACGTGAAGCTCTGGACCGAGACGCGCTACGCCTTCCTCAAGCGTCAGTCGAACACCGACAGCGGCCGCTGGGTGACCATCGAGAACGGCACGGCCGACGTGCTGGTCGGCGCATTGCAGTAATCGGGTCGGGGATCGGGGCTCTCTTCACCGTCGCGTCAGCGCGAGTGTCGCCAGAACCGCCAGACAGGCCATGCCAGCCAGTGCGCCAAGCGCTGCCGATGGCCCCACCGTTTCGTTCAGCCATATCACCGAGACCGGCGCGATTGCCGACGCAACGATGCGCGTCGATGCGAGCGTGCCCATGGTCCGGCCATATCCGGCCGCCCCGAAGTAATGCAGCGGCAGCACGCCCCGCACGATCGACGTCAGACCCTGGCCCGCACCGTAAAACACCGCGAAGGCAATGGCGAAAGCCGCGAAGGGCTGAATGAGCGCACCCGCCAGCACGAAGAGGCCGAGTGCCAAGGCAAGAGCCGCGATCGTCGCCGTCATGGGAGGCGCGAAGAGGTTGCGCCTGGAATACTCGATCAGTCGCGCCGTTACCTGGCTCGGCCCGATGAGGCTGCCGGCAAGCGTCGCCAACGTGGTCGCATAACCGAGGTCGCGCATCAGGACGAGAAGCGTGGCGCCGACCGCTGATACAACGAAGCCACCCGCCGCGAAGGCCGTCGCCATCAGCACCATCCGGCGTTTCCGCTCTCCGTCAGGGTTCACCTCTGCGCTCGGTTCCCCGAGGCGGGAGACCGGCTCTGCGGCGCCCCTCGCTCGCGGCAAGGCGCAATGGATCGGCAGGGCGATCAGAAGGTTCATGGCGGCGAGGACGAGATAGACATCGCGCCAATCCATCCAGGTTAGCAGCCATTGCAGCAGCGGCCAGTAGACTGTCGAGGCAAAGCCCGCGATCAGGGTCACAAGGGTAATGTGGGCTCGGGCTTCCCGGCCATGGGTCTGGGCAAGGGCCGCGAACCCCGCATCATATTGCACGGCGAGTGCGATGAATTCTGCCACCAGGGTGATCACCGCAAACTGCCAGGCATTCTGCATCACCGCAAACAGGGCGAGCGCCACAGAGGCCGTGACCGAGCCAAGACAGAGAACCAGCCGCGCACCGAAGCGATCGACCAGGCGCCCGAGGATCGGCGCGGCGATCGCTCCCGCGAGCAGGCCGAAGGAAAAGACACCAAAGACGAAACTCTGGCCCCAGCCGAATTCGCGGGCGATTTCGGGAGCGAGTACGGAGAAAGAATAGTAGAGCGTACCGTAACCGATGGTCATGGTGACGCCCAGACCAATGGTCGCGGGAGAGGCTTTCATGGATGCGCCATAACGACGGATGATTGCAGACGTGTGACTGTCATCCTGGCGCAATCGTCCGAGATCGCCAATCCAAATGTCGCGCGCTTGTCGGCTTCAGCGCTATCTGCCACCATCCGGCCGAATGAGGGACCCGGTGCAGAGCGGACAGATCAGACAGCTTCTCAAGGAGGCAAGACGGCATAGCCGACGGGTTGAAGAGGCAGAAGACCTGCTTCAGGACGCGCTCGTCGCAGCACTTTCTGCCGGTCGGGCGGATCTTTCACTGCCGGAAAACATGCGCTGGATCCGTGGCGTTCTGCGTCATCGCAGCGCGTTCCTAGCGCGGTCGGCCATGCGTCGGCGGCAGCGGGAAAGTGCCTTCATATTCGAGCAGCCGATTGCGAGCGATCCGACCCTGCCACAGGAGCTCACTCGTCATGCGCAGTTTCTGCCGCCTGCGCTTCGAACGACATTTCTGCTTGCCGTCAATGGCCAGACCCACGTCGAGATCCGGCATCTGCTCTCGGTGAACGAGGTTACGCTCCGGCAGCGCATCTGCGAGATCCGCAAGCGGCTGCGCGTCGCCGGGCTTTCGGGTTCCGCCTCCGAGCGCCTCTCCGGGCAGCTGGCCTTCGGCTCGATCCGGCGGTCGCTGCGGCCGCTGGTGCTGCGGCTCGGCGCCCGGCTCGCAACCCATGATCCGGACGGTCATCTCATTTGTTTTGGTCTCGACCTCACGAAGTTGCGGCCTGCGGCAACATGAAGGCGTTCGCGTTCCAACACTGGAGTTCTCCATGCTGAAAACCAAGAAGCTCAACAACATCTGCTATTTCGTCACCGATATCGAACGGACTGCCCGCTTTTATGGCGAGGCGCTCGGACTGCCCCTGCAGCGCATGCAAAACGAGCCGGGTGAACCCGACTGGCTGATCGCCTCGACGGCCAACGGTATCGACCTCCTGTTCTTCCAGGCCGAAAGCAAACCGGGCAACTCCCCGATCATTGTCTTCGATCTCGAAGAAGGCGGCATCGATGACATGGTCGAAGGGCTTGCCGAACAGGGTGTCACGATCGTGACACCCGTCAGCCATTCGCCGGGCGGCTGGTCGGCGGAATTTGCCGACCCGGACGGGCATACCCTCTCGATGTATCAGACGGCGGAAATGCCTCGGCAGCTGAAGACCATGGCCTGACGCCGACCGCTCGTGGCAGTGCCCTCGTTATCCCTGCCCGATCAGAACGCCGGCGGCCAGCACCAGCGAGCCGCCGAGCACCACCTGCATGGCCGCGCGCCAGAAGGGCGTTTCCATATAGCGGTTCTGGATGAAGGCGATCGCCCAGAGTTCGAAGAAGACGACGATGATCGCGGTGATCGTCGCGGTCCAGAAATGCGGGATCAGATAAGGCAGCGCATGGCCGAGACCGCCAAGCGCCGTCATGATCCCCGAAGCAAGGCCACGCTTCAGCGGCGAGCCACGACCGGAGAGCTTGCCGTCGTCATGGGCAGCTTCGGTAAAGCCCATGGAAATGCCGGCGCCGACGGAGGCCGAGAGACCGATCAGGAAGGTGGACCAGGTGTCGCCGGTGGCGAAGGCCGCCGCGAAGATCGGCGCGAGTGTCGAGACTGAACCATCCATCAGGCCGGCAAGGCCCGGCTGGACATAGGTGAGGATGAACTGGCGCTTCTTCGTCTCGTCTTCCGTCTCGCGCACATCTTCCGGCAGATGCCGGTCGCCGAGCATGGTCGCGATCTCCTCATGGCCCTGTTCGGCCATGGCGAGATCGCCAAGAAGCTTGCGGATGCCGGCGTCGGAGGTGTGCTGGGCGGCCTCGTGATAAAAACGGTAGGCCCCCTCCTCCATTCGCATCGTTTCGTCACGGATTTGATCGAGCGTCTGGTTCTGGCGCAGCCAGTCGGGCTTACGGTCATAAAAGCCCTGCACGTGCTCCCGCCTGATCAAGGGAATGCGCTCGCCGAAACGATCGCGATGCATCTCGATCAGCATGTTGCGATGGGTGTGCTCGACCTCCGCCATGTCTTCGAAGACCTTGGCGGATTGCGGATACTGGGCGCGCAACTGATCGGCATAAGCGAGGTAGATCCGCGCATCATCCTCCTCTGAGGAAATGGCGAGTGCCAGGATTTCCTGTTCGGAAAGTTGATCGAAGGGCCGCTTGCCGCCCTTGAGGGAGAGACTGAACATGAGATTCAAACGCCTGTTTTAGAATTGTTCTAAACTTAGGGCAGATTTCTGCTTGAATCAAGATGCCGAATGGACCATCTCCTTCGGCAAGCGCATCAACCTTGCGACAGTCACCGAGAACGAGAGACAGCATGACCACGGATCTCACGGGCCGTGCCGCCCATCGCGCCGAGATTACCGCCCGTGCCGAAGCGGACATGGCGGCCATGGGCGTGGATGCAGCCTTCATCGAGCGCCTGGTGGAGACCTTTTACGGCAACATCCGCCGCCATGCGGATCTCGGGCCGGTCTTCGAGGGTCGCCTTGCCGGGCGCTGGCCCGAACACATGGTGAAGATGAAGGCCTTCTGGAGCTCCGTCGCCTTCAAGACCGGCGCCTATGGCGGCAAGCCCGTCATGGCGCATCACGGGGTGAATGGCATAACCGAAGGGCTCTTCCTTCAGTGGCTGCAGCTCTTCTCCGACACGCTCACCCAGATCGACGCGTCCGCGCAAGCCCATGGCTGGTTCATGGCGAGTGCGGAGCGGATTGCCAAAAGCCTCGTCCTGTCTCTCTTCTACAATCCGGCACAGGACGATCCGCGCTTGCAGGGCGCAAGCTGACGGTTCCTTGCGTGGAACAATGATCTGACGAAACAAAGCGCATATTTGGTCGGGTTGCCGGACAACTTAGTGAGCTTTTGCCCTTGCACTCCCTCGCCCGCGAGACTAGACCCGCCGCGGGAGCTGGAGGAGTGCATATCATCAGAGGCAAGAGATCATGAACCGCCGTCAATTTTTCAAACAGGCCGGTATTGCCGGCGTCGGAGCAGCCGCACTTGCAGCGCCCGCCATTGCGCAGGAAAACCCCAAGGTCACCTGGCGCCTCGCCTCGTCTTTCCCGAAAAGCCTCGACATCATCTTCGGGGCCGCGACCGATATTGCCGAAAGCGTCTCGAAGGCGACCGACGGCCAGTTCGAGATCCAGGTCTTCGCGGCCGGTGAAATCGTCCCGCCGCTGCAGGTGGCCGATGCCGTCACCGCCGACACCATCGAAATGGGCCACACCTGCTGCTACTACTATATCGGCAAGGACCCGGCTTTTGCGCTCGGCACCGCCATTCCCTTCGGTCTCAACGCCCGCATGACCAATTCCTGGTTCACCGCCGGCGGCGGCAACGAGTTGCTCAACGAGTTCCTCGCCACCCACAAGCTCTATGCGCTTCCGGCCGGCAATACCGGCGCCCAGATGGGCGGCTGGTACCGCAAGGAAATCAAGACGATCGATGACCTCAAGGGTCTGAAGATGCGCATCGCCGGGCTTGCCGGCGAGATCATGGCCAAGGTCGGCGTCACCCCGCAGCAGATCGCCGGCTCTGACGTCTATCCGGCGCTGGAGAAGGGCACGATCGACGCCACAGAATTCGTCGGTCCCTATGACGACCTGAAGCTCGGCTTCTACAAGGTCGCCCCCTATTACTACTACCCGGCCTGGTGGGAAGGCGGCCCGACCGTGCACGCCTTCTTCAACCTCGACAAGTTCAACGGCCTGCCGGAAAACTACAAGCGCATCCTCACCGATGCCTGTGCGGCGGCCAATGCGCGCATGCTCGCCCGCTACGACGCCTCGAATGCAGCAGCCCTGCGCGAACTCGTCGCCGGCGGCGCCCAGCTGCGCGCCTTCTCGTCGGATATCCTCGACACCTGCCACAAGGCTGCCAAGGAAACCTATGCGGATCTCTCGGCCAAGAACGAGTGGTTCAAGAAGCTCTTCGATAGCCAGCAGGCGTTCAAGCAGGACGCCTATCTCTGGGCCCAGATCGCCGAATACAGCTTCGACACCTACCAGATGATCCAGCAGCGCCAGGGCACGCTCTGAGGCCTTCATCCAAACGTGATGCAACGAACGCCCCGCCCCCGGTCGGGGCGTTTTCGTTTGCTACACTATCTGTACTGGACGGCCATGGGCTGCGGGGCGCATGATGGCCGCCTGGAGGCCGGGATGGTGAGCGACGGCTACAATCAGTTCTGCCCGGTGGCCAAGGCCTGCGAGGTGCTGGAGCCGCGCTGGACGCTGCTGCTGCTCTCGGAAATGTGGTCCGGCTCCACCCGCTTCAACGAGATCCGTCGCGGCGTGCCCGGCATGTCGCCGACCCTGATGTCGAAGCGGCTCAGAGAGATGGAGGACCGCGGCCTCGTCCTGCGCGCCCAGCATCCCACCTCGGGCGAGATCAATTATCGAACCACCGCAATCGCCGACGAGCTGGAGCCGATCGTCCGGGCGCTCGGCCAATGGGCGCACCGCAATATCGATGCGGACGTCACACTTGAGAAACTCGATGCGCGCCTCCTGATGTGGAACATGCGCCGGAAGATCAATCCCGCCTCTCTGCCGGCCTCGCGTCGCAGCGTCATCTGCTTCATCTACCCGGAACTGCCACGCGACGAGCAGAGCTACTGGCTCCTATGCAAGCCGGGCAAACCCGTAGACCTCTGCTCCACCGATCCCGGGCATGACGTCGATCTCTTCGTGACAGCCGATCTGAAGGCGCTCACGTCTGCCTGGATCGGGCTTTCCAGCCTTCGCGCCGAAATCGCCAGCAACAGGATTACCCTGGTCGGCGATCCCGCGATGGCCGCCACCATCGGCGCGTGGATGGTGCGCAGCTCCTTTGCCACGGCACCGCTCTGACAGTCCATTTTCTGTACCGGCCGCACTACAGTTCCTACACTGGCCCCGCATGGATCCTGCCGCGACACTTCTCACTCCACCAGAAGGAGAGAGACCATGAAAAATGCTGCAATGACCGCCGCCAGTCCCGCACCCGTCGCCTCGTTTCCCCTGCCCGATCTGGTCGCGCTGAAGGCCCGCCAGCAGGGTGCCTGGGCATCGGGTGACTACGCCGTTGTCGGCACGACCTTGCAGATCGTCGGTGAGACGCTATGCGAAGCACTCGACCTGCGGGCCGGCGAGCGCGTGCTCGACGTCGCCGCCGGCAACGGCAATGCCACGCTTGCTGCCGCCCGCCGCTGGGCGGTGGTCACCTCAACCGACTATGTTCCGGCACTTCTGGAGCGCGGCCGGGCGCGGGCAGAAGCGGACGGCCTGACGGTCGCTTTTCAGACGGCCGATGCCGAGGCCCTGCCGTTCGAGACCGACGCCTTCGACGTGGTCCTGTCCACCTTCGGCGTGATGTTCACGCCGAACCAGGATCAAGCCGCCGAGGAATTGCTCAGGGTCTGTCGTCCGGCTGGCCGCATCGGCATGGCCAACTGGACGCCGGATGGCTTCATTGGCCAGCTGTTCCGTACGATGGGTCAGCATCTGCCGCCACCGCCCGGCGCGCTTTCGCCGGCCTCGTGGGGGACAGAGGCCCGGCTGAATGCGCTGTTCTCATCCGCCGGCACCGTCGCCACACAACGGAAGGTCTTCACCTTCCGCTATCGTTCACCTGATCATTGGCTGGAGGTTTTCCGGACCTGGTACGGGCCGGTACACAAGGCGTTTACGGCGCTGCCAGACGAGGGCCAGGCGGCTCTCAGCCAGGATCTCCTGGCGCTGATCGGCCGCTTCAACCGGGCAACCGACGGCACAATGGTGGTGCCGAGCGACTATCTGGAAGTCATCGTCACCAGGCCCTGAAGCAGCTGGAGGCCCCTGCTGCATGGCGGGGCCTCCATGCGAACGCCAAGGAGGAGCGTTCAGCCCTCGAGACCCTTGAGCACATTGGCGACGTTGAGCCCGATTTCGGGCACGCCGTAGCCGCCTTCCATGACCGTCAGCACCGGCACGCCGCTTGCCGCAATCAACGCGCCCATGCGGATGTAATCGGGGCTCGTCAGCTTGAAAAAGCTGATCGGGTCCTTTTCGAATGTGTCGACGCCCAGCGAGAGGACGATTGCTTCCGCCCCATAGGCCTTGATCTTCTTCAGGCTGTCTTCGAGGGCTGCCGACCAGATCTCGAAGGGCGTGCCCGAGGGCATGGGATAGTTGGCGTTCAGGCCTTCGCCCTCGCCCTCGCCGGTCTCGTCGGCGTAACCGAGGAAGAAGGGGAAGGCATCTTCCGGCTCGCCATGCAGCGAGGCGAAGAAGATGTCGCCACGGCGATAGGTAATGTCCTGCGTGCCATTGCCATGGTGGAAATCGACGTCGAGGATCGCGACATTTTTGGCGCCATGATCCAGGAGGCGCTGTGCGGCGACGGCGGCGTTGTTGATGAAGCAGTAGCCGCCGAAGAGGTCGATACCGGCATGGTGGCCCGGCGGGCGGCAGAGCGAGAAGGCGAAGCGGCTGCCCTCGTTCAGCCAGTCGGCGCCCGACAAGGCAACATCCATCGAGGCGATCGCTGCCTCATAGGTGCCCTTGGAAATCGAGGTTTCGGCCGAATTGGTGTAGTAGCCCACAGCGCCGTCGATGTTCTTCGGCACGCGGCCCGTCTGGCTGCGTCGGCAGGGGAAGGAGGTCGCGATTGCCTCGCCCTCGAAACCATGCGCCTGCCAGCGATCCCAGCAGGTGCGCAGAAATTCGAGATAGCCTGCATCGTGCAGCTTGAGCGCCGTGTCCAGCCCGTGCTCGGCCGGTGCGCGCACATCGGTGAAGCCCGCGTCCTTCACGCCCGCCAGCACCCATTCAGCGCGGAAGGGTCCCTCGAACGGCTTGACCAGCAAACCGCCATGCAGCTCGGTCTTGGCGTCGCGCAGCTTGTGCTTTTCGGAATAGAATACCCGCATGCCTATTGATTTCCCTCTGGTCATTTTGAAGGAAAATCTGCCTTGTCGGAGCCTCGGCCACAAGTGCAAAGGGGGCAATTTTTCCTGGTCATTCGACCAAAAAAATTGCCCCCGCCCCTCGGCCCCCGCCGAATTGATTCTACTCGGTCAGGTTGATCTGTTCTGTCTCGCCACTGCTGCAGGTGTAGCAGCAGTCTTCGCATGTCTCGGCATTTTCAGGCCCCACGCCCCAATAGGTCTGCTTGTCGCCCGAGATCCAGGCTCCATAGCAGATCGACTCGCCTTCTTCGCAGGAAAGCGGGATCTGCTTGGTCTCGCCGTCATCCAGATAGTAAACTTGGTTGTCGCCCGGCCAGATGTGGTTCCGGTCCTGGCTGTAAAGCTCGAGCTCGACGGCATTCGGGTGGTCGTTGCGCATCACGAAGGTGACGTCGGCGGCAAGAGCCGGCGAGGCCACGGCCATGGCCAATCCCAGGGCGATCCATTTCAAACTGTTCGTTGCAACCATCTTGTTCCACGTTCCCCTGATTATCTGAATTCCGGCGGACGATAAGCAGAAGACCATGCCTATGGAAAGGGCTTGGCGCTGACGTTTTTTGGGTGAGTTTCAACAGCTTGCGCTGCGCCCATCAGGAGAGGGCCTTCCAGAAAATCACCGTGTCGCAAAAGCGTCCGTCGGGGAAGAGCGCATAGTTCGGAATGATGCCGGAGCGCTGCCAGCCGAGTTTCTCGTAAAGTGTTTCGGCCAATTCGCCCGCAGCCGTATCGAGGACCAGCAAGGACAGACCCGCCCGGGCCGCACCGGCCTCCGCTGCGGCCATCAGCATCCTGGACAGACCGAGCCCACGAGCATCACGATGCACAAGCAACTTCATCAGATCGGCGCGGTGGGGCTGGTTGGGTTTCGAGGCAAATCCGATCTGGACCGTGCCGACGAGGCGGTCCCCGATAAAGGCGCCGTAGAGGAGCACCTCGCCGCGCCCGACGCGGTCTGCGACCCCTTCCCAGAAGGCTTTGCCATCCGTGGGCGTGAAGGGTGACATGAAGCCAAGGGAAGCCCCGTCGTCCACACAGTCGGACAGGGCCTCGCAAAGGTCGTTCAGGACGGCGAGCGCGTCGGCTTCGGAGAGCAGGCGAATATCAGGCTTGGCGGCAGGCATGGTTCAAGTCCTGTGGTCGGGAGTGATCAGGGTCCGAGGGAAATGACGACGGCATAGCGGGCAGCGCGGTCGGTCGGATTGCGGTAGCCGTGCACATCACCGACATTCATGAAGAGACAGTCTCCTGCCTCCAGCCGATGTACTGTGTCGCCGACAATGAGTTCGATCACGCCCTCGAAGACCCAGACATGCTGGGTCTGGCTGCGCCCGGTCGGGCGTCCCGGAAACCGAAGCTCGGCACCGGCCGGAAACTCGACCTCGACGATATCGGTCCCGCTGCCCGTGCCTTGCGGTGAGACGGCACGGCGCAGATAGCCGCTTTCCGGATCGCGCCAGATCGGCTGTTCGACCCGGCGCGACAGTGGCGAAGGCTCTGCTTCCGTGCTGGCGAAGAAGACCGAGAGCGACACACCGAGCGCCGAGCAGAGCCGCGCCAGCAGCGCGGCCGTCGGACTTGCCTCCGTGCGTTCGATGCGCGAAATCATCGCCCGACTGACGCCGGACGCTTCGGCCAGCTGGTCGAGGGTCAAGCCGCGCCCGACCCGCAGACGCTTCAGCCGCTCGGCGACATGTGTCTCGAAGCAATCTTCTGATTCCATTATCCGAGAATTTCATGTGCGCATAATGGAGTCAAGCTTTGGTATGCCCCCTCTTTCTTCATGCCTCACCCTCGGCGTAAAAGAAGCGACCGCCCCGCCGTCAAGACCGCAGGACAATCCGATGCAGCAGCACACTCCCGAGATCGGCCCGGCCATAAAACGCGAGCGCAAGGCGCGCAAGCTGACGCTCGAACAGCTCGGCACGCTGTCGGGCGTTTCCAAGTCGATGCTCAGCCAGATCGAGCGGGGCGAGGCCAATCCGACTTTCGCCGTGCTCTGGAGCCTTACCCAGGCGATGGAGGTCGAACTGTCCGATCTCATCGGCAACGGCACGTCGGTCGCCGGGCGCGAAGAGATCGAGGTGACCTCGATCATGCACACGCCGGTGATCCGCAGCGCTGACGGGTCCTGCCGGCTGAAGATCCGGAGTTCACCCCGGCTCGCCGGCCAGACGGAATGGTACGAGCTCGAAATGGATCCCGGCGGCGCGCTGATCAGCCAGCCACATTCGATCGGCGCCTTCGAGCATTTCACCGCCTTCACCGATGGTTTCGAGATTTCGAGCGGCGGCAGCAAGACCGTCATCCGGGCCGGCGAGACTGCCCGTTACCGCGCCGATGTTCCGCATGCGATCCGCAATGGCGGAACGGATATCGGCAAAGGCCTGCTGGTCGTGCTACACAGGTAGACGAAAAGGCAATTCCAAAATATCGATTGCCGGAGGGCAAAATTCCGATATGCTGGAATTATTCAGCATCGAGGGATTTCCCATGCAGACCGGCTTTCTCGACCACATTACCGAAACCCTTAAGAGCATCGAAGCCGACGGGCTTCTGAAGCGCGAACGCGAGATCGTCAGTCCGCAATCGGGCCGCATACAGGTGCGTGATGCCAAGGGCACGCGCGAGATGATCAATCTCTGCGCCAACAATTATCTCGGCCTCGCCAATCATCCCGATATCGAACAGGCCGCCAAGGCCGCGATCGACAGCCATGGCTTCGGCATGGCCTCGGTCCGCTTCATCTGCGGCGCACAGGACATTCACCGCGCGCTCGAACAGGCGATCGCGCGTTATCTCGACAAGGGCGATGCGATCCTGTTTGCCGCCTGTTTCGATGCCAATGGCGGGATCTTCGAAACGCTGCTGGGCCCGGAAGACGCCATCATTTCCGACAGCCTGAACCATGCCTCGATCATCGACGGCGTGCGCCTCTCCAAGGCTAAGCGCTACCGCTATGCCAATTCGGATATGGACGGGCTGGAAGACGAGCTGAAGAAGGCAATCGCCGGCGGTACGCGCTTCCGTCTGATCGTCACCGACGGCGTTTTCTCGATGGACGGCTATGTCGCAAAGCTGCCGGAGATCTGTGCGCTCGCCGAAAAATACGGCGCCATGGTGATGATCGACGAATGCCATGCCACCGGCCATCTCGGGACCAAGGGCAAGGGCACGCCGACGTTGACGGGTGTCGGCACGCGTGTCGACATCATCACCGGCACCTTCGGCAAGACACTTGGTGGAGCCATGGGCGGTTTCATCGCCGGCCCGAAAGCCGCCATCGACCTTTTGCGCCAGCGCGCGCGGCCCTATCTCTTCTCCAACAGCCTTGCACCCGCTGTCGCTGCCGGCTCCCTGAAGGCGATCGAGATCGCCGAAAGCGCCGACGAACTGCGCACAAAGCTCACCGGCCATACCCGGCGTTTCCGCCAGGGCCTCACCGAGGCTGGCTTCGAACTGCTTCCCGGCGAAACGCCGATCATCCCGGTCATGACCCATGACGCGGTGCTTGCCCAAAAGCTTGCCGCCGAACTCGATGCGCGCGGCATCTATGTCGCCGGCTTCTTCTTCCCCGTCGTGCCCAAGGGGCAGGCCCGCATCCGTACCCAGATGTCGGCAGCGCTTTCCGAGGCCGATATCGATACCGCCATCGCCGCATTCATCGATGCCGGCAAGACCATCGGGATGATCTGATCATGAAGGCGCTTTCCAAGCAGAAATCCGAAGTCGGCATCTGGATGATCGACGCAGCCGTTCCCGAAATTGGGCCTGACGACGTGCTGGTCAAGATCAACAAGACCGGCATCTGCGGCACGGATGTGCACATCTACAAATGGGACGAGTGGGCGCAAAAGACCATCCCCGTGCCGATGATAACAGGCCACGAATATGCTGGCGAGATCGTCGCCGTCGGCGCCAATGTCCGCAATCTTAGCGTCGGCCAGAGGGTCTCGGGCGAAGGACATCTCGTCGGCATGAACAGCCGCGCCTCACGCGCCGGCAAGTATCATCTCGATCCGGAAACGAAGGGCATCGGCGTTAACGTACAGGGCACGTTTGCGGAATTTGCCAGGATCCCCGCCTTCAACATCATCCCGCTCCCCGACACGATCGACGACGAGATCGGCGCGATCCTCGATCCGCTCGGCAATGCCGTGCACACGGCGCTCGCCTTCGACCTCGTCGGCGAGGACGTCATCATCACCGGCGCCGGTCCGATCGGCATCATGGGGGCGGCCATCGCCCGTCATGTCGGCGCCCGCCACGTTGTCATCACCGACGTCAATCCGGAGCGCCTGGCGCTCGCGGCAGAGGTCGCCGACGTGCATCCGGTCAATGTCGCCAAGGAAGACCTGCGCGACGTGATGGCGAAGCTGAAGATGAAGGAAGGCTTCGATGTCGGGCTCGAAATGAGCGGCTCACCGGCCGCCCTCGACCAGATGATCGACCATCTCGTCATGGGCGGGCGCATCGCGCTTCTCGGCGTTCCCGCGCGACCTTTCCATTTCGATCTCTCCAAGGTCGTCTTCCGCATGGTGACGCTCAAGGGCATCTATGGCCGCGAGATGTTCGACACCTGGCACAAGATGCTCGCCATGCTGGAAAGCGGCCTCGACATCCGCAAGGTCATTACCCACCGGATGAAGGTGGACGACTATGCCGAAGCCTTCGAACTCGCGAGCGCTGGCAAGGCGAGCAAGATCGTGCTCGACTGGACCTGAGGACGAGCACGCAGGCAAAGGTGCTGCCACGCAGAATTCCGGGAACATAATGCGACTATCCCGCGTATGGTGATCGTTTGAAACGGGGAACCATCATGCAAAGAATCGGTCGAGTGCGGGAAGTCTGGCGCTATCCGGTGAGTTCGGTTGGCGGCGAATCGCTCGCCTCGATCACGGTTTCCCCCGAGGGGATCGCAGGTGACCGGCAATTCGCCCTGTTCGACCCGGCAACGGGTCTGGCCGCAGCCCCCGAACGGGAGACCCGCTGGCGTCCCGCACTCTTCGTCACCGCCTCGCAAGCGCCAACCGGACTGCCGGTGCTGCGCTTCGCCGACGGGGCGGAGCATGCACTTGATGACGACGCACTGGCGGATCGACTGGCAGAGCATTTCGGCTTCCCGGTTGCCGTCGGGCTCCTTGGCGCGGGTGACTACCGCTTTCCCGTTGTCTCCAACCGATATCAGCCGGCGCCCCTTCACCTCGTGACATCGGCATCGCTTCAGGCGCTTGCCGGAAGCGCAAGCCTCCCGCCGCTCGATGCAAGGCGCTTTCGCCCCTCCGTGCTGATCGAAACCGACAACGGGGATGGTTTCCTCGAAAACGACTGGGTGGGTCATGTCGTCAGGATCGGCGACGCGGACATCCGCGTCACCGAGGCCTCGCGTCGCTGTGGGATGACGCTTGTCGCACAGCCCGGCATGGCGGAAGAGCCCGACGTGCTGCGCGGCATCATGCGCCACAACAAGCGCAATCTCGGCGTCTATGCAACGCCAGCCGAGGCCGTGACCATCCGCGTCGATGATGCTGTTTACGCCGAGATCTGAAATAGCGGCGTGTCGACCTCAAAAATGTCCTTGAGGATTGCATCGCCAACTGTCTCGCCGATGTCCCGGGCACTAGTGATGCCTTGAACAAAGGGCTCCTTGTGCAGCAGGAAGGCGATCGCCGCGCAATAAAGCCGCCCCTGCGACATCAGGCCGAGACTCGGGCGATAGCAATCGTCCACGTCGATGCCGCCTGTCCGAACCATATCGGGATCCCGGTCGAGGGACATGATTGTCTCGACCTTGGGGGTCGCGGCTTCGCGCACGCCACCCTGGGCGACGAGGGTCGGAAAGGGGAGATCCGTGGCCGACAGGGTATCCTGGCCGGTCGCATCGATGAAGGCGCCGAAGCGATGCACCGTGCCTGACACCTCGACTTCCGCGCCTCGCTCCAGACCGTCCTCGGCCGTCCGGATCAGGTATTCCTCGCCAAGCCGCAGGATGGACAGCTTGCCCGCGCGCGACAGCGCAAGCAGCCTGCGGATCGACATCAGCGGCACCGTTGCATAGTCGTCGATGAAAATGCCCTTGAAGTGTCGGTGGAAACGCTTGAGGTCGTTCTCGTCCAGATGCGGAATCACACGGGCGACGATCTCGTGGGTGATCAGGATCGCATAGCGCCACGGCACCGTGTAGCGCTTTACCCTGTTGTCCTCGGCTTCGGCCAGGTTCTTCGCTGCCCAGACGAAAGGATCGCTCTCGGTCCGGTCGGCATAATAGGCCGCAGCAAAACTCTCCACCGTCAACTGCGACAGGCCGATCCGGGCGGCGTAGTCGGGATCGCGCGCGACGATCTCGCGGCGGAAGAGATCGAAGACATCATCGAGCAGATCGTGCCGACCCGTCGAGATCAGGGCGTCGATTGCCTCTTCGGTGCAGACCTCGGGCTCCACATAGGGCAGAGGACAATAAAAATCGGCCTCCGGCAGGATGCCCTTGCGCGACATCAGCGTCGCCCGGAAATCCTGCGTGCCTTCGGCGGGCTGGTATTGAAGGTCGCCCGCCGCATCAGCGTAGAACATCCCATGCGCAGTTGCGACCGTCATCAGAGCGTCGATGCCGCTCAGCGACGTGCCGAGAATGCCGACCGCCTCGTTGCGGATAGACTGGAGCACCGTCGCTGGCCAGGGCGAGACGAAGTAGCCGGGACGGATTTCCGTGCTTTCGGGCCAGTTGTGACCGGTCGCCATGACAACGTGATCGAAACTCGCGTCGTCTTCTCCGTCCGGATGGGAAACCCGCAACCGGATCGCATCCGCCTGGATCTCGATGTCGGCTATCTTGTGGCGGGCCAGCACGGTGATCTCGTGACCGCGCTCGGCAGCCAGCGTCAGCATGCGCTCGAACTGCGCCTGCATGTAATCGCCCAGCACCAGGCGCGGATAGAATTCCCGCTCGTCGATCGCCTCGCGGCGGATGCCATGGCGGACCAGGCATTCATCATCCTGCCGCCGCAGCCACTCGGCCAGCGTTTCTGTAAAGGCGGGAAGTTCGATGCTCGGAATATTGGAGAGCATGGCCGGGTCATTCATATCGGGATGGTATGGCGTGCCCTTGCCGGGTTCACCCTCCGCCTCGTAGAGGGTGATCGACAGGGGAGCTGTCGCCTCGATCAGTCGCTTGAAGGTGTAGAGGCCGGTTGGACCCGTGCCGATGATCGCAATTCTCGGAAGCATGAATGTCTCGCTGTCGCGCAAGGGATCTCGCGTGGGGGGTCCCTGACAATGCGCATAGGCGGCGGATGTTCCGCTGATCTTCCACCTGAGACCGGAAGTCCCGACCGGAACAAATCCCCCCGGTCGCGACTTTCTCAGGCATCGAAACATCCAAAGGAGGATATCAGATGATTTCTGCAGATCAGATCCGCGAACATATGGAAGTTCTGGCCCAGGACGGCGCCCATGTCGGCACTGTCGACCATATGGATGGCGCAAGCCGCATCAAGCTGACCAAGAATGATTCGGCTGACGGTCAGCACCACTACATTCCCCTCGACTGGGTCGATCATGTCGATCAGCACGTGCATCTGGCCAAAAACGCCGACGACGTGAAGCGCGACTGGTCGGTCAACTGATCGATACGCCTTGGCATGATGCCGGCGAAAGCAAAGAGCCGTCCCATGGAACGGGACGGCTCTTTTTCCATTTCTGAATGTCTTCAGCCGCCGACCTGGGCGATCCAGTCGGGCAGGCTGTAATAATTGGAGATGCGGGCAACCTTGCCGTCACGGATTTCGAAGAAAGCGCCAGCCGGCAGGCGGTAGGTCTGTCCATCGGCTTCCGGCAAGCCCTCGTCCGTGGCGAGATAGGTGCCGTTGACGATGAATTCGGCAGCACCCCGCGTGCCGTCCTCGTTCACCATGACCACCATATCGGTCAGCTCTTCCTTGTAGCATCGGTTCATGTGGTCCATGAACTTCGCAAAGGCTTCCTTGCCCGTCTGGCGGGCGCCCTGGTTGATGTCGTGGGCCACGTCATCGGTCAGGAGCGCGAGGAAACGGTCCATGTCGCCGGCATTGAAGGCATCGTAATAGGCACGGATGGTGGCGGCGGCGGTCATCGATCACTCCTCGTCGTGGAACTGCTTTCTCAGGTCGTCACAGACGGGTATAACCACTCCGCAACGGACTGAAAACACTCTATGACGCTTACGATCCAATCCTTTTCCGGCAGCGACGCGACACCCTTCTTCGGCGACCTCGCGCGGCTCAGATCCACCGTCTTTCGCGACTTTCCCTATCTGTACGAGGGAAATCCGGATTACGAGCAGACCTATCTGTCGACCTATGCGAGGTCTGAAGGCTCCGTCTTCGTGCTGGCCATGGATGGCGACAAGGTGGTCGGGGTGGCGACGGGCACGCCGATGGCAGGCGAGACCGAAGAGGTTCAACGCCCTTTCCTTGCGGCAGGCTTCGATCCCGAACACTTCTTCTATTTCGGCGAAAGCGTGCTTCTGCCCCAATATCGCGGCCGCGGCATCGGCGTGAAGTTCTTCGAGGGCCGCGAGGCGCAGGCGAAGAAGCTCGGCCTGCGCTACGCCACCTTCTGCGCCGTCGAGCGCCCCGCCGACCACCCGCGCCGGCCGGCGGATTATCAGCCGCTCGATGCCTTCTGGGGCAAGCGCGGCTATACCCATCACCCCGAGCTTCGCACCATCTTCACCTGGCGCGACCTCGATGAAACCCATGAAAGTCCGAAGCCGCTTTCCTTCTGGATCCGGGATCTCAGCGCATGACAGTCCTTACCCTTGCCGCCTGCCAGTACAAGATCGAGCTCATCGAAAGCTGGGAAGATTATGTCCTCCATCTGACGCAACTGGTGCATCAGGCCGTCGAGCGCGGCGCGAAACTCGTGCTCCTGCCGGAATATGCCGGACTGGTGCTCGCCGGCCAGCTCGACGCCGCCACACGGTCCGACCTGCACGGCTCTATTGCCGGCATCCAGCCCACGATCCCGGCCTGGGTCGAACTTTGCGAGGAGCTCGCCCGCACCCATTCGATCGTCTTCCAGCCCGGCTCGGCACCCGTGCTCGACCCCGACGGTCAATACCGCAACCGCGCCTTCCTCTTCGGACCCGATGGCCTTGTCGGCCATCAGGACAAGATCATCATGACCCGCTTCGAGCGCGAGCAATGGGGGATCGCTGCCGGACGCGATGGCCTCACCGCCCTCGACACGCCGCTCGGCAAACTCGGCATCCTCATCTGCTACGACAACGAATTCCCGATGCTCGCCCACACCCTCGCGGAACAGGGCGTCGATCTGATCCTCGCCCCGTCCTGCACCGACACGCTGGCCGGTGCTTACCGCGTGCGCATCGGCGCCCAGGCGCGGGCGCTCGAAAACCAGATCGCCATTCTTTCCTCCCCCACGGCCGGCACCGCGCCCTGGTCCCCCGCACTCGACGAAAATCGTGGCCGTGCCGCCCTTTACGTGCCCTCCGACTACGGCATGCCGCCCAGTGGCATCTATGCCGAAAGCGAGAGCGACGAGGTCGAGGAGAGCCACTGGCTGATCACGCAAATCGATCTCGACACCGTCCGCCGCCTCAGAACCGATGGCCAGGTCGCCACCCGCCGCGACTGGCCGGAACAATTCTGCGTCTAAAAGCCAAGCTTTCCAGCCTATCGCGTCAATTTCCCGCTAGGCGTTGACCAAGCTCGCTGCTATATGCGCGAGCCATGAGCACCGATCGCACCCCTCTCGACCATATCCGCAACTTCTCCATCGTCGCACATATCGACCATGGCAAATCGACGCTGGCCGACCGCCTGATCCAGTCGACCGGCGGCCTCGCCGATCGCGAGATGTCGGAACAGGTCCTCGACAACATGGAGATCGAGAAGGAACGCGGCATCACCATCAAGGCCCAGACGGTGCGTCTGCACTACAAGGCCAATAATGGCGAAACCTATGTGCTGAACCTGATCGACACGCCCGGACACGTCGACTTCGCCTATGAAGTCTCGCGCTCGCTGTCTGCCTGCGAAGGCTCGCTGCTCGTGGTTGACGCCTCTCAGGGCGTCGAAGCCCAGACACTTGCCAATGTCTATCAGGCGATCGACAACAATCACGAACTGGTGACGGTCCTCAACAAGGTCGACCTTCCGGCCGCCGAACCCGAGCGGATCAAGGAGCAGATCGAGGAAGTCATCGGCATCGATGCATCGGAAGCCGTGCTGATTTCGGCGAAGACCGGTCTCGGCATTCCCGACGTGCTCGAAGCCATCGTGCACAAGCTGCCGGCGCCGAAGAGCGAAGGTGGCGAAAAGGCCCCCCTGAAGGCGCTCCTGGTCGACAGCTGGTACGACACCTATCTCGGCGTCATGGTTCTGGTGCGCGTGCTCGACGGCGTGCTGACCAAGGGCCAGGTGATCCGGATGATGGGCACGGATGCCAAATACAATGTCGAGCGCGTCGGCGTGCTCACCCCGAAAATGGTTGCGGTGGATTCACTCGGCCCGGGCGAAATCGGCTTCTTCACCGGTTCGATCAAGGAAGTGGCCGACACCCGCGTCGGCGACACCATCACCGAGGACAAGCGCCCGACCGCAAACATGCTGCCGGGCTTCAAGCCGGCCCAGCCGGTGGTGTTCTGCGGCCTGTTTCCGGTCGACGCCGCCGACTTCGAAGACCTGCGCGCCGCCATGGGCAAGCTTCGCCTCAACGACGCCTCCTTCTCGTTTGAAATGGAATCGTCCGCCGCGCTCGGCTTCGGCTTCCGCTGCGGCTTCCTCGGCCTGCTGCATCTCGAAATCATCCAGGAGCGCCTCGAGCGCGAATTCGATCTCGACCTGATCGCGACCGCACCGTCCGTTGTCTACAAGCTGTTCATGACCGACGGCACAGAGCGCGAGCTGCACAACCCGGCCGACATGCCCGACGTCGTGCGGATCAACGAGATCCACGAACCGTGGATCAAGGCGACGATCTTGACGCCGGACGATTATCTCGGCGGCATCCTCAAACTCTGCCAGGACCGTCGCGGCATCCAGACCGAACTCACCTATGTCGGCAAGCGCGCCATGCTGACCTATCAGCTGCCGCTCAACGAAGTGGTCTTCGATTTCTATGACCGGCTGAAGTCGATCTCCAAGGGTTATGCCTCCTTCGACTATCATCTCGACGCCTATCGCGAGGGCAACCTCGTCAAGATGTCGATCATGGTCAATGGCGAGCCGGTCGATGCGCTCTCCATGCTGGTCCACCGGACGGCGGCGGAAAAGCGCGGCCGCGACATGTGCGAGAAGCTGAAGGACCTTATCCCGCGCCACATGTTCAAGATCCCGATCCAGGCCGCCATCGGCGGCAATGTGATCGCCCGCGAAACGATCTCGGCGATGCGCAAGGACGTCACCGCCAAGTGCTACGGCGGCGACGCATCCCGCAAGCGCAAGCTGCTCGACAAGCAGAAGGCCGGCAAGAAGCGCATGCGCCAGTTCGGCAAGGTCGAGATCCCGCAGGAAGCGTTTATCGCAGCACTGAAGATGAGCGACGAGTGAGGGCTGGGGCCTTCCTTGAAGGCTCCCGTTTCCTCATCTCACCCTGACGCCCGCGCAGCCTCTGCCGCGATCGGCAAGGTCTCCCGTGGCGGGTCAGGGAGCAGGACCGGAAGGTCCGTGCTCTCCGCCTGCAGAAATCCTGCAGCCGCGCTCGAATAGATCGACATCAGCATCGGGGGCTGGAAGGGCTTGAGCGGCGCACCAGCCAGGGACGCCCGCATCTCTTCAAGGCGCCACGGCTGATATGTGGCGCCGAGGACACTTGCCAGATCGTGGATAGTCCAGGCTTCCACTCCCGACAGTTCGTAAATGCGACCTGCATGAACCTGCGGGTTCTTCAGAACCGTCACTGCGGCATCGGCCAGATCTTCCCGCGCCACCGGTAAAATAGGCGCAGTGCCGAAGGGTACCCGGATCAGTCCATCGACCGGCGCGGCAAGTGCCCCAATCAACTCAGCATAGAGACCATTGCGCAGGATCGTCCAGGCAAGGCCGCTGTCCTTCAGCCGCTTCTCTGTCCACCGATGGGCGAGCGCAAAGGCGAGGTGGTCGCCCGTCCCGCTGAGGCTGGTATAGACGACATGCCGCACGTCGAAGCTGACAGCAGCTGCGATTACAGCCTCATGGCGGCTAATCACGACATCGTCTTCCGCGTAACCGGCGGAGATCATCATTAGCGTTTCGACGTCGCTGAAGTCGAGCGTTTGTGGATCGTCGAAATCGATCCGACGTCGATCTGGCCCCGCCTCGTCTGCCAGGCGGCTGCCAATGCAGATGTTGAGGCCGGCGTCTTTGACACCTTGCGCGATGAGGGAGGAGAGTTGGCCGGAGCCACCAGTCAGCAGTATCATGGATTGCGTCCTTTTCGTTGCGGGCGCATCTATTTATTGCGACCACCGGAACTACGTAAGGAGGCACATTGATGTTCGCCGCAACACAGCCTGTGGCCAAGACGCTCGAACCTTGCGGCACACCGGATCATGAGGATTGCGGCCTTCGCCTGACACTTGATCGCCTTGGTGAAAAATGGACGGTCATGGTGATCGCGGAACTCTCGACAGGCCCGCGCCGCTACCGGGAGATCGAGCGCGCGCTTTCGGGCGTCACCCAGCGCATGCTTACGCTCACATTGCGCCGTCTCGAACGGGACGGATTGGTTGACCGCCATGTCGAACCCACCAACCCTCCCTCGGTCACCTATTCTCTGACGACCCACGGCCTCGGGTTTTCGGCCATAACGGCCGGGCTGGTCGAATGGTCGCGGGAACACAAGGACGTGATCCTTGCTTCACGCGAGGCCTATGATGGGCGGGGAAAGGGCTGATGGGGCCATTCTCAACGAGCCGAATCCGTGCTGGTTTTTGCGCAGCAACGGAGACCATCCCTGTCGATCGAAGCCCGAAAACCACATGACCCGGCAGACAGTGAAGCGCTCGTCGCCGAGGCGATCAGGGCGTCAAACGACCATGTCGCCAGGCATGGCTTGCCGCTCGAAAATTACCGGACCGGACCCGCCTCAATCCTCGCATTGCCATCGATGGCGAAACCTTCGCGAGGCTCACCCAATTCATTACGACTGTCCACCTCTCTGCTGTCGGTCCCGCTCCCGCAGATCTCTCCGCTCGCGCGACGAGATCACCGGTGCCGTGATTTCCTCTTCCTGGGTTTCCGGCCCCTTCTTGCCCACGCGCCCATCGCACGCTAGCATTCGCATGCAATCATAAGCCGATGGGTGAAAAGACAGGGGAAACGGGCATGCACAAGTTCAAGATCGTCAAGACCGAGAAGGGCGAATTTCGCGTCCAGTTCGTCTACAATGCCGAAATCATGGTCTGGTCGGAAAATTATGCCTCAAAGGCAAGCGCCAAGAACTGCGTCGAATCGCTGAAGAAGAATGCTCCTGCCGCCCCCGTCGTCGACCTCACGAAGGAGGAGACCGGCAGCGGTTATCGTTTCGAGATCGACCGCGCCAAGAATGGGGAAACCTTCGTCCGCTTCCGCGCCGCCAATGGCGAGATCATGGTGCGCTCGGAAACCTACAAATCGAAGTCGAGCGCGAAGAACTGCATCGGATCCGTCCAGAAACGCGCCGCCGAGGCCGTCGTCGAAGAGGCCGAGTGAGGCTGATAGGCTTCCTCTCTTGCTGATGCAGGCGGCTACCTCCTCCCCTTCGGGGGAGGACGGAATGCCGAAGGCCTGAGGTCAGCGGAAGCCGCTTGAACTTAAGGTTTTCGTGGCGAGGGGCATGGCTGCGTGGCACTCGCCTCACCAAGCCCCTCTCTTGGAAAATCCGCAAGGGGGGAGACATGTCCCTCGCTATCGGAATCCTCGCCCGTTTTTCCCCGGCACCCGCAGAGTGTCTGCCTAGCCACCGTCATTGGCGCGTGACGCGCGCCCTCAGAACCCCTCGCCCGGCTTCCATAGTTTCGGCGCCACACCGCGCGCGACCACATAAGACCCGTCCGCCTTGACCGTCTGCCAGGGCCCCGCCTCGCCATCCGGCCAGAGCACGCGAATCTCGGTTTCGGCCTGCTTCCCCAGCCCGACATGGTGCCAGCCGGTCTTGCCGCTGGCGTGGCCGCCGCCGATGGTGACCTCACGTCGCTGGACGATCTCACCGGTCTTGACCTCGATCCAGGCACTGACGGCATCTCGGTTGACGTCGTCCTGGCGGAGCGCGATCTCGAGGAAATGGCCTGTGCCTTCGGTCGCGTTGCGCCAGATCTCGACGGGCGAGCCCTGGTTGACGACGAGCAGATCGACCAAGCCATCGAGGTTGAAATCGACGAGCGCCCCGCCACGACCCTTGGCCATGGAGGCGACGCCGGCCTTGTCGCCCATCTCGGCGAACCGGCCGTCCTCGCCCTGAACCAGAAGGTTGTTGGGGTCTTTCTCGGCAAAGTCCGGCATCTCGGCGACATTGCCCTTGGCGACGAAGAGATCGGTGCGGCCGTCATTGTTGACGTCCTCGAAATCGGTGTGCCAGGCCGTCGACGGGCGGATCTCTGCGCCAACATAAGGCCGGTGGGCAGTCGCCCCCCTGGCGAAGGCGATGTCGGCATAGGAGGGCTTCGGCTTGCCATCGGCCGGGATTGCGTCCAGCGTCTGAAGCTTGTTGTCGGCCATGCTGGTCAGGAAATATTCCGGGTAGCCATCGAAATCGAGGTCGTGGCTGGCGATGCCCATGCCCCAGATGCGCAGGTATTTCCACCCCTCGTCCTGGGTGTAGAGCCTCGGCGCCTTGCCGGGCTCGACATGCCACATCTGCTCCTGGCCGCCCTTGTAATACTCCCGATCATTGGAGACACGCAGCGACGGCGTGCCGGAGCGGTTCCAGTCGGTAAAGAGGATCGACAGCGGGCAATAGGAGGGCGTGAGCGGCAGCGGCGGGGCAAAGCGGCGCTCGGTGGCAGACATCGGGCGGTGCAGCCAGTTGTCGGTGCAGGAGCCCCAGGGCTCGAAATCCTCGAAGCGGTCGATATAGTTGCCAATGGCGAGTGTCGGCCAGCTGTTGCCCCGCTCCCAGGTGGCGGAGAAGGCCGTGGACCACGCGTCGCCACCGTCGAAGCCCCAGGCTTCATTGGCGCGCTCGAAGCGGCATTCGCCGAGACCCCGCATGACGACATTTTCGCCGGAGCGCAGGAGCACGACGTCTTGCAGCCCGTCGCCATCGATATCGAGCGGATAGGCGCCGATCACCTTGTCGAGCTCCAGGCCGGACACGTTTTCCTCGAATTTCAGGGCGCCGCCGGGGGTACTGCGGTTGAGATAGAACCTCGCCTTGTCCTCGCCGCCTGATAGCACCAGATCGGGAAACCCGTCGGCATTGCAGTCGAAACTGCCGGCGCCACCGCCGACCATATATTCCCAGTCACCTCGATAGGTGCTGGCGATACCGCTGGACGCAGTCTCGTCGGCGAAGCGGGGAGGAAGCGGCCCGCCATTGGCACGCGCTGTCGCGACCTGCGATGCGGCGAGAAGGATGGTCAGCGTCGTGATCCTGCCGACACTCCGGATCTTCATGACGCCAGTCATCCACGGGTCCTCAGGGCGACCGTCTTTGCGCCGATGCAGCGGCCCTGATCCAGGCCACGGTCGATTGCCGCGCGAAAATGGATGCCGCCATAAAGACGCGAGACGCCCGCTTCCTCGGCGGCTTCCCAGAAGCTGCCGAAGGACCGGCTGGGAAGCTTGTCCTTTTCATGTGTGTTGTCGGTGAAGGCATAGTTCTCGCCGAAGAAGGCGGTGAGCACGGTGGCGGCGGCGCCCGACTGGGTGGAATGGCCGCTCGGATATTCCGGGAAGGGCGGCGTGATCAGGATGGGTTCCCATTTCGGGTCGATGACGCGCTTGATGTAGGTGACCGGGCGAAGCAGGTCGTATTCGAATTTCGAATGCCAGCAGCCGATGAAGGCATCGGCCAGCGTGACGCCAAGGCGGGCAACCAGATCGGCATGCTCTGCAGCACTCGCCTGGCGCTCGTCGAGGATCTTGAGGCCGATCACGATCCAGTGGCCCGGCGGGGTTGGCGAGAGCATCGGATCATCCGACCAGAAGCGCGCAATGGCCCGCTGCTCATCGGTGACCTCGTTCACCGCAGCATAGACCTCAACCGCCTCCTTATGGAAATCCGACTCCTTGTCCTCGCTATAGGTCGGTGGCGGCGGCAAGGGGCAGCCATTGCCCGTTTCCATGGCGAAGGGCCGGTTCTCACCCCATTTCGGCAGAAGCGGCTTCTGCTGCTGGTTGATCAAGCTGGTCGGGATCCAGCTGTCCTTGCGGTTGCCGAGGGCGAATTCCAGCGGAAAGCCCATGTTCTCGACATCAGCACCGCCATCCCCCTTTGACCAGGCGAGGATATGGGCCGTGACGCCTTGTCCATAGGCTTGGCTGCGGGCGACGAGATCAGGAGCGAGACCGGCGGACACCTCGGCCGACAGCTTTTCCGTCATGCGCTTCAGGGCGCGCTGGCCGGTCGGGCCGGTATTGCCGAAGAGTTCCCGGGCCGCGGACGAAAGCGCCGCCTGCAGCACGACGGCTTCGTCATAGGCGCCATTTTCGCGGGGCGGTACCGCCGTCAACCCGTTCAGCTGGCCGGAGAGGGAAGTGAGCGTCGTGTCGCCGGAGGCAAGCGCTTCATAGGCGGTGACGCCGAGATAGGCGAAGGCGCGGCTGGCGACCGGTGGCGAATAGGTGGGCGTATGACGGACGAGTTCGAGGATCAGGCGATACCAGTCGCGAATGACCGTGTCGGCTCCGACAGAGCCTGCCTGGACCGGCTGAACCACCAGCGCCAGAATGATGAAGCAGAGCGCCAGAATGCGCTTCCCCATGGCTTTCATGTCCCCCTCCCACAGGTTTCTGAAGCAATCTCAATCGATTGAATATCGATTAAGCACGGGGGCGGACGCCTCGCAAGGGGGGCAAGGGATGACTGTGGGGCAAACCCAGCTGGTGACGCAGCCGCGATGCCGCCTGCCACTGGTCGAGCCCGGAGGCCGCAGCGAGCCTTTCAAGCCGGCATGATCTGCTCGACCCAGGCGCGGGCAATCGCGAGGCCCGCCTCATCGGACAGGAGACCATCCGTCGGCTCCAGCTCGGGATGCCGGTTGAGCCAGCCGGGCTCCTTCCGCTCGATGATGTCGGGGAAATGCGTCATCCAGTTGCGCACCACCTCGCGATTTGCCTCGAAGTGGAACTGGAAACCGTAAGCAGCGCGGCCAATGCGGAAGGCCTGGTGCCGGGCGGCTTCGTTCTCTGCCAGATGGGCCGCTCCTTGCGGCAGGGTGAAGGTATCGTCGTGCCACTGGAACGAGAGGAAGTGGTCGGGCAGGACGGACAGCACCGGATCGGCCTTGCCGGCTTCCGTGCGGACAATGCCGCGCCAGCCGAATTCGGGCGCGGAACCGATCAGGTTTTCGCCGCCATAGGCGCGGGCGAGAAGCTGGCTGCCGAGGCAGATGCCCAAGATCGCCTTGTCGCTGTCACCAAAGCGACGCATCAGCCTTGCGAGCTCGGAGAGATAGGGATGCTTGTCGTCGTCGCGGGCATTCTGTTCGCCGCCGAAGACGACGAGGGCGTCATGCGCATCGACGTCCGGCAAGGGTTCCCCGGCATAGGCATGCACCGTGACGATCTGCGCACCGGCCTCGGCAAGCGCAATGCCCACCTGGCCGGCTTCGGTGACGCGGGTATTCTCGACGATGGCAACGCGCATGGGGAATCGGGTCTCGCGGGCGGGTGCCTCAGAGAAAGCATGGACACGCGCTCGTCGCAAGACAGAGGGCACCCGAGTACCCTCCATCCTCCGAAATCAGACGTTTTTCTTCAGGCGGGCATCGACGGACTGGCTGTTGCCGCCGCGGATCACGAAGAACAGGGTGATCGCGACCCAGAGCAGAGACTTTTCGGCGCCGGAGAAGCCCTGCCCCATCTGGATCCAGTGGAAATAGACCGTGACCAGAAGGACGATTGTGGCAGCGAGTGCCGCAGGGCGGGTGAGCAGCCCGATCGCCAGCAGGATGCCACCGAAGAATTCCGTGGCGGCGAGCAAGGGTGACCAGAACATGCCGGGATAGAAGCCGAGGCCTTCGACCATCTGGACGGCGCCGAAGGGATCGGCGATCTTGCCGGCACCATGGATGACGAGAAAACCGCCCGCAACGAGACGCAGCAAGGTTTCGACGAGATCATGGCCGGAGCGATAGACGGGAGCCAGAGCGGGGATGAAAAGACGGTTCGGTTCAGTCGACATGCAGAATACCTCGGAAGACAATGATACGGGCCTCATGAGGGAACACCGGGGGCATGGCAATTGCGGCTGGACAAAAAGTTGAATACGAAAGTTAACTTCTGCGTGATGCAAGGAAGGCAAAGATGGACAAGCCCCGGATATCGATCACCTATTGCACCCAATGCAACTGGCTTTTGCGCTCCGGATGGATGGCGCAGGAGCTGCTGCATACCTTTGCCGACGACCTCGGCGAAGTGGCACTCATCCCGGGGACCGGTGGGATCTTCGAGATCCGGCTGAACGGTGAACTGATCTGGGAGCGCAAGCGCGACGGCGGCTTTCCGGGCCCGAAGGATCTGAAGCAGAAGGTGCGCGACGCGATCGATCCCGAGCGCGATCTCGGCCATGTGGATAGAGCGAGCCGCAATGAAGGAATGGACAGCTGAGCAAGGCGGCCGATCGGTCGCCCTGCCGGCTTCCGGTGGCTCAGTTGAAGGGCGACCGGCAGATCTTGTAGTAGCCGCTCGACGAGAGGAACTGATTGGTGCGGGGATTGTAGGACCGGTAGCGGTTCAGGCACCAGTCGACATGGCGCTGCCAGGCGCGACCGGGTGGTCGATATCCCGGATTGTCATAGACCGGCGGGCGTGGAGGCGGACGGTAACCGGGCTCGACATAGACGGGCGGACGCGGGCGGGGCCGATAGACCGGCGGCTCATCATAGACAGAGGGCGGATAGTATTCAGGCGGCAGGGGCCGTGGGCGACGCGGCGGCGGGCGATCCCAGGTTTCGTAGCAACCGGAAAAGTCACAGACCAGATCGACCGTCTCGACGTCCAAGCGCTGCTCAGCGGTGGATTGAAGCGGCGTCGGCATGGCGGCCTCGGCCAAAGGTGCCAAAAGCTGGGTGCCGGCCAGCGCCAGAGCCATGAGGGCTGTTCTCGTCGTCATCTCTTTATCCTGTCTCGTCCCCGGCTTGCCGCTCTCGTGCTTCGCCGACTCGGAAACAGAGCCGTTCGATCACGGCTTTTTCACGACGGCGTTACCGGCCGGCAGGTGGCGGCCAGCACCGCCGAGGCCGGACAAGTGTCGCAATTCTGCAGATGGTTTTCCCAGCTTTCCGGGCCCTTTCACAGAGGCGACACGAAAACTTCAAAATGCTGGTTGACAGGCCGGGGTAGTCGCTTTACACGGCTCCTCGTCGCCCAGATGGCGGAATTGGTAGACGCGCCAGCTTCAGGTGCTGGTACTCGAAAGGGTGTGGAGGTTCGAGTCCTCTTCTGGGCACCAAATTCCGATTTGAGATCAGCAGTTTATGCGGTCCTCAAACAAAAGAAAAAAGCCCGGCTTGCCGGGCTTTTTTCTTGTCTTCTGGCAGCCGCTCGACGCCGCTGCAAAGCCATCTTCGACCGATTTCAGCAGCCCTTTCCCGAACGCCCGCGCATAGACGAAAAGGACAGACCATGGACGAGACCGTCGCCATCGAAAGCCGTAGCGAATTCGCCCTCTGGGCGATCGAA
Organism: Peteryoungia algae; assembly: GCF_030369675.1. Classification (NCBI taxonomy): domain Bacteria; kingdom Pseudomonadati; phylum Pseudomonadota; class Alphaproteobacteria; order Hyphomicrobiales; family Rhizobiaceae; genus Peteryoungia; species Peteryoungia algae. The sequence continues at coordinate 3,491,960 of NZ_CP128477.1, read as the reverse complement.
CGGGCCAAGGAAATCGTCGCACAGGAAGGCACGTCGCTGGCGCTTGCGGCGCGTGACATGGACGAACAGGGCCTGCGTGAGGCAGGCCAAAACCTCGGTGGCGCAATCAGCGCGGCACTGCTCGAAGTGTTCGACGGCCTGCTTGGACAGGACGACCAGGGCTGAGGCGAACAGACCGACGCTCTCAGTCGATGATGCGCGGGTTGACGCCCGGATACCAATCACGACCACTGCGCGGCGGCTCGGTGCCCTGGTAGACAATGCCGTTCTTTTCACACCGATAGACCGTGTATGGAAGCATGTCGCGCAGTTCGCGGCGCCCGAAACCGGGACGCGGGGCAATCGTGCGCGTTTCGCAGGCGTAGCCTTCGCCAAACTGGTTGGCGGGGTCCTGCGGCTTCACACCCGGCAGATCCTGGAAACTGTCCTGTGCAGCATTGCCCCAGGCGATGCCTTCGGCGGCGACGGCAGGGGCTGCAAGGGCCGACAGAACGACCATCAGCAGCGCCATGGCGCCCTGGCGGCCGATCGATATTTGCATTGGATTGTCTCGGCGAACCGGCAGCATGGCACTTATCCCACAGGGTATGACAGTGCCGATATAAGTGGTCTCCGCCCCACCACCAAGGGTCTGCACTTCACGTTTCGGCGACGGGACGGCGATAGCCCGTCGGCGTTCCGTAAAGCCAGCCGATGCGTTCGATGGCGGCTTCGAGCGTCTCTCGTGCCACGGTCATGGTGTGACCATTGGCGTGGATCATGGTCGTCTCGTCTTCCATGATCGCCACATGCCCCTTCCAGAAGACGAGATCGCCCCGTCGCAGGTCGCAGCGCTCGATCGGCACTCCGAGACCCGCAGCCTGCATATCGCTGTCACGGGGCGCCTCGAGACCGGCGAGGCGCATGGCCAGCTGGACGAGCCCCGAGCAATCGATGCCGAAGCCGGATTTGCCGCCCCAGAGATAGGGGGTCTCGAGGAAGAGAGCCGCAACCGCGACATAGTCGGGAGCCGGCGGATCGGAGACAGGGCGAAGATGGCGTGATACGAGCGCGCCGCCGTCGGAAAGGAGGAGATAGCGCGTGCCACGGGTCTCGGCTTCTCCGACTATCGTGAGCCGGCTACCCATTGAGAGCGCTGTGCGGGTGGGAAAGCGCAGGTCGGCGCCGCGATAGACGAATGTGCGAGGAACCGTAACAACGTGGGTCGCCGGAACTGTCTGGCCGAGCGCCTCTTCCGGCAGGTAGCCGACATAGCTGTCATCGGTGGCCTGGACCCAGGCCCAGCCATCCTGCCGGTCGAAAACACGGACGTGCTCGCCCATCAAGAGCTCGGTGTCGATGCCTAGAGAGACATCCGGCTTTGGGCGGAGAGCGACGACCGGCAAGGTCACCATGGAGGGTTCGGGCGCAACGAAACGGTCGGCGTCCACCTGTCCCTTCAGGGCAATATCGGCGAGATCCGGGCGGAAGGCGGCGAGGCGCCGGTCGAGCATGGCAATCTCCGTCAGCCGAGCGAGCGGCCCTTGGCGATAACGCAATCGCCGAATTTTTCGAGGAAAAGCGCACCTGATACGGTGCGTTTGACGATGACGCTGCGGCGGTCGAGCTCGTCCCTGATGCGATCGACCAGGCCCATTTCGCCAAGTGTGTCCAGCGCGCGGGTGATGACCGGCTTGGTGACATTCAGCGTCGCGGCAAGCCCGCGCACCGTGTGGGGCGGGGGAACGAGATATATTTCCAGCAGCACGGCGAGCTGGCGCATGGTGAGATCATGGCCTTGCCTCTGGACCTGATCCAGCGTCACTTTGTGCCACAGGCCGAGCGCCTGGGTTGCCGTCATTTCGAGGCCCATGGCCCCTCCCCTTCGTCAGATGCGGGCACTCCGTCCCGCTTCCCATCATTCCGGCAAAGAAACGATCTGGCAAGAGGGAGCGGCCATGCACCACCCGGCGGCGAGCTCAGTCTGCCTGCAGCATTCGGTAGAGGGCGCGAATCGCCTGGGCCTCGCCACCAACGGGAGAATGGGCTCGTTCGCTCTGCGACCAGCCGAAAATGTCGAAATGGGCCCAGCGGCGACCGGGGGAGACGAAGCGCTTGAGGAAAAGGGCCGCCGTGATGGCACCCGCCATGCCACCGGAGGGGGCGTTGGTCAGATCGGCAATCTGAGCCTTCAACATTCGCTCGTAGCCCTTGTGCAGGGGCAAACGCCACACGGGATCGTCAACCTCGATGCTGGCATCGGCAATCCGATCGGCGAGGTCTTCGTCGTCGGTGAAGTAGGGCGGCAGGTCGGGGCCAAGCGCAACACGGGCGGCGCCGGTGAGTGTCGCCATGTCGATCAGCAGGTCCGGCTCTTCCGCATCGGCATAGGCCAGGGCGTCCGCCAGGATTAGACGGCCTTCCGCGTCGGTATTGTCGATCTGGACAGTCAGACCCTTGCGGCTCTTGTAGACGTCGCCCGGTCGGAAGGCATTGCCCGCGACCGCGTTCTCGACAGCCGGGATGACGACGCGCAGATCAATCTTCAGCTTGGCGTCCATGATCATCAGTGCAAGGCCAAGCACATTGGCAGCGCCTCCCATGTCCTTCTTCATCAGAAGCATGGAAGAAGCCGGCTTGATGTCGAGGCCGCCGGTATCGAAGCTGACGCCCTTGCCGACGAGGGTTGCCTTGCGGTGCCCCTTCTTGCCCCAGCGCATGTCAATGAGACGTGGCGCGACGGTGGAGGCGCGGCCGACGGCGTGGATGAGGGGAAAATTCTTCGCGAGCAGGTCGTCACCTGCGATCACCGAGACTTCGGCCTTGTAGTGTTCGGCAAGACGGCGAACGACGGCTTCGATGTCGGCCGGGCTCATGTCATTGGCCGGCGTGTTGATCAGGTCGCGGGCAAGATAGACGCCCGATATCTGGCGCTTGATGTCGGCGGCGTCGGCATCCTGAGGGATGAGCAGACGCGGCTCCGTGATGCTTGCCGAGCGATAGCGGTCGAAGCTATAGGCGCCCAGGCCATAGCCGAGAAGAAGACGGTTGGCGGTCAGCGGTGCGGTCTCGATATGCCATTCGCCGGCCGGCAGCGCGCGGGCGAGCTTGCCGGTCAGATAGGGGTTTTCGGACGGGTTGGAGCCGAGGCCGAACAGCGCGCCGCCCACATGCCCCTCGGCTGTCGGGACCAGCAGGACCGCGCCGGGCTCCGCCTTGAAGCCCGCCTTCTTGGCCCAGTCGAGGGCGAGCGGTTCCAGAGTGCCGGTTTCGACATGAGCCGGCGTGACGGCGAAGACCGGAAGCGTCTTTCCGCCCTTCGTGCTGAAGGGGGAAGGTCGTTCGATATATTGGAAGGGGGCCATGGAGACGCTTTCTGGAGATTCGCAGGAGGTGACCGATTAACACTCCGTTAGGGTTAACAGATTATTGCTTGAGTGGAGATTGCGCCGCCCGTCCCTGGCGAGGCGGTGGGACGAAACGGAACTCGGGACAATCACCATGCGCATGCAAAACCCAGGCTCGGCAAATCGTTTGCAGATCATGGCCACGGCCGGCCTGATGGTGGCCGCGCTGGCGCTTACAGGATGCGCATCGGGAAAGAAGGAACTGACGACCGGCTCCATCCCGAAGACGACCCGCTCGCTCGACGCGCTGAGCGGATCGGAGCTCACCCGTGCCGTGGACGGCATCGGCCAGGCCTATGAGCGCAATCCCAAGGATCGCAATACCGGGCTCTCCTATGCCAATGGCCTGATGATGACGGGTCGCAACGCGCAGGCACTCGCCGTCATGCAGCAGGTGGCGATCTCCCATCCGAGCGACCGCGAAGTGCTCTCCGCGCTCGGCAAGGCGCAGGCTGCAGCCGGGCAGCTGGAAAAAGCGCTCGGTACAATCCTGCGGGCGCAGACACCCGACCGGCCCGACTGGCGGCTCTATTCTGCCGAAGGCGCGGTGCTCGATCAACTCGGACGCTCCAGCGAAGCGCGCTCGCGCTACCGCATGGCGCTGCAGATCCAGCCAAACGATCCGAGCGTGCTGTCGAACCTGGGCATGTCCCATGTGCTTTCCGGCGACCTGAAGACGGCAGAAACCTATCTGCGCCAGGCCTCGCAGCAACCGGGCGCCGACAGCCGTGTGCGGCAGAACCTTGCGCTGGTGGTCGGTCTGCAGGGCCGGTTCCAGGAGGCCGAACAGCTGGCCTCGCAGGAACTCGACCCGCAACAGGCGGCTGCCAATCTGCAATATCTGCGCGGCATGCTGGCCCAGCAGAACTCCTGGAAGCAGCTTTCCAGTCAGGACATGCCGAAAAAGAAGGGCTGAGCCCCGCTCAATCGGGAAAGTCGAGGCTGGAACGGCCGCTGGTCAGATCCCGGACCAGCCGGGCCGCCTGGTCCTCATCGCCCCGGCTCAGCGTCACCGTGAGATCCACACCCTGCGCCGTGAAGGTTTCGGCGAGCACGAGATGCGGGATCGCGGTCAGCCGCGCCTTGACCAAGGCGAGATCGGAAAAACCCACAGCACAGCCTCCCGTCACCATCGGGATGATCTCGCGCTTTTCGGCCTGACGCAGCATCTGCGCTGCGGTGCCGCCATAGGCACGCATGAGGCCACCGCTGCCGAGCAGAATGCCGCCGAAGAAGCGGGTCACGACCACCACGACACCGTCGAGATCCTGACCGTCTATCGCCTGCAGGATCGGCTTGCCCGCCGTGCCCGAGGGTTCGCCGTCATCGGAGAAGCGATAGGCCTGACCAATGCGCCAGGCCCAGCAATTGTGATTGGCGGCGGGATCGGAAAAGCTCGCAAGAAAGGCCCTGGCCTCCTCTTCGCTGGCAATCGGCGCTGCCTGGCCGATGAAACGGCTCTTCTTGATGTCCTGGACGATATCGGCGGGAGCGAGGAGCGTGTAGGGCATGGCGCTCTCTCAGGCGCCCGGTTCGTGGAGGGTGAGCCAGTCAGCGAGTGCGGCGATGACCGAGAGCCTGAGTGCCGCCTTCATGGCCAGTGCCCGGGTGAGCGATGCGTCCCGACTGGAGAAGCCGAGTTCCGCCATCACGCCTGAGGGGGTGAGCTGGCGGGCGCGCATGACGGTCTCGATGCGCTCGATGGTCGACGGAAGCAGGTAGCGGCCGTTCGCGATCAGGGCTGCGGCGTCATCCGGCACTGGCTCGGCCGGTTCCGCCGTTATGGCGCCTCGTCCCCTCGCCCGCGATTCGGCCGAGACGAAATCGAGAAAGGCCTGACGCTCCTCCGATGTGGCGGCCGTCCAGGCTTTCAGCAGCTTCTGCAACGGGCTGGGCTTCTCTTTCTTGGACATGACCGGCTTTCTGTTCGTCTCCGTCCATAGCCCGAGCGCGGGGCTGGCGCGAGAAAAAAACTTGTCGCCTCGCTTCGTCCGGCACGGAGCAGAATTCGGCTTTGGCAACAGCATCATCGGCGACAGAACGGGGGCGATCTGGCTTCCCGTGCATTAGGAATTCCTGCCAGACGGAAAGCGGTCGTTAACCTTTATTTTCTACTCAGATAGCTCAGTTTTCGCGTTCCCGTATCCCGTCAGAGTTCAGGTTTCCGATGCACCCTCCCCGTTCCAGTTCTGCGTATCAGGTCAATCAGTCAGGGGAGAGCGACAGCCAGGGGGCCGACCAGTCGGCGGCAAACCAGATCGAGGGCCGCGAGGAAACGCCTGTCTGGCAGAAGGCGTTCGTGCTCGGGCCGAATGTGCGCTTTACCCGCACGCCCGATCGCGTACCGGCCAAGCCGGAAGCTGAGGCGAACGCATTGCCGCAGCCAACGGCACGGACCACCACTCCGACGCGTACGATCGCCTCGCAGCCGGTCACGCAACCGGCAGCAACTCAGCCGCAGGCCAGGCACCACGTTCCCTCACCCACGCCCCCGTCCTCCGCGCGGACGGCATCGCCGTCAACCGGCGTGCCTTTTGCCGGGCTGCCGCGGACCGGCGCAACGACGCCTGCGCCCCAGCCGGAAGCGCCGCGCATACCGGCTTCCGTTACGTTGCCACAGCCGCCGGATGCAATCGGCGCGCGGGCGCTCACCTACAAGCTTCGCCGGGAACTGGCACGTCAACAGGCCGAGCAGGCTGCCTGGGAAGCCTCGGTTGCGGATGGTGCCGGCAGCGAGATCGGGCCTGCGCCGCATCCGCTGCAGCCGGCACCGCTGGTCCAGGGGATGCGCAGCGTGCTCGCCAGCACCCAGGCCGCGACCATCGGCGCGGCTCAGCGGCCGACGAACGACGTTTCCGTGCCGCCATATCTGCAGCGCTCGCTGGCGCAGCAGGCAGAGGCCGCGCGGGTGGCCGCCCTGCAAGCAAGCCAGACCGCGCGCGCGCCCATGGTGCGCAACGCATTCCTGCGCACACCGCAACCGATCAATCCGGAACCCGTCTCGTCACCCGCGACGCACAACGCCGCAAGCACTTCGCCTGCTGCCTCTGGCTTTTCGGCCTGGGCCCAGATGACCGCGCCGGATACAAAGCTGCCCGCAGCCGAAGCTCCGGTCGCCCCCGACGTCGTCGAGGCGCCGGTGACGGCAGCGAGACTTCCGATCGCATCGCTGCTGTCGGATCACATCTTCTTCGAGGCGATGATCGAGCCGGTGGAGACGCCCTCGGATATCGAAATGGCGCGTCCTGTCGTATCACCGTCGCCCACGAAGACACGTCTGCCCGCCGCCCGTCAGAGCATCGCCCCGGCCGTTCACCAGCCCGTCAGGACCATTCCCGCACCGACACCGCCGGCCATGGCAGCCGGTCGCGCCGAGGTGGTTCGTTATCGGCCCGACGCGCTCACGACATCGGTGCAGCCTGCAACCGGTTTGCCGCGCAAGCCGTCTTTCGAGGCGACTGCCGGATCGGTCGTGGCGCTCTACCGGGAAATCGCCCGCCGCGACGTAACGGCATCGACCTTTGCATTGCGGCCGGCCTCGATGACGGCTGAAACAGTCCCCCCGCTCGAAGCTGCCGTGCCGCTGGCAGTTCAGGCGAACCACGCCTCCATCGTTCCGGTCTCGGCCGCACTGCCGCGCCAACCGCTGTTCCGGGCGCAGGAAGCGCTTGGTGAAGGCGAATACCAACTGCCTTACCTCGACTTCCTGCAGACGCCGCCGGTCCAGACGGGCGTGACGATGTCGGCCGAGGCGCTGGAGCAGAGCGCCGGGTTGCTGGAAAACGTGCTGGAAGATTTCGGCATCAAGGGTGAAGTGATCGACGTCAGGCCCGGTCCGGTCGTCACGCTCTACGAATTCGAGCCGGCACCGGGGGTTAAATCCTCGCGCGTCATCGGCCTTTCGGACGATATCGCCCGTTCGATGTCGGCCCTATCGGCGCGTGTTGCTGTTGTCCCCGGGCGCAACGTGATCGGCATCGAACTGCCGAACCCGGTGCGCGAGACGGTCTATCTGCGCGAGCTGATCGAAACGCCCGATTATGCCGAGACGCGCTACAAGCTGCCGGTCTGCCTTGGCAAGACCATTGGCGGCGAACCCGTCATCGCCGAACTCGCGAAAATGCCGCATCTGCTCGTGGCCGGGACCACCGGGTCGGGCAAGTCGGTCGCGATCAACACCATGATCCTGTCGCTGCTCTACAGGTTCCGTCCCGACGAGTGCCGGTTGATCATGGTCGATCCGAAGATGCTGGAGCTTTCCGTCTATGACGGGATCCCCCATCTGCTCACGCCCGTCGTGACCGACCCGAAAAAGGCCGTGATGGCCTTGAAATGGGCGGTGCGCGAGATGGAGGATCGCTATCGCAAGATGAGCCGCCTCGGTGTGCGCAATATCGACGGCTATAATGCCCGGGCCGCCCAGGCGCGCGAAAAGGGCGAGACGATCACCGTCAATGTCCAGACCGGATTTGATCGCCACAGCGGCGAAATCGTATACGAGGAGCAGGAACTCGACCTCTCGCCGATGCCCTACATCGTGGTCGTGGTCGACGAGATGGCCGATCTGATGATGGTCGCCGGCAAGGAGATCGAAGGCGCGATCCAGCGGCTGGCGCAGATGGCGCGTGCGGCCGGCATCCACCTGATCATGGCGACGCAGCGCCCCTCCGTCGATGTGATCACCGGCACGATCAAGGCGAACTTCCCGACCCGCGTTTCCTTCCAGGTGACGTCGAAGATCGACAGCCGCACCATTCTGGGCGAGCCGGGTGCCGAGCATCTGCTCGGTCAGGGCGACATGCTGCACATGGTCGGCGGCGGACGCATTGCCCGCGTCCACGGTCCCTTCGTTTCCGACGAGGAAGTCGAGAAGGTCGTCGCGCATTTGAAGATGCAGGGACGTCCGGACTATCTGGGCACTGTGACCGAGGATGCCGACGAGGTGGAGGACGAGCCGGAAGAAGATGTCGCCGTCTTCGACAAGAGCGCCATGGGCGAAGAGGACGGAAACGATCTCTATGACAAGGCGGTCAAGGTGGTGCTGCGCGACAAGAAGTGCTCGACCTCGTATATCCAGCGGCGGCTTTCAATCGGCTACAACAAGGCCGCCTCGCTGGTCGAGCGCATGGAGCAGGAGGGCATTGTCGGCCCGGCCAACCATGTCGGCAAGCGGGCGATCATCGTCGGCGGCCGCGAGGTCAACCCATCCGCCGAAGAGTTCGAGAGCTGAGCCTGCATCGGCAAGACACTTGATCGGGGGACAGTCCCCTTCGGGGCGCGCCGTGCTGCGGCGTGCCTTTTTTCCTTGATCGGCCCGGCATCCTCACGATGGGGAACCCTTTCGGCAGCTTGCGGTTCGGAGGCCGTCAGATCAAGGAGACACAGACAATGGCAGAGGACAGACGTTCGCTCTTCGTCACCGGCCTGCGCAATGCGCATGCAATGGAAAACCAGGCAATCTCGATCATCAAACCACAGCTCTCTCGGATCGAGAACTATCCTCAAGTGGCACGGCGCCTCGAGCAGCACCTGCGGGAAACGGAAGTGCAATTGAAACGGCTGGAAGACATTCTCGCCAGCCTCGACGAGGAGCACTCGACCATCAAGGACTGGATGCTTTCGGCCGGTGCCAGCATGGCGGCCCTTGGCCACGCCATGGCGAACGACGAGATCCTGAAGAATTCCTTCGCCAACCAGGCTTTCGAGAATTACGAGATCGCCGCCTATAATTCATTGCTGGTCATGGCGGAAATGGGTGGGTTTCACGGCGCGATGAGCGCTCTGCAGCAGAACCTCGTGGAAGAGGAAACCATGGCCGAGTGGCTGCGGGAGAATCTCCGTGAGGTGACGACCGAATTCGTCTCGCGGCAGGAGGCGGGCGAAGACGCGAAGGTATGAGGGCCCGGCCAATTTCAGGCCCCGGGAGCGTGGAAGCGGGCACACCCCGCTTCCACAGGCCGGTTCACAACAGCACGGCGCCAGTCAGACCTGAACGGGCCTGATCGTATCGGTACCGATCTCGCCCTCGATGAGGCCGCGGGTGAGACCCTGCCGGTCACGCGCAATTTCCACCACCGTATAGAGTTTCTCCGAGCGGAAGGCACTCGCCATTCCGGTCGTCACGTCCTCGGCAGGTTTGGCGTCAATCTCCATATAGTCCAGTTCTTGCGATGCAGCGACGAGGCGGGCATCGCCCGTAGAGCGGGCAGCCACAGTGACCACACCATGGCTGCGGGCGTTATCCCAACGCGGATCATCCGGCTCGGCGATGGGTTCCAGACGGTAGACATTGAGCAGTTCGTCACCCCTGGACATGCCGTGTGCTGTGGCAGCTGCATCCGACCGGCGAGCGGCGCTTTCCACAGGCTGCGCCAAACGCGGATCGCTTTCGCCTCCTGGCCTTTCATTCGGTATTGCGTGGTCTGTGTCTTGCGGCATGGTCTTCTCCCTCCGACATGCGTCCGTCTCCAACCGACGGTGGCCCTATCCGGTTCCGTCGGCCCTCCGTCTTCTCATCATGGAACATGCCGGCAAGCGGACCATTCTTCATTGATAAGGAGCAAGAGATGCCGCCAGTCACGCCTTCATCCCCTCACGTCGCGACCACCCCTGTGGCAGACGAAAGGGGCCGGCATGCGCAGAGCCCGGAAACCATTCCCCTGCGCGGCCTGTGGGATGTGTCGCTGAGGCTCATGGCTCGGCTGACCTCCGACCGGGTCATGCTGGCGGCGGCGGGTGTATCGTTTTACATGATGCTGTCCCTGTTTCCCGGGCTTGCGGCGCTTGTTTCACTTTACGGGTTGATTGCAGACCCCACCACGATCGCTGGTCGGCTTGATTTTCTCTCCGAACTGCTGCCGGCAGACGGCGTGGCGATGATCCTGGACCAGCTACAGTCCCTCGCGGACGAAAACGACAGCACCTTGAGCATCGGCTTTCTTGCGGGTCTCGGCGTTTCGCTGTTCAGCGCCCGCAACGGCATGGTAGCCCTCTTCGAGGCGATGAACATTGCCTATAAGGAAACGGAGAAGCGCGGCTTCATCCACACCACGTTTCTGGCCATCGCGTTCACCCTCGGGGCCATGGCCATCCTCGCCGTCATCGTCACGGTGCTCGCAATCCTGCCGATGATCATTTCCGTCGTCCTCATTTCCGAACGGGCCGAGATGCTGGTCGGGCTGATCCGTTGGCCGATCCTGATGAGCGTCGTCTGGCTCGGGACCGTCATGGTCTATCGATACGGGCCGAGCCGGGAAAACGCCAAGCTGCGATGGCTCACCTGGGGCACGCTGCTCAGTTCGCTCGCCTGGCTGGTCATGTCGATCGGCTTCTCCTTCTATCTGGAGAATTTCGCCGACTTCAACGCCACGTATGGCACACTCGGCACCTTTATAGGCCTGATGTTCTGGACCTGGCTTTCCGTGGTCATCCTGATCGTCGGAGCGATGATGAACGCGGAACTCGAACATCAGACGGCCGAGGATACAACGACGGGGCCGACCCAGCCAATGGGACTTCGGGGCGCCCATGTCGCCGACACGCTCGGCCCGTCGCAATAGTCGAAAACATGCTCAAAAAAATGGGGCGGCACCGAATGCCGCCCTCACGTCCTACCCTGCTGGTCTATCCGGTCATCAGCCGTTTCGGCGCTCGCGGGCGCGGCTGCCGGGGAACAGCAGCTGGATGAAACATTCGGCCGTCGGTTGCGGTTCGTGATTGGCAAGCCCGGGGCGCTCATTGGCCTCAATGAAAACATAGTCGGGTTCGGCAGGATCATGGACCATGAAATCGATGCCGACGACCGGGATCTTGATCGCTTTGGCGATCCGGCAAGCGGCTTCGACGAGCCTGGGATGGACATTTGCCGTGACGTCGTGGATCGTGCCGCCGGTATGGAGATTGGCCGCCTTTCGCACGGTAATCTCGCGGCCCTCTTCGAGCACGCTTTCGAGATCGAGGTCCTGCTCGGCAAGGCATCGCTTCGTCTCGGCATCGACAGGGATACGGCTCTCTCCCCCTGTCGCGGCAGCCCGGCGGCGAGATTGCTGGTCGATCAGCTTGCGGATCGAGGTGCGACCATCGCCGATCACGCGCGGTGGACGACGGACGGCGGCGGCAACGAGCTTGTAATCGATGACGACGAGGCGCAGGTCCTCGCCTTCGAAGCAGGCTTCCAGAAGCACGCGGTCGCAGACCTGACGGGCCTGACGGATTGCGGCCTGCAAGGCCTCCATCGAAGAGATGCCGACCGAAATGCCTCGGCCCTGCTCTCCGCGGGCGGGCTTGACCACCAGCTTGAGGTGCTTTTCCAGAAATGCCTGCTTTTCGGCATCGGGTGCATCCGCAGAGAGCTGCGCCGGCACGCTGAGATCGGCTGCCTCGGCGAAGCGGCGGGTGACCGCCTTGTCATCGCAGATCGACATGGCGACCGAGGAAGTAAGATCCGAGAGGCTTTCGCGACAGTGAATGCTGCGCCCGCCATGGCTCAGACGGAAGAACCCACCTTCGGCGTCTGTTACCTCGACATGAATGCCGCAGCGCAGCGCCTCATTGACGATCAGGCGGGCATAAGGGTTGAGTGCCTCATAGCCTTCGACAGGCTGGGCAAAGAATTTTTCGTTGATGGCGTTTTTGCGTTTCACCGCAAAGAGCGGCACGCGGCGGAAGCCGAGCTTTTCATACAGTCCGATCGCCTTGTCGTTGTCATGCAGGACCGAGAGATCGAGATAGGCGAGGCCCCGCGCATGGAAATGTTCGGCGAGGATGCGCACCAGGCCTTCGCCGATGCCCGGCTGGCGAGCCTGGGGGTGAACCGCGAGGCACCAGAGCGAGGCACCGCGTTCCGGGTCGTCGAACAGGCGGTGGTGGTCAATGCCGGTGATGGTTCCGACGATCTCGCCGGTCATATCGTCCTGCGCGACGAAATAGGTCACCGGCCTGTTGTCGCGCTCGCCGGCGAAGAAATCCTCGCGCACCTGGACCATGCCGCAGTTCGCATAGACCGCGTTGATGCCCGCAGCATCGCTTTCTGACGAGAAACGCCGGATGGTGACGCCCTTGGGGCGGCGGCCACCGGCACGATAGGTCGAGAGGTCGAGCCGGAAGGTATGTGACGGATCGAGGAAGATTTCCTGGGGGGCCTGGGCGAGGAGGACATGGGGATCGCCGACGTGAAAGGCGATGTCGCGCGTATCAGGTGCTTCTTCACGCAGGGCTGCGAGAAGATCCTCATAGCGGTCGAAAGTCGGTGTGAAAAGGAGACGCCCCCAGCCGCAGTCCAGGGCGACATTGCGGTTGCGCCCTGCCGTTTCCGCGGATCGGCTGGCCGAGCCCTGGCTGCCGCCCCCGGGTGTCCGGAGGCGGGTCAGTCGATGAGAGACAGCCTTGCCGCGCCTTGCCTTACGCGGCGGAGTGGCGGGCTTTTTCTCTGCCTTGCTCACGTCAGTTCTCCTGGGCCTGCAACCACATTTCGAGAAGTCCGATCTGCCAGAGTTCGGAACCCTGCAGCGGCGTGATATGCGAGGCGGGATCGGCCACCAAACGATCGATATAGTCCTGCCGGAAGAGGCCGCGCTCGCGTGCCGCCTTCGATGACAGGGCGTCGCGGAGCATGTCGAGATAGGGGCCGGCAATGTATTTCAGCTGCGGGACCGGGAAGTAACCCTTCTTGCGGTCGATGACCTCCGAGGGGATGACCTTGCGGGCGACATCCTTCAGTATGCCCTTGCCACCATCGCGCAACTTTTCCTCGGGGGGAATGCGGGCGGCAAGTTCGACCAGTTCGTGGTCGAGGAAGGGGACACGCGCCTCCAGGCCCCAAGCCATGGTCATGTTGTCGACCCGTTTGACCGGGTCGTCGACGAGCATGACATTGCTGTCGAGGCGCAGCGCCTGATCGACAGGGCTATCGGCACCGGAGCGCAGAAGATGTTCGCGCAGCAGGTCGCCACTGACGTCGCGATCGGCAATCCAGCGATCCTGCAGCTGGGTCTGCAAGGTTTCGTGCGAGCGATCCCGGAAGGCGCGGCCGTAATCGGCGACGACATCGGTGGAGCCGACGAGCGGCGGATACCAGTGATAACCACCAAAGACTTCATCGGCGCCCTGGCCCGATTGCACCACCTTGATGTGTTTCGAGACTTCCTTAGACAGGAGATAGAAGCCGACATTGTCGTAGGAGACCATCGGCTCGGACATGGCGGCGATGGTGCCGGGCAGCGCGCCCATGAGATCGGCGGAAGGCACGAAGATCTTGTGATGGTCGGTTCCGAAATGCTTCGCGATCAGATCGGAATAGACGAATTCGTCGCCTTTTTCGCCATTGGCTTCCTCGAAGCCGACCGAAAAGCTCATCAAGCCCGTCTGCCCTGCCTCGGCCAGGAGCCCGACAATCAGGCTGGAATCGACGCCGCCGGAGAGCAGGACGCCGACGGGCACGTCGGCGATCATCCGGCGCTTGACGGCGAGACGCAGGGCATCGAGCAATTGCTGCTGCCAGTCCTCGCGGCTCATGCGCGCATCTTCGGCCCGGCGCGTATAGGCCGGATCCCAGTAGCGCTTGTCCTCGAAGCTGCCATCGGCCTGGTAGACCCTGACGGTCGCCGGGGGCAGCTTGCGCACACCCTTGTAGATCGTCCGCGGCGGCGGAACGACGGCGTGGAAGGTCATGTAGTGATGAAGCGCCGTGACATCGATGGCGGTATCGACCCCACCGGTCTTGACGAGGGCCGGCAGCGACGAGGCGAAGCGCAGGCCACCCGAAACTTCGGCCAGATAAAGCGGCTTGATGCCGAAACGGTCGCGCGCCATGGCCACACGGCCGGTATCGCGCTCGTGGATGGCAAAGGCGAACATGCCGTGGAAGCGGGACACGCAGTCCGGACCCCAGGCATGCCAGGCCTTCAGGATGACTTCTGTGTCGCCATCGGAGAAGAAACGGTAGCCCTTGGCTTCCAGTTCGCCGCGCAGTTCACGGAAATTGTAGATGCAGCCGTTGAAGACGAGCGAGAGGCCGAGGTCGGGATCGACCATGGGCTGTTGCGACTTGTCGGAAAGGTCGAGGATGCGCAATCGTCGGTGACCGAGCCCGACATTGCCCCTGACTATCACGCCGGCCGAATCCGGCCCTCTTGGGGCCAGAACATCCGCCATGATCGAAACCGCCGCTACCGATGGCGATGCACCATCGAATCTCACTTCTCCACAAATGCCACACATGAACTGGGCTGAAACCTCCGTTGAAAGACCAAACAAAAGCGCGCCGGCACGCCGATCGTCGATCGCCGGCACACCGTCGCTTACCATGCAAATGCGTGAGCAGTTCCATTGTTCCAATATTTTTTTGGAAAAATGGCCGGAGTGATGCGACGTCCCGTTTTCCGGGCGTCGGCGTTCGATCAGTTCAGAGCCCTTTTCAGGGGCTTGACGTGGCGCAGCACCAGGAGATCCAGCAGAAGAACCGTGATGAGAACGGCGCCAGAGAGCGGGAAGAGCAGCGCCGTCACCAGCATGACGAAGGCACCGGTCTTCCAGAGGGGACCGGGCTCGACGACAACGGGCGCCATCAACCGGGCCGCATTCTTCGGGCGGCGCTTCCACCACATGACGATGCCACTGACCGACAGGAAGACGATCGACAGGCAAAGAACCGTCACTAGGATGAGGTTCCAGAGCCCCAGGTCGCCTTCGTGGAAGGCGATGCCCGCCGCCATGGCCTTGCCGGCGAGGCCGTAGTCAGTGAAGCCGACATCGGCGAGCACGCGGCCGGTATACTGATCGACATGCACGGTGCGGTCCATGAACGGATTGGCACTGTCATTGCTCATCGTGTCGCGGGCAATCGTCCAGACTGCCGTGTCATCACCCGGGAAAGCCAGCTGGAACCGCTGGTCGAAGCCGAGATTGCGAGCGAGCGCGACGATGGCATCCAGCGAGACGGGCTGTCCTTCCGGCGTGCCCGTGACGCCCGCCGCAGAGCCGGAGGCCGGCATCGGCGTCTGCTCCAGCGTCCACGGGACTTCCTTGACGCCACCATGGTTCATGCTGGCATGGGTTTTGTCCGAAAGGGGGACATTGTCCCACTTCTCTGCCGGAAACGTGCTCCAGGCCTGGGTCATCTTCTCGCCCCAGATGCCGGCCCAGGTCAGACCCGAAATGAGGAAGACGACCAGGAAGAGCGAGGCATAGACGCCGATCGACATATGCAGTGATTTCCACAGCGGCCGGCCCTTCGCCGACAATTGCGGAACGAGGATAGATCTGATGCTGCGACCGTCGCGCGGCCACCACAGATAGAGGCCGGTGACGACGAGCATGATGCCGAAGCCGGCGGCGATTTCGATCAGTCGATCTCCCAGATCGCCGATCATGAGAGAACCGTGAATGGTGCTGGCCAGATCATAAAGGCCGTCGCGACGTTCCCAATAGCCGAGGGTCTCCGCCTTGTAGGGATCGACGGCGACCATGAAAGAGACGTCTGCCTGATTGATCCGGAAGAGCGAGGCCTGGTCGGGGTGTCGCGGTGCGATGTACTGCACGATCTGGCCAGGGATTTCGCGGATGGCGGCTTCGGCCTGGGCGGACACACCGGTCATCGTCGACCGGGGCGTGACGACGAAGGTCTTTTCTCCGTCACGGCCGAAGATCGTGGCGGTCCAGAGCATGACGAGGCCGGTGACGGCGAGCATCAGCAGGAAGGGGGCCACATAGAGGCCGGCATAGAAATGCCAGCGCCAGGCGGTGATGTAGAAACGGCGCGACACGGCGGCGCTGTGCGCCTGGGCGGGGGAGAGATCGGAAACGATGGTCATCCTGGGTCTCGACTGGTTGAGGAGGGTTGAGTGGGAAAGCAGGCGATTGCCGGCCGCGATGCCCCAAAGTTGTTGCGGAGCGAACGCGGCGACGAGATCGCCGCAGGCCGGTCAGGGCGTGGTGCGGGGGCATTTGCAGATGGCGGGAGACGCAAGGGGAGATCAGGCGACAGCCCGCGATCGGGGAGGATTTGCAGCAAGACAGACATCCGATTTCGACCGGAGTTGCAGGGCTTGCAACCTCACCGGCCTGACGACGACGACGGCCGGATGCAGGGATGCGCCGGCCATGACCTTCGATCAGGCGGTGACAGGCGGTGCGCGAGGATGGGTATCGGGCGGGAACAGCTGGCGGTGATGCGCCTCTGCCGGCTGCGGCAGAACGACGGTGGCGGCCATGGCCATACGCGTGCCGACGGCATCGGCGGGCGACGGGAGCAGAACCGCGGTCGAGATGCGGCAGGCTTCACAAGCGGCGGCGGCGGCGTGCGTCTTCCCCCTGCCGTCATCCGACGGCAGACAGAGTTCGGGCAGGCTGCCATCCGGCAGGGTCAGGGTGGCAATTTCATCCGGGGAGAATTGCTGTGCGGGTGCCAAGACCGGTCGATGGGCGAGGCCGAGCAGGACCAGCGCGACGACGCAGATCATGCGTATCGCTCGGTCAAAGCTCATCCGGACGCCCGTTTCCGTCATTCCATCCCCCGACAGACGCGCTTGACTAGCATTCAGACAGGCCGCTCACAAGCGGTGATGCAACGCCGTTTCGATGCGAGCGGAAACGCCGAAACAGGGCGACCTGGAACAGGCGCCTCTTAACGTACAGCGCCCGGCTCAGGCGGCGGGATGGCTGCGCATCTGGCCGGGCGTGCGGCCATAGGTGCCCTTGAAGACGCGGGTAAAATGGGACGTGTTCTGGAAGCCGACCTGAAGCGCGATATCGATCAGTGAAGCATTGGTCTTGGTGACCAGCATCTTGGCACGCTCCATGCGCAGCTTGGTATAGATACGGGCCGGGGAGACATCGATCTTCTGGGCGAAGAGGCGTTCCAGCTGGCGGCGCGACAGGCCGACGGAGCGCGCGAGCTGGTCGATGGTCAGCTCGTTTTCCAGGCTCTGTTCCATCAGGATCAGCACCGCCTTCAGTCTTGGATCGTCGCAGTCGATGGTCAATGGCCTGCGGACCTGGATGTCCTTGTTCGTGCGGGCCTTTTCGATCTGCAGCACTTCCAGCGCATTTCGCTCGGCGTCGTGGCCGAGATACTGCCGGACGATGAAGGCGGCGAGATCGGCGGAACTGCTGCCACCGGCACAGGAGCCACGGCGGCGGTCGAGATTGAACAGGCGGTCGGAGCGCACCTCGTGATCGGGGAATCGATCGCGGAACTCCTGATAATGCAGCCAGCTGACACAGGTCTGGTGGTTCTTCATCAATCCGGCTTCGGCGAGGATGAAGGTGCCGGTGCAAAGCCCGATCAGCGGGACTTTCTGCGCCTCGGCCTTCCTCAGGAAGGCGATGGTCTGATCGTCCACGGCCGGCTGACGGCCGAGCAGGCCGCCGACCACGACGATATAGTCGAAGCGGCTGGGATCAACGAAATCGCTGGTGGGCGCGACCTGCACCCCGCAGCTGGAGGTGATGAGGTGGCGCGTGCTGCCGATGACCTGCCAATCGGCGAGCACGCGGCCGGAACGATCATACTGGTCGCTGGCAAGCCGGATGGTATCGATGAAGAGCGCAAAGGCGGAGAGCGTGAAGGACCGTGACAGCACGAAGCCGATCTTCAGCCGCGGCTTTTTTGTTCCCTCTTCAACCGACATTGGTTCATTCTCCACAATCCGGCGCGATCGCCGAAACTGACGCTAGCAGGGGGAAGGTATCGCTGCAATCGAAGCGAATGCGTGGACGTCACGCACACGGCTCTGCTTCGGGCCGGAGCGGTGTGCCGACCGCGCAGGATGCGTCAATTCCTGGCAATGGGAGGGAGATGGCATGGCTTCCGGTCGAGAATATGACAATAGAACTGTTCCGATGCTGGTGAGATCGGCGGCAACGCCGTGGGCGTGCCCTTGCTGCTCCAACGGGCGCAATCTCCCCCGTGGTGCAAATCCTGTTCCCCGGCTATTTTTTGCCAGGTCCGCCAATTGATTGTGGAGAAGGCCATGACTGCGGGTCTCCGCTCCGCTGCTGGCGATCAAGATCGACACTCATCGGCCGCGAATGGCAGAGCGATGGTTTCCGTATCCGTGCGGGGATTGCGAACAGCGGCTAAACGGCTCGCTCAGCGCAATCTGCAAAAACAGCTTTTTCTGAATTGTATGGCGGACAGGGTGGGATTCGAACCCACGGTACGCTTTCACGCACACACGCGTTCCAGGCGTGCGCCTTAAACCACTCGGCCACCTGTCCAGGGGGATCGCGGGGGGAAAATCACCGCGGTTGGTCGGGCGCGATATATACCGAGGAATTCCGGCGGATCAACCGAAATCTATCAGAATTTTGACATCAGCCGACAATTCCCTATCTATAAGGCCGAGCGCGGCGGGTTGGAGGCCGTGCCGGGCCTCAGCCGGAGACATTGATCGTGCGATTCCTGTTCAGGATCTTGAGTTTGCTTGCGCTTTGCGTCGGCGTTGTGTTCGGCGTCGTGGATTCGATCGCGTCGGTATCGGCGTCGCAGGTCATCATTACCCCTCTCTCGGAGGCCTGGATCGACGCACATCCGGGCTCGCTCATGGCGCTCGAAGGCATGGTCGAGCAACGGTTCGGCGATGGTGCCTGGCTTGCGCTGCGCGATGTGGTTCTGCCGCAACCGGCTTTCGCCGCCTGTCTCGTTCTGGCGCTGGCATTCTGGGTGATCGGCTACAAGAAACCGTCTGCCGCCGGGCGTTTCGCCGCCTGATTTGATGGAGACCGCCTTGAAGGGTCGGGTCATGCAGCAGCAAGAACCGCGCTGTGTCCGTTTCAGCCACGGCCTGCGACCAACGACCCATTGGCCGGAACTGCAAATAATGCCGCATTCGACAATTCGCCTTCGGGCTTAACTGCATAAAATGAGAAGTAGCGGGCCGACATGCGGCCCAGGAGGTAGCAGATGTTCCTGATCGACATGTTCAACAAGAAGACTGTCATGCCCACGGCAGAAAACGCCCTTCCCGGCCGCTCCGAGCCGATCCCGACGGCGTCCACGCATTTCATCTCCGGCCTTCCGCTCAAGGGCCCCACGCCTGACGGCATGAAGACCATCTATCTTGGCATGGGTTGTTTCTGGGGTGCCGAACGTCTGCTCTGGCAGACGCCCGGCGTGCACCTGACGGTCGCCGGATATCAGGGCGGGATCACGCCCAATCCGACCTATCAGGAAACCGTCACCGGCCTTACCGGCCATACCGAGGTGGTCAAGGTGGTCTATGATCCCGCGACAATTTCGCTGGAGGGCCTGCTCAAGATCTTCTTCGAAGCCCATGATCCGACTCAGGGCATGCGTCAGGGAAATGATATCGGCACCACCTATCGCTCGGCCATCTATGTGGAGGACGAGGAGGACATGGCGGTTGCCGTCGCCGTGCGCGACCGGTTCCAGGATGCGCTGGTCACGGCCGGTCGCAACAGCCGGGTGACGACGGAGATCGCCCAGGCTGGCCCATTCTATTATGCGGAAGACTATCACCAGCAGTATCTGGCGAAGAACCCGAACGGCTATTGTGGGTTGCGCGGGACGGGTGTCTCCTGCCCGATCACACCTGCGGCCTGAGGGCAAATGCCCAATGGGGCAGCAGAAATCACATTGATCTGACTGATTTTTCAGCGCCGGGCACTGAAAAATCAGCAGACTTGTGAATTTTTACCAGATGAAAAAAATCTGGTGAATTTTCATACCAGCCATGCAAGGATGATCGCCAGCCAAGACCTCCGAGACAGGGGGCGGCGGTTCCGCAGACATGTCTTTCTCTTCAGGAAAGGCTTGCGGGAGGACCCAACAAGATCAATAGCAACAACAGGGCTGCATTATGAAGAAAACCCTCCTCAGTCTCTTTGCCTTGGCCGCGATGTCGGCGACCGCGCTTGCGGCCGATGTCAAGCCGGCGCTGGTCTACGGCACGGGCGGCAAGTTCGACAAATCCTTCAACGAAGCCGCCTACGGTGGCGCCGAGAAGTTCAAGGCCGAAACCGGCGTCGACTACCGCGATTTCGAGCCGACCAGCGACACGCAGGGCGAACAGGCGATCCGCAACTTCGCTTCGCGCGGCTTCAACCCGATCGTCGCCGTTTCCTTCGCCTGGACCTCGGCCGTCGAAAAGGTCTCCGCCGAATTCCCGGACACGCAGTTCGTGATCGTCGACTCGGTCGTCGACAAGCCGAATGTCCGCTCGGTCGTCTACAAGGAAGAAGAAGGTTCGTATCTCGTTGGCCTGCTCGCCGGCATGGCATCGACCACCGGCAAGGTCGGCTTCGTCGGCGGCATGGACATCCCGCTGATCCGCAAGTTCGCCTGCGGCTACGAGCAGGGCGCACGTGCGGCCAAGGCCGACATCCAGGTCTTCCAGAACATGACCGGCACGACGGGCGCTGCCTGGAACGACCCGGTTCGCGGCGGTGAGCTCACCAAGAACCAGATCGACCAGGGCGCAGATGTCGTCTACGCGGCAGCCGGCGCCACCGGTCTCGGTGTGCTGCAGACGGCTGCCGACAACGGCAAGCTGTCGATCGGCGTCGACTCCAACCAGAACCACCTGCACCCGGGTTCGGTTCTGACCTCCATGGTCAAGCGCGTCGACCTCGCCGTCTACAACGCCTACGCGGACTCGAAGAACGACAAGTTCACGCCTGGCCTGCAGGTTCTCGGCGTTGCTCAGGAGGGTGTCGCCTATGCCCTGGACGACAACAATGCCAAGCTGATCACCGAAGAGATGAAGGCTGCCGTCGAGAAGGCCAAGGCCGACATCGCTGCGGGCACCATCAAGGTCCATGACTACATGTCGGACAATTCCTGCCCGAAGTGATCTGAAATCCGGGCGCAGGACGGCTCCAGTGTCGTCTTGCGCCCTTATTGTATGTCTGGGGGACCGGAATGAGTGCAGCGAACCAGGCACCCGCGATCGAATTGATCGGCATCGACAAGAAGTTCGGTGCGGTGCATGCCAACAAGAACATCAATCTGACGGTCGCCAAGGGTTCGATCCACGGCATCATCGGTGAAAACGGCGCAGGCAAGTCGACGCTGATGTCGATCCTCTACGGCTTCTACCAGGCCGATCACGGATCCATCCATATCGACGGCAAGCCGATCACGATCAAGGACAGCCAGGCCGCCATCAGCGCCGGGATCGGCATGGTGCACCAGCACTTCATGCTGGTCGAAAATTTCTCCGTGCTCGAAAACCTGATGCTCGGCGCGGAAGGCGGCGCCCTGCTCGGCAAGGGCACCGATGCCGCGCGCACATCGCTGAAGAAGCTGGAGGAAGACTACGAACTGGAAGTGGATCCCGACGCGATCGTCGAGGAACTGCCCGTTGGCCTGCAGCAGCGCGTTGAAATCCTGAAGGCGCTCTATCGTGGCGCCGAGATCCTTATTCTCGACGAGCCGACCGGCGTTCTGACCCCGGCCGAAGCCGACCACTTGTTCAAAATCCTCGGCGTGCTGCGCGACCAGGGCAAGACGGTCATCCTGATCACCCACAAGCTGCGCGAGATCATGGCGATCACCGATACGGTGTCGGTCATGCGCCGCGGCGAAATGGTCGCAACCCGCAAGACGTCGGAGACAACCGTCGAGGAACTTGCAGAACTGATGGTCGGCCGCCGCGTGCTCCTGCATGTGGAAAAGCAGCCGGCCAATCCGGGCGAAATTTTCCTCTCGGTGCGCAACCTGACCGTCAAGGACGGCCGTGGTGTCGTCATGGTCGACGACGTCTCCTTCGACGTTCGCTCGGGCGAAATCGTCGGGATCGCGGGCGTGGCCGGCAATGGTCAGAGCGAATTGCTGGAGGCGATCACCGGCATCCGCAAGCCCACCTCCGGCGAGATCTGGATCAACGGCCAGAATGTTGCCGGACTTGATCCGGCGGAGCTGCGTGGCATCGGCATTGCTCATATTCCGGAAGACCGCCATCACATGGGCCTGGTGCTTCCCTTCGAGGAAAGCCAGAACGCCATCCTCGGCTATCACCGCGACGAGCGCTATGGCAAAGGCCCGTTCCTGAACCCCGACCTGATCCGCAAGGGGGCGGCCGAGGAGATCGAGAAATACGACATCCGGCCGCCAAACCCGCGGCTTAAGACCGCCAATTTCTCCGGCGGCAACCAGCAGAAGATCGTTGTTGCCCGCGAGATCGAGCGCGACCCGAAGCTCCTGATCGTCGGCCAGCCGACCCGTGGCGTCGATATCGGTGCGATCGAATTCATTCACAAGCGGATCGTCGAGACGCGCGACGCCGGCAAGGCCGTGCTGCTCGTCTCCGTCGAACTGGACGAAATCCGCTCGCTCTCCGACCGTATCCTGGTCATGTTTGCCGGCAAGGTCGTCGGAGAGAAGACGCCTGACACAGGCGAACAGACACTCGGCCTGATGATGGCCGGTATTGCCGCTTGAGGATTTGATGAGCACTGCATCCGTACCCCTTCCGAACTGGATCAATTATGCGCTGCTGCCGCTGATCAACCTCACGCTCGCCTTCCTGGTGTCGGGCCTGGTGGTGTGGATCATCGGCGAGAACCCCTGGGAGGCGCTCAAGCTGATGCTGGAAGGCGCACTTGGCAGCGGCGAAGGCATTGGCTTCACCCTGTTCTATGCGACGAACTTCATCTTCACCGGGCTCTCCGTCGCGGTTGCCTATCATGCCGGCCTGTTCAACATCGGCTCCGAAGGCCAGGCCTATCTCGGCGGCCTGGGGGCGGCGCTTGCCGCTCTGGCACTCGACCAGTACGTCCCGTGGTATGTCACCATGCCGTTCGCGATCATGGCAGCCGCCCTTTTCGGCGCGGCCTGGGCGCTGATCCCGGCCTGGCTGCAGGCCAAACGTGGAAGCCATATCGTCATCACGACCATCATGTTCAATTTCATCGGCGCAGCGCTGATGGTTTACCTGCTGGTCAACGTGCTGATCGTTCCTGGCAAGATGGCGCCCGAGACCCGCACCTTCCTCGAGGGTGGCCAGTTGCCAAAGCTCGATTGGCTGATCGCCATGTTCGGTGGCAAGCTCGGGCCTGCACCGTTCAACGTGTCGTTCCTGATCGCACTCGTGATGTGCGTTCTGGTCTGGGTGCTGATCTGGCGCACCAAACTCGGCTACGAGATGCGTACACTCGGAATCAGCCGGTCGGCCGCCGCCTATGCCGGCATCCCCTATGTGAAGATCGTTATCATCACCATGTTGATCTCGGGTGGTCTCGCCGGCATGATGGCGCTCAACCCTGTGCTCGGGGCCTCGGCCCGCCTGCAGGTGGAATTTGTGGCGGGCGCCGGTTTCGTCGGCATTGCAGTCTCGCTGATGGGACGCAACCATCCGCTCGGCATCGTGCTTGCTGCCATCCTGTTTGGCATTCTCTACCAGGGCGGAGCCTGGCTTTCGTTCGATATGCCCAACATCACCCGCGAGATGATCGTGGTCATCCAGGGTCTGGTGATCCTGTTTGCCGGCGCACTCGAATTCATGTGCCGTCCGATGATCGTGCGCATCTACCAGACACTGACAAAGGCCTGAGGACGCGACCATGGAATCATTCGACATGCTCATCAGCATCCTCGGCTCGACGATCCGTCTGTCGATCCCGCTGATCCTGGCTGCGCTCGCCGGCCTCTATTCCGAACGGGCCGGCGTCTTCGACATCGGGCTCGAGGGCAAGATGCTGGCGGCGGCCTTCGCGGCGGCCTGCGTTGCCTATCTCACCGGTTCGGCCTGGCTCGGCCTGTTCTCCGGTATTGCCATATCGCTCGTCTTCTCGCTGATCCACGGCTTTGCCTCGATCACCAATCGCGGCAACCAGATTGTTTCCGGCGTGGCGCTCAACTTCGTCGCAGCAGGCCTCACCGTCGTGCTTGGGCAGGCCTGGTTCGGCCAGGGTGGCCGCACCCCGCAGATTTCGGGTGACGCCCGCTTTTCACCGATCATCCTGCCGGGTGCCGACGTGATGCGCGACGTGCCCTTTGTCGGGCCGCTCTATTCGAACGTCATCTCGGGCAACAATATCCTCACCTACATCGCCTTCCTGGCAGTACCGATCTCCTGGTGGGTGCTCTATCGCACGCGCTTCGGCCTGCGCCTTCGCGCCGTCGGTGAAAACCCGGGTGCCGTCGATACGGCCGGCATTTCCGTCACCTTCCTGCGCTACCGGGCCGTTCTGATGGCCGGCCTTCTCTGCGGAATTGCCGGCACCTATCTTGCGATCGCCCAGTCGGCAGCCTTCATCAAGGACATGTCGGCAGGCAAGGGCTTCATCGCGCTCGCGGCCCTCATCTTTGCCAAGTGGAAGCCGGTGCCCGTCATGTTCGCCTGCCTGCTGTTCGGCTTCCTCGATGCGCTTGCAAACTTCATGCAGGGCAAGGAGATCCCGGTCATCGGCGAAGTGCCGGTCCAGCTCTTCCAGGCGCTGCCCTACATCCTCACCTGTATTCTGCTTGCAGGCTTCATCGGCTCTGCCAATCCGCCGAAGGCTGGTGGCGTGGCCTATTCCAAGGAGCGTTGATCATGGCGCATGATCTTTTCGAAGCTGCGCGCGACGCAATGAAACATGCGCATGCGCCCTATTCCAAATTTCCGGTGGGCGCTGCGATCCGTGCGGATGACGGCCGCATCTATACCGGCGCCAATATCGAGAACCTCTCCTTCCCGCAGGGCTGGTGTGCCGAGCCGACCGCAATCGGCTGCATGATCATGGGCGGGGGCAGAAAGATCGTCGAAATGGCCGTGATTGCCGAGAAGCTGGCCCTTTGCCCGCCCTGTGGCGGCTGCCGGCAGAAGATCTCGGAATTCGCATCCGCCGACACCAAGATCTATCTCTGCGATGAGGCCGGCGTACAGAAGGCCATGACCATGGACGAACTTCTGCCGCTCAGCTTCAAGACGGACGTGCTCGGATGAAGCCCGCGGTGGATCTGCTCGTGGAGCGCCTCAAGGGGCTCATGCCGCGCCATGCAATCGTGCTCGGATCCGGCCTGGGCTCGCTGGTGAACGAGGTGCGGGATGCCGTGCGTGTTCCCTATTCGGAGCTGCCCGGCTTCCCCCTGAGTGCAGTTTCCGGCCATGCGGGCGAGCTGGTCGCCGGCATGCTGGGCCAGACGCCTGTGATCATGATGGCGGGCCGCGTGCACTATTATGAACATGGCGATCCGACCGCGATGCGCATCCCGATCGACGTGCTGAAGGGGCTTGGCGTGACAACGCTGATCCTGACCAATGCGGCCGGGTCTCTGCGCGAGGACATGCCCCCGGGCTCCGTCATGCAGATCACCGATCACATCAACTTCTCGGGCAAGAACCCGCTGATCGGCGAGCCGAGCGACGGGCGCTTCGTGGGCATGACCTCGGCCTATGATGTCGAGCTGCAGACAGCGATGCGGGCGGCAGCGGAAGCGGAGGGCGTGCCGCTATCTCAGGGTGTCTACATGTGGTTCTCCGGCCCGAGCTTCGAAACACCGGCAGAGATCCGGATGGCACGCGTGCTCGGTGCCGACGCGGTTGGCATGTCAACCGTGCCGGAAGTCATTCTCGCCCGTTTCTACGGCATGAGGGTTGCGGCCGCCTCCGTGATCACCAATTATGGGGCAGGCATGACAGGTGGCGAGCTGAGCCACGACGAAACCAAGGACATGGCGCCGATCGGCGGCACCCGTCTGGCCACCATCCTGAAGCGGATGATCGGCGGAGGAAATGACATTGAATAATCAGGAATTGCGCGCTGTCGCATCGCGGGCGCTTTCGCTGCTCGACCTCACCAACCTGAAGGACGACTGCACGCCCGACCAGATTGTGACGCTGTGCGCGCGCGCCCAGAGCGCCTTCGGCCCAACGGCTGCGATCTGCATCTGGCCGCGCTTCGTCATGCAGGCCCGCACGCTGCTCGGCCCCGATAGCCCGATCCGTATCGCGACCGTCGTCAACTTTCCCTCAGGAGGGATGAAGACAGAAGACGTGCTGGCAGAAACGCGGGATGCCGTGGCGGACGGTGCCGACGACATCGACCTCGTGATCCCTTACCGGGCGCTCGCCAAGGGCGACGCGCAGGCTGTGACCGACATGGTTTCGGCGGTCAAGGGCGCCTGTGGCCCGGCGATCCTGAAGACGATCCTGGAAACGGGTGAACTCAAGGATATCTCTCTGATCCGCCGTGCCTCCGATCTTTCGATCGCGGCCGGGGCCGACTTCATCAAGACCTCGACCGGCAAGGTTGGCGTCAATGCGACGCTCGAAGCGGCCGACATCATGCTGCAGGCGATCCGCGACAGCCGCCGGAAGGTGGGTTTCAAACCGGCCGGTGGCATTTCGACGGTGGCGGATGCCGGCCATTACCTGAGGCTCGCCGATACGATCATGGGTGAGGACTGGGTGATGCCATCGACATTCCGCTTCGGGGCTTCGGGCCTGCTCGACGACATTCTGGCCGTTCTCTCCGGCGCGCAGTCACCTACCGTGGCATCGGGGTATTGAACCATGCTTCCCCAAGAGATCATCCGGCGCAAGCGTGATGGCGGGACCCTCAGCCGGGACGAGATTACCGGCTTCATCGAGGGGCTTTCCCGAGAGACGATTTCCGAGGGACAGGTCGCGGCATTCGCCATGGCGGTGTTCGTTCGGGGCATGACGCCGGACGAGATCGTGGCGCTAACTCTTGCGATGCGCGATTCGGGCGAGGTGCTGTCCTGGGCCGGCGTTGGAAGACCCGTCGCAGACAAACATTCCACCGGTGGTGTGGGCGACAATGTCTCATTGATGCTGGCACCGATCGTCGCAGCCTGCGGCCTTGCCGTACCGATGATTTCTGGACGTGGCCTTGGCCATACCGGAGGGACGCTCGACAAGCTGCAGTCGATCCCCGGCTACAATGTGATGCCCGACAATGTCACCTTCCGCCGGACGGTGGATCGCGCCGGCTGCGCGATCATCGGCCAGACGGGGGATCTGGCACCGGCCGACAAGCGTCTCTATGCGATCCGCGACGTGACGGCGACGGTCGAATCCATCCCCCTCATCACCGCCTCCATCCTTTCCAAGAAACTGGCCGCCGGGCTCGAAAGCCTCGTGCTGGACGTCAAGGTCGGCAATGGTGCCTTCATGGCGAAGGCCGAGGATGCCGAGGCGCTGGCGCGCTCTCTGGTCAGGGTGGCCAATGGGGCTGGCGTCAAGACCACGGCACTTCTGACCGACATGAACGAGCCACTTGCCGACTGTGCCGGCAATGCCATCGAGGTTCAGAATGCCGTCGATTTTCTGAAAGGCCAGAAGAGCGGTACGCGGCTCGAAGAGGTCACCCTGGCACTCGGCGCCGAAATGCTGGTCAATGCCGGCGTGGAGACCGATCAGACGGTGGCGCTGCGCCGTTGCCGCGAGGTTCTCACGTCCGGAAAGGCTGCGGAGATCTTCGGCCAAATGGTCAGCGAACTTGGCGGACCTGCCGATTTCATGGAGAGGGCGGAGACCTACCTTCCCCGCGCCAAGGTCGAGGTGGCCGTTCTTGCAGAGCAGGACGGTTATCTGAGCGCCTGCGACACGCGCGGGCTCGGTCTCGCCGTAGTCTCGCTCGGTGGTGGTCGCCAGCGTCCGAGCGACAAGATCGACCACGGCATGGGCCTCGCCGGCTTCAAGCCACTGGGAACCAAGGTTGCAAAGGGTGAGCCGATCGCCTTCGCTCACGCAAATGACGAGGCGGCAGCCACTCAAGCCGCGAAAACAGTGGCCGCGTGCTATCGCATATCGGACAAGAAGCCGGCCGACGCGCCGGTGATCGGGCTCAGGATCGGCGCAGAGTAAG
This sequence comes from Peteryoungia algae, assembly GCF_030369675.1. Lineage (NCBI taxonomy): Bacteria > Pseudomonadati > Pseudomonadota > Alphaproteobacteria > Hyphomicrobiales > Rhizobiaceae > Peteryoungia > Peteryoungia algae. The sequence continues at coordinate 3,463,800 of NZ_CP128477.1, read as the reverse complement.
GGCCATATTGCCTTACTGGATCATCCGCAGCGTCTGCTTCTCGGCTGTGTAGGACTTGAGCTTCTTCATGAAGCTCATGCCGACCAATGTTGAGGACAGGGATTCGTCGCCGAGTACAAAGGCGTCGACATCACGAACCCGGATGCTGCCGATCTCAACGCGGTCCAGCACGATATGGGCGGCCTTGATGGAGCCGTTGGCCGTATTCACCTGATAGCGGAAGTCGAGCGCGGCGGGGCTGAAACCCAGGCGGCGGGCGGTGGAAACATTGATTGCAACCAGCGAGGCGCCGGTATCGACCATGGCGTCGACAGGCTTGCCGTTCATCTTGAACGTGCCTGCGTAGTGACCGCCCGGTCCCATTGTGAGGACCGTCTGACCCGCTTGCGTCGCCGAAGGCTTGGCCGCAATCTCTTGGGGAGCGGTTGCCTCGCGTTCGACCAGCATTGCCTGGACCTTCTCCGCGATCGTCGGCCACTGGCTGGCGGACAGAGCGAGCGTCAGGACGGTGAACAGCGTGCGAGCGAACATCAGCGACCCCCCGTTGAGCGATGCGCCGATCGTAGCAGCCAGCCGCGAGAAACGGGATAACAGGCGATGCAAAACGGCCCGAAACCAGGGTTTCGGGCCGCCAAAGCTTGTAATCTGGTTAAGAAATCACTTCGTCCCGTACATGCGGTCGCCGGCATCGCCGAGGCCGGGCATGATGTATCCCTTCTCGTTGAGATGGCTGTCGATCGACGCGGTGAAGATCGGCACGTCCGGATGGGCGGCGTGGAAGTTCTTGATGCCTTCCGGTGCTGCCAGCAGGCAGAGGAAACGGATGTTCTTCGCGCCGCGTTCCTTGAGCTTTTCGATCGCCGCGATCGAGGAATTGCCGGTGGCGAGCATGGGGTCGACGACAATGATCAGACGCTCCGACAGAGCTTCGGGCGCCTTGAAGTAATATTCGACGGCCTGCAGTGTCTCGTGATCGCGGTAAACGCCGACATGAGCGACGCGGGCAGCAGGCACCAGTTCCAGCATGCCTTCCAGAAGGCCGTTGCCGGCGCGCAGGATCGAGGCGAAGACCAGCTTCTTGCCCTCGAGGATCGGCGACTGCATCTCGGTCAACGGAGTCTCGATCGTCTCCATGGTGAGCTCAAGATCGCGGGTGACCTCGTAGCAGAGCAGCGTGGAGATTTCCCGCAAGAGGCGGCGGAAGCTCGAAGTCGACGTTTCCTTCCGGCGCATGATCGTCAGCTTGTGCTGCACGAGGGGGTGATCGATGACTGTTACGCCGTCCATGGTCGAGCCTTCTTTTCTTGTTTTCTGATTTGTTTCTATTTTCACATTCTCTTGGACGCCTGCAAGAGCGATGCCGGATTTTGCCAGGTCTTCAACAGGCGCGGGCTCACAGGCGGGCGAGAAGCCGCGTCCTTGTCTCCTCATCGACAAAGGCCGCCTCGATCGCGGTACGCGTCATGCCATCGATCTCCGCGTCGGTGAAGCCGAATTCGCTCGATGCCCAATCATATTCCTGGGCAAGCGACGTGCCGAAGAAGGGTGGATCGTCGGAATTGATGCAGACTTTCACACCTGCCGCGTGGAACTTGCGCAACGGGTGGCTTTTGAAATCCGGGAAGACATTGAGCGCGATGTTGGAGCCCGGGCAGACTTCGAGGACTGTGCCGAGATCGACGAGGCGGCTGACGAGGTCCGGATCCTCGATGGCGCGGACGCCGTGTCCGATCCGCGCGGGCTTCACGATGTCGAGGGCATCCGTGACGCTGAAGGCGCCGCAAACTTCACCGGCATGGATGGTGAGGCCAAGGCCGGCCTCGCGGGCGATATCGAAGGCACGGGCGTAATCCGCGACGCGGCCCATGCGCTCCTCGCCGGCCAAGTTGAAGCCCGTGACGAGCGGGTTGTTGCTGCGGGCGGCATATGCGGCAGCTGCGATGACGCTTTCAGGGCCGAAATGGCGTTCGCCGGTGACGATGATGCGGGCCTCGATGCCGGTTGCAGCCTTTGCGGCCTCGATGCCGGCGGTGATGCCGGAGAGGTAGGTGTCAGCGCCGAGGCCAATGCGGTCGCCGTGATCAGGCGAGACGATGAGCTCGCTGTAGATCGTGTCGACGGCTGCAAGTTCGCGCAGATAGGTCTCCGTCAGAAGGGCATAGTCCTCCTCGGTGCGGAAGAGCGCGGCGACACGGTCATAAGCCTTGATGAATTCGGCAAAATCGGTCCAGGCATAGATGCCCTTATGCATGAAGGTCGCAGCGTCAACGCCGTATTTTTGCGCCTGAGCCAGGGCCAGCGCCGGTGGTGCTGCACCCTCGATATGACAGTGCAGTTCGGCCTTTTTCAGTCGTTTCGTCACAGGAAGCTCCGTCCGTAGCGGCCAGGAGCGATCCCCAGATGCGCCGCGATGGTTTCGCCAATATCGGCATAGGTGTTGCGGACACCGATGTTGCGCGAGCGCACGCCGGGGCCGAAGCACATTATCGGAACGCGTTCGCGCGTATGGTCGGTGCCGCGCCAGGTGGGATCACAGCCGTGGTCGGCCGTCATGAGAACAATGTCGCCGGGCTTCAGCTTGCGATGGACTTCCGGCAGGCGGCGATCGAAGGCTTCGAGCGCTGCAGCATATCCCGGCACATCGCGACGGTGACCGAAGAGCATGTCGAAATCGACAAAATTGGTGAAGACGAGATCGCCATCTTCCGCCTCGTCCATGACCTTCAGGGTCGCATCCATCAAAGCCATGTTGCCATTGGCCTTGATGACGCGCGAGACACCCTGGTGGGCGAAGATATCGCCGATCTTGCCGACGGCATGCACCTTGCGGCCGGCTTCCACCAGGCGATCGAGCAGGGTCGGCTCGGGGGGCAGGACGGAATAGTCGCGACGATTGCCGGTGCGTTCGAAAGTCTGGACGGTTTCGCCGATGAAGGGTCGGGCAATCACACGGCCGATATTCAGGGGATCGAGAAGCTTGCGTACGATCTGGCAGAGGTCGAGCAGGCGTTGCAGGCCGAAATGGGTTTCGTGGGCTGCGATCTGGAAAACGGAGTCGGTCGACGTGTAGCAGATCGGCTTGCCGGTGCGGATGTGTTCCTCACCAAAGCGGGCGATCACTTCCGTGCCCGAAGCGTGGCAATTGCCGAGGACGCCGGGCAGATTTGCCTCCCGGCAGATCGCCTCGACGAGATCGGAGGGGAAGGCTTCGTCGCCTTCCGGAAAGTAACCCCAATCGAACATGACAGGCGTGCCGGCGATTTCCCAGTGACCGGAGGGCGTGTCCTTGCCTTTGGAGACCTCACTGGCAGCACCGTGGAGGCCGAAGACCCGCTCGGGGATCGGCATGGCGTCCGGCGTCTTGCCGGTTGCGAGCCTGGCGGCCGCCAGGAGGCCGAGCGCGGACATGTTGGGCAGGGTCAATGGGCCCTGGCGAAGGCCTTGGCGATCACCGGCGCCGGCGGCACAGAATTCGGCGATGTGCCCAAGCGTATCGGAGCCATCATCGCCATAGGCGGGCGCATCGGGAGCACCACCGATGCCGAAGGAATCGAGAACGAATATGAAAGCGCGTGCCATGTGGAACCCACGGCCGGGTCTGGTTTGCTGGTCTGCCGGCCTTCGCCAGCATCCTTAGCGCCTTGCCGGGATCTTGGCAAACATGCCCTTCAGCAGCCGCTGCAGGCAACATCCTTGCCCAGACGCTGGCGGAAATAGAACTCCCGGGCGAGCGTCAGGCTCTTCGTCTCGGTACCCGTGAGACCGGGAAGATACATCATCAACTCGTGCGACACGCTGAGTTCACTGCGGATGAGGAAAGTGTCTTCCACCAGCATGTCGGAGGGGACAGGCGCGTCGGTTCCGACCGCATAGGGTGCGATGCCGGTCGTCGACCAGGACCAGGCCACCTTGGCTGCCTTGGCCGAGTTGATCTTGATCCCGCTGATCTTGATCACCAGGTTGTTGGAAGGATAGGGCACGAAGATCGCGCCTGATACGTCGGACATCGTCGTGAGAAAGGTCTTGGTCACCGTATCCTGGCGCGCGACGAGATCTGCCACCGTGCTGCTCGCCAGCGAGGCCTTCTTGGCGACGCTGAGGCCCATGGTGAGCTCGAAGGCCATCAGATAGAGAACGATGAGCATCGGCGCGATGATCGCAAACTCGACGCCGCCAACGCCCTGCCGGTCGCGAGCGAGGCGGCGCAGCGTGTCGGAGACGGCTGCTCCCGCAAACCGAAGACGAGCGAACAGGGATATCTCTCTGCCTCTTGCGGTCATGGGTAATTCTCGTTCTGGAACGCGGTTGTGGCCACGATCAGGAAGTCGGACGGCAGCGAACCGTCAGATGGTCGGATCGTCGTGATGTAGGGGCGGATGAGATCGGTGATCACCTGCCAGCGATAATAGGCACGCAGCATGTTGATCGTGGAAGGGCCGCCGGGCGTGAATTTGAAACTGGTCGGATCGATGTCGGAGAAGGTGTCCGTCGAGGCCCGCGGGATGGTCTTCGGGATGGCGCCGAAGGTCGCGAAGGTTCTGGCATCGATGTAGAGCTTGCTCGGGGTCGAGATCTCTGTTTCCGAGCACTGGATCATGATGTCGACTTCATCACAGAAAGCCTTGCGGAACTTCAGCACGTCCATGTCGGTATCAGGCCGGTTCAGCTGGTAGGTGATCTGCCCGGTACGCAACTGTCGTCCGAGTGTGTTGACCGCGTTGGTCACCAGTTGTTCGGCGGCAAAGGCCACAAAGGTTTCGATGATCGCGAAGATGATCATGAAGTAGGGGATTGCGAGGATCGCGAATTCGATGGCTGCTGCACCATCCCTGGATCGCGCGAGCTTCCGCCACAGACGGAACCGTGGCCGCCGGCTGTTTTCAGCCTGATGATGTCGATCTGTGTCGTGGCTCGTCATGGCCTGTTCATCCCCAAAGATGGACAAAGGCTACGGGTCAAATGTTGATTTTCCGTTTCCCGAATCTTTACACTTTGCCGAACCCGCTCAACGGAAATCTCGTACACTTTATGGCGTGGCGCCCGTCGTCGCGTGTTCTTCGCAGTTCGGCGTACAGGAAAGGACCGTGCGTTCCGTCGACTTGAACACGCGCACCGTGCTCGATTCGTCGATCGACACCAGGATGCGCTCGTCGACGATGGCATTGCCGTCGGCATCAAGAAGGACGAGGTTGGTCGTGCCGTATGAGCGCCCGGTGAGAACAATCGTGCGGGCATCCGCGACAGTCGCATCGGCGACTTGCGAGTTGCCGACGATCACCTTGCTGACGGGCCGGTCGAGCTTCAGGACGCGGGCGCTGTTCATATAGACGCGCAAAATGCCCTCGTCTTCCGCCTGAACGGCAGGCGCCGGTGACAACATGGCCAGCGCCAGGAACATGACGGCAGCTACGGCAAAATGACGATCTGACATGGACATGCCCTTGAATACGCGCGTGAAGAGGTGCCGAGAGGATGCCCGGCTTAGGTGAATGAAGGGTTAAACCGGAAAGCGGCGCGCTGTGCGGGCGGCTGGACGCGGTCGTGCATGCGTCACCGACTGAAAATGTGCACGTCCATCTGCCGGCTCAAACCCCGACTGCCTCGATCCGGGACAGATCGAGCCTCAAGAGGGGATCGCACCCATGAATTCGATCACCGGAGTGCCGTCCGTTGCATGGCGCACGTCCGGCCACGACTTCGTCAACAGGGCCAAAACACCGAAAATCCGGGGGCTTCAGTCGCATCTTAGCGACCTCCTGCAGCATTCGTTTACCACAGCAACGGCTAAGGCTGCTTCACGATCTGGTAACCGTTTTTCTTAAGTCGATGGCAACACGGCGCCGGTTAGGTTTGCGACATCCGAGCAGCGGTAAACAGTTGCCGGCAGTGCTGATCAACCTCGCGGAGTAGGAGAATAACATGACCAAGCTTTTCGCACGTTTCATCAAGGACGAGTCCGGCGCAACCGCCATCGAGTACGGCCTCATCGCCGCCCTGATCTCGGTCGCCCTGATCACTGGCGCCTCGACCCTCGGTGGCGCTCTGAACAACACGTTCGTCAACGTCGGCGCCAAGATGGGCCAGGGCGTGACGGCTAGCCAGTAATATACTGGCGGATCTGTCGAGATCAGGGAAAGCCGCCAGCGCATGGCGGCTTTTCCAGTTTCTGGATAATTTGAAGCATTCGCCGTTTGCCAATTGCAAACAGATTTCAGGCAGAGTGGCGATCTGACTGGGGAGCTTCACATGTATAATGCAGCCGTCTTTCTCATCCTTCCTATCTGCCTCGTGCTGGCAGCCTTGACGGACTTCCTGGAGATGAAAATCCCGAACGGGATTCCTGCTCTCCTCGCTGCATCGTTTGCGCTGATCATACCGTTCAGCGGCCTCGAGCTCGTCGAGATCGGCTGGCATCTGGCAGCCGCACTAATGGTGTTCGCCATCTGTTTTGCATTCTTTGCTTTCAATGTCATGGGTGGTGGAGACGCCAAGATCCTCACCGCCTCTGCACTCTGGTTCGGCTTCAACACCTCCCTCTTCGAGTTCCTGATGTTCACCTGCTATCTCGGCGGCCTTCTGACGGTTGCAGTGATCCTGCTGCGGGCAAACTGGGATAAACTGGAAACGGTCGGGATGAGGCTGCCCCAGACTCTCATGGTTGCCAAGAAAGTCCCCTATGCGATCGCCATCGGAGCTGCCGGGCTTTTGACCTATCCGGATTCTCCATTGGTGCAGGCCGCTATTCGGAGCACGCACTGATCGGGCGCGAAGAAACCTTCCGTTAACTACGATTGTAAGCGGCTCATTAACTATAAGTACACCAATTCCTGATCAATCTCTTGGGCAGAACCTATTGCGTCGCCCGAGGATCGATCATGAAACCCGCCCGTCTCATCATACTCGCCGTTGCCGTAGTGGCCGCCGGTATGGCCGGTCTCCTCGCCATGCGGCTGAGCGGCAACCAGACCGTCATCGTTCAGGATTCCATCGTCGAGAAGGAGCCGAGCATCGATGTTCTGGTCTCGGCTAAAAACCTGCCGGTTGGCGCGCGTCTCGATGAAACCTCCATGCGCTGGATGCCCTGGCCGCAAGGCAGTGTCGTCGATGGCTTCATCACCTCCTCCACGCGGCCGGATGCTCTGACCGAGCTCACGGGCGTCGTTGTCCGCCTGCCAGTGTTCGAGGGCGAGCCACTGCGCCGCGAAAAGATCGCCGATTCCTCCTCCCGCATCCTCTCCGCGCTTCTGCCATCCGGAAAACGCGCGGTCTCGACCGAGATCTCTGTCGCGACAGGTGCGGGCGGCTTCATCCTGCCGAACGACCGCGTCGACGTGATCATGGTGCGCAAAGGTGACGAGGACAACTTCCTCACGGAAACCATCCTGTCCAACGTGCGTATCCTCGCCATCGACCAGCAGATCGAAGAAGCACCTGATGGCTCCAGATCAGTCATCGGTACGACAGCAACGCTGGAGCTGACGCCAGAACAGACCAAGGTCATGGCCGTCGCCCAGCAGATGGCCGACCGTTTGTCCCTCGCGCTGCGTTCCGTCGCCGATGCCCAGGAGGAAGACACCTCGGCCGCCGACCACCTGCTGAGCGGCGGGGACGGTCAGCCGACCATTCAGGTCATCAAGTCCGGCGAGGTCGTCAAGTCGACCTCCTCGACCGCCAATTCCATGCAGTGAGTGGGGACACATCGTGGCCAGCCTGACGCACAAATTCAGAGTTTCCCTGACCGGTGGCATCGTCTTCGCCATGACGTTCACGGGATCACCGGCATCCTTCCCGCCTCACGGCAGTCTCTTTCCGGCCGCCGAGGCCGCGCAACAGACCGTACTCAGAATCACCAATGCCGGACCAGGTGCTCGCCGTACCGTCAAGCTCGGGCTGAACAAGGCCCTGGTCGTTGATCTGCCGGCAGACGCGCATGACATTCTGGTTGCCGATCCTGCCATGGCCGATGCCGTGACCCGTTCGTCGCGCCGCATCTATCTCTTCGGCAAGACCGTCGGCCAGACGAACATCTTCATCTTCGGCGCCGACGGCAATGAGATTATCAGCCTCGACATCGAGATCGAACGCGACATCGCCGGGCTCGAGGCCAACCTGCGCCGTTTCATCCCGCAATCGGACATCAAGGTCGAAATCGTCTCGGACAATATCGTTCTGACAGGCACGGTGCGCACGCCGCAGGACGCCGCCCGCGCCCAGAGCCTCGCACAGGCCTTCCTCAAGGGTGGTGAAGCGACGACACGGAACCAGACGGCTTCCGGAGGCGACAATGGCGGTGATGTGGCGATTTATGCGGAAGATCGGCAGGAGTCCCAGATCGTCAATCTCCTGACGATCGAAGGCGAGGATCAGGTCACGCTCAAGGTCACCGTCGCGGAAGTGAGCCGCCAGGTGCTGAAACAGCTCGGCTTCTCCGGCAGCGTTTCAGACGGTTCGACCGGCATCAGCTATGCCAATCCGTCCAACCTCGGCAATGCCATCGATCCGACAGGAACCGCCACGATTTCTGCCGGAATCGGCGGTCTCGGGATCAATACCTACATCAATGCGATGGAGCAGGCGGGCGTCATGCGCACGCTGGCCGAACCAAGCCTGACCGCCATTTCGGGCGAAGCTGCCAAATTTTATGTCGGTGGCGAATTCCGGATTGCCGGGCAACAGGAAGTGACGAGTGACGAAGAGGGCACTTCGCTCGAGCGGACGACCGAAACCGTCGATTACGGGATCGAGCTGAATTTCCGCCCCGTCGTCCTCGCACCCGGCCGCATCAGCCTGCAGATCGAGACCAACGTGTCCGAGCCGACCTGGGAATCATCGCAGGTCACGGGCAACATCCTGAACCAGGTGCCCGGCTCCACCTACCTGTCGATCCGCAAGCGCGAGGCATCGACGACGGTAGAGCTTCCGTCTGGTGGTTCGATCGTGATCGCCGGCCTCGTCCAGGACAATATCCGCCAGGCAACCTCGGGCCTGCCGGGTCTGTCAAAGGTTCCGGTGCTCGGTACGCTCTTCCGCAGCAAGGACTTCCAGCGCAACGAGACCGAACTCGTGATCATCGCCACGCCCTATCTCGTGCGTCCCGTGGCACGCGGCGCGCTGTCGCGACCGGATGACAATTTCAACCCCGAGAATGACGGCGCGACCTTCTTCCTGAACAAGGTGAACAAGGTCTATGGCCGTCGCGAGAACCCTGTAGCGCCTGGTCAATACCACGGCGCCGTGGGCTTCATCTACAAATGAACGGCGCGAGGATCATGATGGAAAACTCGACACGTCAAGTCAGGGAAAGTCAGCCAGCCATGGCATCCGCACGTCACTCCTTGCAGCGTCTCGTTCTCGGCAGCGTCCTTCTGGGGGCAGCTGCGGTGCTCGCCGGATGCGGCAGCATGAAGGACCAGATGTCCACCTCGGCCATCCCGGACGATTACCGGACGCGCCATCCGATCATGCTCAGCGAAGTCGAGCATACGCTCGACGTCCCGATCGCCTCGGGCGACCGGAAGCTGACGATGAGCGTGCAGGATTCCATTGCCGGCTTTGCCGCCGATTATCTGTCGGCATCGACAGGGACGATCCAGGTCATGGTGCCGCATGGTTCGCCGAATTCGGGGGCAGCCTCCGCCATGCGCAAGCAGATCCGCCAAGTTCTGACCACGCGCGGCGTGCCGTCGAACCGGATCATCGAAACTTCCTATCAGGCCGAGGCGAACAGCAATGCAGCGCCGGTGCGGATCAGCTATGTGGCGATCACGGCAATGACCAACCCTTGCGGCGAGTGGCCCGAGGACCTGCAGAACAACACGTTCAGCAACAAGAACTACCACAATTTCGGCTGCGCGACTCAGAGCAACCTCGCCGCGCAGATCGCCAACCCGATGGATCTGGTGACCCCGCGCGACATGGCGCCGATCGACGCGACCCGGCGGTCGAACGTGATCGGCCTCTATCGCGAAGGCAGCAATACGGCAACCGAGTGATGCGGCAGGGGTCCAAGAGGACAGGATGAGAGCATGAACGCGATCGACTATGAAATTGGCGAAACGGGCGGCGAATTTCGCGGGGCCTCCGAGAGCGTGATCGCAGGCGATGTCGAGGCCCTGCGTCCCCTGCCCCGCATTTCGATCCATGCCTTCTGCATCAGCGATGCAGTGCATCGGACCATGGAGCAATGTGCCGCCGACCGTCGCATGGCGCGTGTCAGCATGCGCATCACGCATGGCAATGTCGCTGCAGCGGCGAACATGTTCTCCTCGACGCCGACGCCGAACCTGATCATTCTCGAAACCGATGCCGGCCCGCGCGACCTCCTGACAGAGCTCGCGCCGCTCGCGGAAGTCTGCGATCCGAGTTCGCGCGTGATCATGGTCGGCCGGCATAACGACATCGCTCTTTATCGCGAACTCATTCGCAGCGGCATTTCGGAATATATCGTCGCCCCCTTCACCATGGCGGACATGATGGGGTCGATATCATCCATTTTCGTCGACCCAGAATCCGAGCCGCTCGGCCGCAGCATCGCCTTCATCGGCGCCAAGGGCGGTGTCGGCTCGTCGACGATTGCACATAATTGTGCCTTCGGGATCTCCTCGCTGTTTTCAACCGAAACCGTCCTGGCGGATCTCGACCTGCCGTTCGGTACGGCCAATATCGACTTCGACCAGGATCCTGCACAGGGCATGGCCGAAGCCGTGTTCTCGCCGGAGCGGCTGGACGAGGTCTTCCTCGACCGCCTTCTGACAAAATGCGGGCAGAACCTTTCGCTTCTTGCAGCACCGTCGATGCTCGATCGAGGCTATGATTACGAGCGCGGGACCTTCCAGCCCATACTCGACGTCCTGCAGCGAGCAGCGCCAATCACCGTGCTCGATATTCCACATGCCTGGGCCGACTGGACGAGAGCGGTCTTGTCCGACGTCGACGAGATCGTCATCACCTGCGCGCCCGACCTCGCCAATCTGCGCAACATGAAGAACATGCTGGATGCACTGAAGAAACTCAGGCCGCAGGACAAGCCGCCGCATCTGATCCTCAATCAGGTCGGCATGCCGAAACGTCCCGAAATCGCGCCATCGGATTTCTTCGAACCGCTCGAACTCGAGCCGGTCGCAATCATACCCTTTGATGCACAGCTTTTCGGCACGGCCGCCAACAGTGGCCGGATGATCAGCGAACTCGATGGGAAATCCCCGACAGCGGAGACCTTTTCGCAGCTGGCGCATCTGGTGACGGGCCGCGCCACGATCAAGAAACCCAAGAAGGCGGGCCTCGGCTCGCTCATCGAAAAACTCCGCAAGAAGTAGACCGGTAACAGGAACAGGTAGAGCTCATGTTTGGCAAACGCGGAAACGACGGCTTCGGCAAGGGCGGGGCGGGCGTCAGCACGATCCCGGCACAGCCGCCTGCTGCCGCACCTGCGGCCCGTTCCAGCACGCTCATCGAGCCCGGCAGCCCGGAGGTCAACAGCCGGCAGCAGGTCGCGGCACCTTCGATGCAGACCCCGAGCCGCAAGAAGCCACCGCGGACAGAAGATTATTACGACACCAAGAGCCAGGTCTTCTCGGCGCTGATCGACACGATCGACCTGTCGCAGCTGGCCAAGCTCGACGGCGAAAGCGCGCGCGAAGAAATCCGCGATATCGTCAACGACATCATCACGATCAAGAACTTCGCGATGTCGATCTCGGAGCAGGAAGAACTGCTCGATGACATCTGCAACGACGTCTTGGGCTACGGTCCGCTCGAGCCGCTGCTGGCACGCGACGACATTGCCGACATCATGGTCAACGGGGCTGGCCAGACCTTCATCGAAGTCGGCGGCAAGACCATCGAGTCGGAGATCCGCTTCCGCGACAATTCCCAGCTGCTTTCGATCTGCCAACGCATCGTCAGCCAGGTCGGCCGCCGCGTCGACGAATCGAGCCCGATCTGCGACGCGCGTCTTCCCGATGGTTCCCGTGTGAACGTCATCGCGCCGCCGCTCGCGATCGACGGACCGGCTCTCACCATCCGTAAGTTCAAGAAGGACAAGCTGACCCTCGCCCAGCTCGTCAAGTTCGGCGCGATCACGCCAGAGGGCGCGGAGGTTCTGCAGATCATCGGGCGCGTCCGGTGCAACGTGGTCATCTCCGGCGGTACCGGCTCGGGCAAGACGACGCTTCTCAATTGCCTGACGGGCTTCATTGACACCGACGAGCGTGTCATCACCTGCGAAGACACGGCCGAACTGCAGCTGCAGCAGCCGCATGTGGTGCGTCTCGAAACGCGCCCGCCGAACATCGAAGGCGAAGGCGAAATCACCATGCGTGACCTCGTCAAGAACTGCCTGCGTATGCGCCCCGAACGCATCATCGTCGGCGAAGTGCGTGGACCGGAGGTTTTCGACCTTCTCCAGGCCATGAACACCGGCCACGACGGTTCGATGGGCACGATCCATGCGAACACGCCGCGCGAATGCCTCAGCCGTATGGAATCGATGATCGCCATGGGTGGTTTTTCTCTGCCGGCCAAGACCGTGCGCGAGATTATCTCCGGCTCGATCGACGTCATCATCCAGGCCGCCCGTCTGCGCGACGGTTCGCGCCGAATCACCCACATCACCGAGGTGATCGGGATGGAAGGCGACGTGATCATCACCCAGGACCTGATGCGCTACGAGATGGACGGTGAAGACTCCAACGGCAAGATCATCGGACGGCACATGTCGACCGGCATCGGCAAGCCGCATTTCTGGGACCGCGCCCGTTACTACAACGAGGATCGCCGGCTCGCTGCCGCGCTTGATTCCATGGAACAGAAGTCGAAGGGGATCTGATCACCATGTTCGGCATCGATCCGACCATTCTCGCCATCGTTCTTCTGGTTGCCGTCTCGACCGGAGCCGTGGCCTATGGCGTGCTGTATTCGAGAATCGAGACCGACAAGAAGACCGCCAGCCGCATCAACAGGGTTCGTGCTGCCGAAACCGATACCTCGCAGGTGAAAGCTGCCCGCGACCGCGTGCAGGAAATCTCCAAGCGTCGCAAATCTGTCCAGGATTCGCTGAAGGAACTGGAAAAGAAGCAGCAGCAGGAGAAGACCAAGAAGGCCAATGCCACCAGTCTCAAGGCCAAGCTTGTGCAATCGGGTCTGCCGGTAACGCTGCCGCAATTCTATATCCTGAGTGCCATTCTGAGCCTCGTGGTGCTCGCCGTGACCTTTCTCACCGGCATGCCGCCGCTGGTCATCGGGGGCGCCACCTTTGTCGCTGGCCTCGGCCTGCCGCGCTGGATCGTCGGCTTTCTCGTCGGCCGTCGCCAGAAGCAGTTTCTGAACGAGTTTCCAAACTCGCTGGACGTGATGGTGCGCTCCATCCGATCGGGCCTGCCGCTGAACGACGCGATCCGCATGATCGCGTCCGACGGCCAGGAGCCGGTCAAGACCGAGTTCCGCCGGATCGTCGAATCGCAGCAGCTCGGCCTCAACGTCCCCGATGCGGTTGCGCGCATGCACCAGACCATGCCGCTCTCGGAGGTCAGTTTCTTTGCTATCGTCGTGGCGATCCAGGGACAGGCAGGCGGCAATCTTTCCGAAGCCCTGTCCAACCTTTCGCGGGTGCTGCGCGACCGCAAGAAGATGAAGGCCAAGGTCAGCGCGCTGTCGATGGAAGCGAAAGCTTCGGCGGCCATCATCGGCGCCCTGCCCTTCATCGTCGCCTTCCTGGTTTACCTGACATCCCCGCAATACATCATGATCCTCTTCACTGATCCGCGAGGACACCTGATCCTCGGCATTTCAGCGGTGTGGATGAGTATCGGGCTGCTTGTCATGCGCAACATGATCAATTTCGAGATCTGAAGGATAGGCGGGATGACCGAGGACTGGGCCGCACAAATGACCGATCCGGCGTTGGTGATCGCAGTGCTGGTGGCGCTCGCGGTCTTCGGCACATTCTACACGTTCGCGATGCCGTACCTGGAACGCGGCGATCTCAACAAGCGCATGCGTGCAGTCTCGACCGAGCGCGACCTGATCCGGGCGCGTGAGCGGGCGAAGCTCAATGCCGAAGCGACGCAGAGCCGCGCATCGCTCCGGGCCAACAATAACAAGTCGGTGCGCAATATCGTCGAGCGCTTCAATCTGAAGAAGGCGCTTGTCGACGTCGGCACTGTCGACCGGCTCAAGGCTGCAGGGCTTCGTTCACAGAACGCGCTGAACATGTTTCTCGTCGCGCGCTTCCTGTTGCCCTTCGCAACCCTGGCACTGACCGCATTCTGGGTCTTCGCACTGGGAAATCTCGCCGAAAAACCGCCTGCGGTCCGGCTCTTTGCGACCATCGTGGGGGGGTATGTCGGCTTTTATCTGCCGAACATCTATATTTCGAACCGTATTGGCAAACGCCAGAAATCGATCCGCCGCGCGTGGCCAGACGCGCTGGACCTGATGCTGATTTGTGTGGAATCCGGTATTTCCCTCGAGGCCGCCATGCGACGTGTATCGGACGAAATCGGGGAACAATCACCCGAACTCGCCGAGGAAATGGTACTCACCACCGCTGAGCTCTCGTTCCTGCCCGATCGGCGCCAGGCGCTCGAAAATCTTGGCACGCGAACCCAGCTCGACGGCGTCAAGAACGTGGTCCAGGCGCTGATCCAGGCGGACCGCTATGGTACGCCTGTCGCCCAGGCACTTCGGGTGCTGGCTCAGGAAGGGCGCGACGAGCGCATGAACGAGGCGGAAAAGAAGGCCGCGGCCTTGCCGCCGAAGCTCACCGTCCCGATGATCCTGTTCTTCCTGCCCGTGCTGGTCGCGGTCATCCTCGGTCCGGCCGGCATCCAGGTGTCCGACCGCTTCTGACTGCGCTCAATCAGTGGACGGTTGCGAGCTCTTCTTCAAGGAGCTTCAACGCATCCTGGAGCGCTTCCACCAGGATGTCCGTCAGTTCGTCGGACTTGTTTTCGAGAAGCATCAGCTTGACCGCCATGTCCTGCTGTTCGAAATACTGATCAGGTCCTTCGTTCATCATCGTCATGTCCCCATAAGGCCGAATCATCTCGGCTGGTTCCCACGATGATGACGTATCCTTGCGCCGGGCTTTCACCCGATCGCGCGTGTCCGGTCAAGCCTCGCGTCCTCCCTCACCCGCTGTCACGGCCGCGCTGAAATTCGAGAAAAACTCTCCG
Organism: Peteryoungia algae; assembly: GCF_030369675.1. Classification (NCBI taxonomy): domain Bacteria; kingdom Pseudomonadati; phylum Pseudomonadota; class Alphaproteobacteria; order Hyphomicrobiales; family Rhizobiaceae; genus Peteryoungia; species Peteryoungia algae. Next base: position 3,448,627 of record NZ_CP128477.1, on the reverse strand, counting down.
GCGAGCTTTTTTGATGTCGATTCGATCAGACGACTGCCGAGCTGCGCGATTTTGCCACCGACTTCCGCCTTCACTGTGTAGGTGAGTACGGTCGCTCCTTCGCCATCGGATGTCAGCGTCACATCTGCCCCGCCCTTGGCAAAGCCGGCAAGGCCGCCCTTGCCTTCGCCTGATATCGTATAGGAATTGGGCGGGTTGAGGTTCTGCAACTCGACGGCGCCCTCAAACTTCGCCTTGATCGGTCCGATCTTGAGAACGACCTTGGCCGCCATCGTGGTGTCGGACGTCTTTTCCAGGCTCTCGCAGCCAGGGATCGCCTGTTTCAGGATATCAGGATCGTTGAGGGCCAGCCATACGGTCTCGACCGGCGCCTCTATGCGCTCGGTTCCCTGCATATCCATTCGGCATTCCTCCCTTGCAGATCACGGGCTCCCTCCCGTGGAAACAAGACTGCATGGCAGAGGCGGCGGATGCAAGACATCTAAAGCATCAGAGCGTCGCTGATGTCAGACGATTACGGCCTGCTCGACACGGTCCTGTGAACCGAAGAAGCGGAGGTATCGCTCAACCTCGGCCGGATCGCCGGTTGCCTTGCGCGGATTGTCCGAGAGTTTCACGGCAGGGCGACCATTGGCTTCCGACACTTTGCAGACGATGGAAATCGGTTTCAGGCCGGCGATCTCCACCGGTGCGCAGCCGGCGAAATCATTGGTGAGGTTCGTACCCCAGCCGAAGGACATGCGCACACGGCCGGCGAAGTGGCGGTAGGTGTCGATGATGGCATCGACATCAAGACCGTCGGAGAAGATCAGCAATTTCTTGCGGGGATCTCGGCCCGTCTTCTTCCACCAGTCGATGATCTTCTCACCGCCTTCGATCGGGGGCGCGCTGTCCGGGCGGAAGCCGGTCCAGTCGGCGACCCAATCGGGGGCGTGCTGGAGAAACGATGCGGTGCCGAAGGCATCCGGAAGGACGATCAGCAGGTTTCCGCCGTAGAGACGGTTCCAGTCCTTGAGAACCTGGTAAGGGGCGGCTGCCAGTTGCTCGTCGTTTCTGGCAAGCGCTGCGACGACCATCGGAAGTTCGTGGGCATTCGTGCCCACTGCCTCCAGATCCGAATCCATGGCGAGCAGGACGTTGCTTGTCCCCGTGAAAGCCGGGCCGATGCCTTCCTTCAGGGCTTCGACGCACCAGCGCTGCCAGAGGAAGCTGTGGCGCCGTCGAGTACCGAAATCGGAGATGCGCAGGCCCGGAAGTTCGCGCAAGCGCTCGACCTTGGCCCACATCTTGGCCTTGGCTCGGGCGTATAGCACATCGAGGGTGAAATATCCGACGGAGCGCATGGCCGCACGCGAGCGCAGTTCATTGATGATTGCGAGCGCCGGAATCTCCCAGAGCGTCGTTTCCATCCAGGGACCGTGGAAGGTCAACTCGTATTGACCGTCGCGCTTGGCAAGCTCGTATTCGGGCAGCTGGAGATTGCCGAGCCATGCAAGGAATTCGGGTTCGAAGATCTGGGCCCGGCCATAAAAGGTATTGCCCGCGAGCCAGATCATTTCCTTCTTGGTCAGACGAAGAGACCGGACATGATCGAGCTGGTCGCGTAGCTCCTGCTCGTCGATCTCGTCGGCGAGACGGACCGAGGTGGTGCGGTTGATCAGGGTGAAGGTGGCGTTGACCTCCGGGTAAAGCTTCCAGATCATCTGAAGCATCAGGAGCTTGTAGAAGTCGGTATCGATAAGGCTGCGGATGATCGGATCGAGCTTCCAGGCGTGGTTATATACCCTGGTCGCGATATCAGTCTTGGTCATTATCCACTGCCTTCACTTCCGCAGCGGAGGCTGCGGCGGGCGACCGGAACACTTCGGTCGCTTCCGCTGCAGTTATCGGCAATCGATTTCGGATTGTCCAGTGAGCGACGTGCGCGTACCGGCCAAGCTGCAATCACTGGCCCGGCGTCGGGTTTGACTGCGGCATGTTCTCGGCCCCGTCGGAAGTGCCCCCCGGGGACGGCGCTGGAGCTGTCTGCTGCGACTCATTGGCTGGATTTTCCGGCGCAATCGAATTGCCCCACCATTCAGCGGGAATCCAGACCAGCATGGCGAGAATGAGCCCTCCCAGGAGGACAATCAGGACAGGCTTGCCGCGAAAGCCCTGGCGAGCCTCGACCGGCGTCATGGGCTCAGGCCTCAGGCCACGGGTCCGACGATCGGATGTGTCGGGCATATCGGTTCTGCTGCTCATGTGATGCTCCCATTTTCTGAGGCGCTCAAGGCGCGTTCCTCAGGACAAACGGAAGCTGTCGCGGTTTGTTCCGCGAATTCGGTGGCTGATCAGTAGCCGGATGTGCGGTCGACGACGAATTCGAGCGGTTTGCCGCTTTCCAGACGAGCGATCTGCGCCTCTACATGGCGGAAAAGTGCACGAACATCCGATGCCGCTGCCGCATGGGGCGTCACGATCGCATTGGGCATCGACCAGAGCGGGCTGTCGGTGACAAGCGGCTCATTTTCGAAGACGTCCAGGGATGCTGCCTTCAGCGTACCGTCGGCGAGACACTCAATTAATTCGGCTTCGTTCTGGCTGCCACCACGACCCGCATTGAGGAAGATGGGACCGTCCAAGGCGCCAGTGCTGCGGAGCTTCGAGAAGAGCGCGCAATCGTAGATGCCGCGCGTGTCCTCGGTCAGCGGCAGGAGGCCGACGAGGATGTCGGTGCGACCCAGGAAGGCATCGAGGCCTGCGGCATCGAAGGTTTCGAGACCGGCGATCGACTTGGCACGACGCGACCAGCCGATGACATCGAAACCCATGACCTTCAGCTTGCGGACGGCATCGGCACCGAGGACACCGAGACCCATGACGCCGACCGTGACGTCACGGGCTTCCGGCTGTTCGGCGATTTCATTCCAGACGTGCTCCCGCTGTTGCCCGGCATAGGCGATGCCGTTGCGCAGATGGTGGAGGCATTGCCAAACAACCCACTCGCTCATGCGATCCGTCAGGCTGCGATCGACGAAGCGCACGATGGGAAGGTCGGGGAGTTCATAGGCCGAGAGGATGTGATCGACGCCGGCACCACCGGAGAAGATGGCCTTCAACCCCGTGGCACGGCGGAAGAGCGCCGGATCCGGCTTCCAGACGATGGCGAATTCCGCATCGGAAAGGTCTCGGTCGGCATTGGCGGGGTCGCCCATGTCGATGACAGGCCGATCTGGAAAGGCCGAACGCAGTGCGGAGACCACAGTCTCGCGCGCGAAGCGGAGGTCGATGACGACGGGGCGTTTGTCGGACATGGTAAACTCACATTATTGGCGAATGCCACCGGCCTCGACGGCTTCGAGATTGAAGGCTGCGGCCATCAGGGCACGGGTGTAATCGGCTTTGGGAGAGGCGAAGACCTCTGCCGCCGGGCCCCTCTCGACCACCTTTCCACCGCGCATGACGATGAGCTCGTTGGCAAGCGCTTTCACCACCTTCAGGTCATGACTGATGAAGAGATAGGCGAGATCGTGCCTGGCCTGAAGGTCGCGCAGGAGATCAACGACCTGGGCCTGGACGGTCATGTCGAGGGCGGATGTCGGCTCGTCGAGCATGACAAAACGGGGTTTGAGCACCATGGCGCGGGCAATCGCGATGCGCTGCCGCTGGCCGCCGGAAAATTCATGCGGATAACGCCAGCGGGTGGTGGGATCGAGGCCGACTTCCTCAAGCGCCCAGGCAACGCGTGCATCGCGCTCTTCCGCCGTGAGCTGCTTTTCATGAACCTTCAGCCCCTCGGCAATGATCTCGCCGACCGACATGCGGGGGCTGAGCGAGCCGAAGGGATCCTGGAAGACGATTTGCAGGCGATCGCGCAGCGGCCGCATCTCGCTGTAAGAGAAAGCGTGAATGTCCTTGCCAATGAAGCTGATGCGCCCCTTCGAGGCAATGAGGCGCGAGAGGGCCAGGCCGAGCGTCGTCTTGCCAGAGCCGGATTCGCCGACTACCCCGAGCGTCTGCCCGGCCCTGAGCGTCAGGTCCACGCCATCGACGGCTTTTACATGGTCCACCGTGCGGCGCAGGAAGCCGGCCTTGATCGGGAACCAGACGCGGATGTCCTCGCCCTGCATGACAACGGTTTTTGTCGCGTCCAGAAGCGGCGGCTCGCCGCGCGGCTCGGAGGCAAGCAGTTTCTTCGTATAGGGGTGCTGCGGGCGCTCGAAGATTTCTTCGACCGCGCCGGCCTCGACGATCTCACCCTTGGTCATGACGCAGACGCGATCGGCGAATTTGCGGACGATGCCGAGATCGTGGGTGATGAACAGCATGGACATGCCATGCTCGGTCTTCAGGCGGCCGAGCAGTTCCAGGATCTGCGCCTGGACGGTGACGTCGAGTGCCGTAGTCGGCTCGTCGGCGATCAGGAGCTTCGGTCTGTTGGCGAGTGCCATGGCGATCATGACACGCTGGCGCTGCCCACCAGAGAGTTCATGGGGATAGGCTGTGAGCCGCTTTTCAGGTTCGCGGATACCGACCTGATGCAGCAGTTCCAGCACTCTTGCGCGGGCCGGGGCGCCCGCCAGACCCTGATGGAGCGTCAGGATCTCGCCGATCTGCCGCTCAATCGTGTGGAGCGGATTGAGCGAGGTCATCGGCTCCTGGAAGATCATGGTGATCTCGTTGCCGCGCACGGCACGCAGCTCCGGCTCGCTGGCCGTCATCAGGTCGCGACCGTCGAAGAGGATCTGGCCGGAGGGGTGGCTGGCCGCCGGATAAGGCAGGAGTTTCAGGATCGAGGCAGCGGAGACCGACTTGCCGGAACCGGATTCGCCGACGAGAGCGACGATCTCGCCCCGACCGATATCGAAAGAAACCCGGTCTACCGCCAGACTCTCGCTTCCGCCCTGGTGGAAGGCAACGGACAGATCTCGCACGGAGAGGAGAGGCTTCATATGTTCGCTCATCGGAAGGTCTTCCTCGGATCAAAGGCATCGCGCACGGCTTCGCCGACGAAGATCAGGAGCGAGAGCATGATCGACATGGTGAAGAAGGCGGTGAGGCCGAGCCAGGGGGCCTGGAGATTGCGTTTGCCCTGCGCGATCAGCTCACCAAGCGAGGGCGAGCCAGGCGGCATGCCGAAGCCGAGGAAGTCGAGCGAGGTGAGCGTGGTGATCGAACCCGAGAGGATGAAGGGCAGGAAGGTCAAGGTGGCGACCATGGCGTTCGGCAGCAGGTGGCGGAACATGATCGTGCCGTTTCCAACGCCTAGCGCGCGGGCAGCGTTGACATATTCAAAGTTTCGCGCGCGCAGGAATTCGGCACGCACGATGCCGACGAAGCCGACCCAGGAGAAAAGCAGCATGATGCCGAGCAGGACGAAGAAGCCGGGCGGCAGGATGGCTGCGATGATCAGCAGGATGTAGAGCACCGGCATTGATGACCAGATCTCGATGAAACGCTGCATCAGGAGATCGGTCCAGCCGCCGAAATAACCCTGCACGGCCCCCGCCGTGACCCCGATCGCGGCGGAGGCGAGCGTCAGCGCCAGTCCGAAGAGGATCGAGATGCGAAAGCCGTAGATCATGCGGGCCATGACGTCGCGCGCCTGATCGTCGGTGCCGAGCCAGTTCATGTTGCCGAGCACGCAGCTCGGATCCTCGGCCTTCAGCGGATAGGCGGCGCAGCGGGTTTCCTTGTCCATCAGCCAGAAGGGCGCTGTGGGCGCCGAGTGTGGCACTTCGGAATTCACCGTGCGGTAGGAATAGCGGATCGGTGGCCAGATCATCCAGCCGTTGGCATTGATCTCGTCCGATATGAAGGGCGAGCGATAGTCGGTGACAGCGAGGAAGCCGCCGAACTTTTCCTCCGGGTAGTCGACGACAACGGGGAAGAGGATCTCGCCCTTGTAGGAAGCGATGACGGGCCGGTCATTGGCAATGAATTCGGCAAACATCGAGAGCACGAAGAGGACCATGAAGATCCAGAAGGACCACAAGCCGCGCCGATTCGCCTTGAAGTTTTCGAGGCGACGGCGATTGGTGGGCTTGAGCCAGGCCTTTTTCGGCGGCGCGATGGACGTGGTTTCGACGGCGGACATCAGACATCCCTCCGGTCGAAATCGATGCGCGGGTCGATCCATGTGTAGATCAGGTCGGAGATGAGGCCGACCACAAGACCCATCAGCGAAAAGATGTAGAGCGTGGCAAAGACGATCGGATAGTCGCGATTGACGACGGCGAGATAGCCGAGGCGTCCGAGGCCATCGAGCGAGAAGATGTTTTCGATGAGCAGCGAACCGGTGAAGAAAGCCGAGATGAAGGCCGCGGGAAGGCCGGCGATGACGATCAGCATGGCGTTGCGAAAGACATGGCCGTAGAGCACCTGGCGCTCGCCGAGACCCTTGGCGCGGGCAGTCACCACATACTGCTTCTTGATCTCGTCGATGAAGGAGTTCTTCGTCAGCAGGGTCGTCGTGGCGAAGGCCGAAAGCAGGAGCGCTGTCAGCGGCAGTGCGAGGTGCCAGAAGTAGTCGAGGATCTTCTCCCACCAGGAGAGTTCGGCGAAATTGTCGGAGGTCAGGCCGCGGAGCGGGAACCAGTCAAAGAAGGAGCCGCCTGCGAACAGCACGATGAGCAAGATGCCGAAGAGGAAGCCCGGAACGGCATAACCGATGACGATGACGCCAGAGGTCCAGACATCGAAGCGCGAGCCGTCTGAGACCGCCTTCCTGATCCCAAGCGGGATTGAGATCGCATAGGAGATCAACAGGACCCACAGGCCGAGCGAGATCGAGACCGGCATCTTTTCGATGATGAGGTCGATGACAGACGTGTTGCGGAAGAAACTCTCACCGAAGTCGAAGCGGATGTAATTCCACATCATTTCCATGAACCGTTCAAGCGGCGGCTTGTCGAAGCCGAACTGCTTTTCGAGCTTGGCGATCAGGTCCGGATCAAGGCCCTGGGCACCGCGATAGCGGGAGCCACTCTCCTCCGTGCCGACCGACTGGTTCAGCATGTCGCCGCCGCCGGACAGACGCGCATCGGCGCTGTCGCCCTGACCGCTCAGCTGGGCGATGACCTGTTCGACCGGGCCACCGGGGGCAAACTGGATGACGATGAAGGATATGCCCATGATGCCGACCATGGTCGGGATCATCAGCAGCAGACGCCGGAAAATATAGGCGATCATGCAAAACGCTCCGTTGCGGGATCAAACCCGCCGGCCAAGGCCATTCCCATTGCGTCCGCCAATCTCAGCCGCTCCCTTTCATGCGATTCGTCCCCTTCATTCCTAGTGGCTCCGGGCCAAGGCGCAAGCCCCGAGGCCGGGTCACGGGCTCTTCGCCCACCAGATCAGGGGGAAGCCGGTGGAATAGGTCGGTAGTTCAGCCGGGTGCTCGAACTTGTCCCAGAAGGCATAACGGGCCGTCCCGCCATAGTAGAGAGGTATGACGTAGTCATGGGCGAGCAGCACACGGTCCATCGCTCTGGTCGCGGCGACTTGTTCGTCTCGGTCGGCCGGGAAGATGATCTTTTCGATCAATGCATCGACGGCGGGATCGGCAATGCCGGCATAGTTCTGTGAACCTTCGCGATCGACCGAGGTCGATCCCCAGTAATCGCGCTGTTCATTGCCCGGGTTGAGCGTCTGGGCCCATACCGTCCAGGTCATGTCGTAGTCGAAAGTCCGGGTGCGGTTGGTGTATTGCGAGTCATCGACGGTGCGAACCGCCATGTCGATGCCAATCTTGCGCAATTGCTGCTGATAAGGCACGGCCACGACCTCCAGCTGCGGGCTGGACAGAAGCAGCTCAAAGCGAAAGGGCTGACCCGTCTTCGCGTTCACCATGGCATTGCCGCGCAATTCGTAGCCGGCGTCCTTCAACAGTTCGACCGCCTTACGGAGGTTGTCTCGCGAGGCCTGCGGCGTGCCTCCGACCGGGTTCTCATAAGGCGTGTCGAAGACCGAAGCCGGAACCTTGTCTTTCAGGGCCGTCAGCAGTTCCAGCTCCTTGCCTTCAGGAAGTCCGGTGGAAGCGAGCTCGGTTCCGGAGAAGAAACTCGCGACGCGGTGATAGGCGTTGTAGAAGACCGTCCGGTTCAGCTCCTCGAAATCGAGCGCATAGTTCAGCGCCTCGCGCACCCGCTGGTCCTTGAAGATCTCACGCCGCATATTGGGAACCAGCGCCTGCATGATCCCCGTTGCGCGGTAGGGGTTTTCGTATTCCTTTTTCGTGACGCGGCCATCCTTCACGGCGGGAAAATCGAAACCGGTTGCCCAGCGGGCGGCACGCGTCTCCTGCCAGAAATCTGTGTTGCCGGAGCGGAAGGCCTCGAACTCGACGTCGCGGTCGCCGAACATCGTGTAGGTGACGTTCCGGAAGTTGTTGTAACCGACGTTGACGTTGAGATCCTTGCCCCAGTAGTCGTCGCGCAATTCGTAGCGGATGCTGGCGCCGGGCTTGAACTCGGCAATCCTGTAGGGACCCGAACCCAAGACAGGCTCCAGGGTGGTGCGTGAAATGTCACGCGGCTGACCATCGGGACCATTTCCTTCCCACCAGTGCTTGGGAATGACGGGAAACTGGCCAAGGATCATCGGCAGTTCGCGATTGTTCTTCTGGTCGAAACGGAAGGTGACGTCCCGCTCGCCGGTTTTTTCGGCCGAAATCACGTGGCCGTAATAACTCATGTAGAGAGGGTTCAGCTCCTTCAGCTTTTCGAAGCTGAAGATGACGTCCTCGGGCTTCACAGGTTCACCGTCAGCGAAACGGGCTTCGGGACGCAGGCGGAAGGTTGCGCTGGAGAAGTCTGCGGGGAAAGAGACACCCTCGGCGAGCAATCCATATCCGGTGGAAACCTCGTCGCTGGAATCCTTGAGCAAGGTGTCGAAGACATAAGCAAGCGCCGGGGCCGCCTCTCCCTTGTTCAAAACCGGGTTGAAGCTGTCGAAGGTGCCGGTCGACGACATGCGAAGCGTGCCGCCCTTGGGCGCTGTCGGATTGACGTAGTCGAAGCGTTCGAAGCCTGCCGGATATTTCACATCGCCCACGATGGCGACGCCGTGCACGAACGGCTCAGCCGGCTCCTGCGCGGTCACAAGCTGCGGCGAGAATGCCAGAACCGCCAGGAGACCACCGAACACCGCACTCTTCTTGTTCAGACCCATCGACCGATTTCCCCTTGATTTTCATGGTTGCGACGCAGGATAGGGCAAATGTCGACAAAAAACAGGCAGCTGACAGAGATGTGAGCGGCGTTGCATCCGCAGATTCACCCCATTTCCATTTCACGCTAGACTGACAGGTGATTCACCCGGGGCGCTTCGCCCTTGGGAGATCAGGACAGACCGGGGACGAACACACGATGAAAACGACCAGGGGCAGCCGCCCGATCGCCGCGGCACTGATGCTTGCGGCGGCCTTCGCGACCGTCATCGGCGACGCGGCCTTTGCCGAAGGGCGCCCCGCCAAGGAGTTGTTTGGCGGCATGGCACTGCCGGCCAAGGCTGCCCCCTCGCCGTACGGATCCTATGCCAAGGGCTGCATTGCAGGGGCAGTCGCCATCCCGACCGATGGGCCGACCTGGCAGGCCATGCGGCTGTCGCGCAATCGCCGCTGGGGCCATCCGCAGATGATCGCGCTTCTCGAACGGTTTTCCAGAGATGCGGTGCAGCTCGGCTGGGGATCGGGGATCCTGATCGGGGACATTTCCCAGCCACGCGGCGGCCCGATGCTTTCGGGCCATGCCTCGCATCAGATCGGCCTTGATGCCGATATCTGGTTCACGCCGAAGCCTGTAAACCCGTTGTCGCCGCAACAGCGCGAAGACATGCCCTTCACGTCCTTGCTGGAAAAGAACAAGTTCCTCACCGTGGACAGGCGGCTCTGGACCGACACCCATGCCCGGATTGTCGTGCAGGCGGCCAGCTATCCGCAGGTGGAGCGCATCTTCGTCAATCCAGCGATCAAGAAGAAGCTCTGTGACACCTGGACCGGCGACCGCTCCGCGCTTGGCAAGATCCGGCCAATCTACGGTCACGACGCCCATTTCCACATCCGCATGCGCTGCCCCGATGGCGCGAGCGGCTGCAAGCCGCAGGCTGCGGTGCCGCCGGGCGACGGCTGTGACAAGTCGCTGGCCTGGTGGTTCACCAAGGAGCCCTGGGCGGCGCCAAAGAAGGACCCGAACGCCAAGCCGGCGCCGAAGCCGCGGGCCATGCAGGTGTCCGACCTGCCTAAGGCCTGCGCCATGGTGCTGGATGCCGGTGGACCGTCGAGCGAACTCGAGGCGACCTACCAGGCCCAGGGCGGAGGCATGCCGACCGCTGCCTCGGCCTTTGTCGCGCCTGTGGCCGCAGCCGACTCGTCGTTCGAGATTCCTGCAGTGGTACCCGTGCCCGCCGCTCGCCCCGCCGGTTGGTGAGACGTCCGACGCCTGATGCCTTTTCAAGCGCGGCGGGCTGCGCTAGATGGGTTTATCAAATCGATTAAAATGAGTTGGGGGACCCGTCGTGAGCCGCACCCGTTGCATCGCCCTGATCGCGCATGACCAGAAGAAAGATGACATGGCGGAGTTCGCCAGACGCCACAAGGCCAAGCTCATGGGCTGGCGGATCGTGGCGACGGGCACGACAGGCGGCCGGATCAAGGAGGCCGTATCCGAGCTCGACGTGACGCGGCTGAAGAGTGGGCCGCTTGGCGGCGATCAGCAGATCGGCGCATTGATCTCGACCGGCGAAGTGGACATGCTCGTCTTCTTTGTCGACCCCTTGACTCCGATGCCCCATGATGTGGATGTCAAGGCGCTGATGCGGCTTGCGACCGTCTACGACATTCCGATGGCGCTGAACCTCTCAACCGCCGACATCCTAATGCAGACCCTGACTGCCTGAGGCAGCGGGGGCCAAGACCGGACAGACCATGGCCCAGACACAGCGCGACGACACTCTCCCCTTTCCGATCCTGATCGGCGACATCGGTGGCACCAATGCCCGCTTCTCGATCCTGATCGACGAAAGTGGTGAGCGGATCAGCTTTCCGAACGTGGTGAACAAGGACTTTGCGACGATTGACGATGCGATCCGCACCTGCGTTCTGGAAACCACGAGCCACAAGCCGAAGTCGCTGATCCTGGCGCTGGCCGGGCCGATCGAAGGCGACGAGGTGCCGCTGACCAACTTCCCCTGGATGGTCCGGCCGAAGGTGCTGATGGCCGATCTCGGCTTTGCCGAAGTCTTGCTGCTCAATGACTTCGAAGCACAGGCTCTTGCCGCAGCAACGCTCGAAGCCAGCGACCGGCAGAATCTCGGCTCGCTCAGCGAGGCGCCGCTCGGTTCGCGCGTCGTGCTCGGGCCCGGTACGGGCCTTGGCGTTGCCGGCCTGGTCAGGGCGCGGGACATGTGGTTCCCGGTTCCGGGCGAAGGCGGGCATGTGGATGTGGGGCCGCGCACGCTTCGCGATCACCAGATATGGCCATATCTGACGCCGGTGCGTGACCCGAATGCGGCACTCGGGCGCGTTTCCGCCGAAGAGCTTCTCTCCGGACGCGGGCTGATGAACATTTACCGCGCCCTCTGCAAGGCGGATGGCAATCTGACGCCCCGTTACGACGAACCGGCAGAGGTATCGGCTGCCGGGATTTCTGGCGCGGACGCCAGGGCGGGGGAAGCGCTCAGCCTCTTTGCCACCTATCTCGGCCGGGTCGCGGGCGATCTCGCACTCATTTTCATGGCCAAGGGTGGCGTGTTTCTTGCCGGCGGAATCTCGCCGAAGATCCTGCCTGCGTTGCAGAGCGGCGAATTCCGCGCGGCCTTCGAGGACAAGGCCCCGCATAACGCCCTGATGCACAGCATTCCGACCTTTGTCGTGACCCATCCCCAGGCCGCCCTGCATGGGCTCGCAGCCTTCGCAACCGCGCCAGCCGACTTCGGGCTTGCCACCGAGGGGCGTCACTGGCGCTGAGCGCAAAGGCCGTCCGCCTATGGCCAAAGCCGCCGCGACTGGCTATAGAGCGGCGGCGCCTGCGCGGGCGTAAAAGAGCAATCGCACAGGACATTTTTTCTTGGCCGCCAGGAACACCGAAACCCGCAAGACGGATATCGAAAGCGTCTCCGCCATCCTGAAGCGCGTGATCGCGGAAAACGGGCGCGAACACGTCAGGGGTTACACATTCGCCATCTTCTGCCTGCTGACGGTCGCGGCGACTACGGCATTCACCGCCTGGATCATGGAGGCCGTGATCAATGAGGCGTTTGCCAATCGGCGGGCCGACCTCGTTTGGATCATCTGCGGCGCCATCTTTGCGGCTTTCGTGATCCGCGGTTTTGCCGGCTACGGGCAGGCTGTGACGCTGTCGAAGATCGGCAACAATATCGTGGCCCGCTATCAGCGTCGGCTGTTTGCCCATCTGATGTCGCTTTCCGTCGGCTATTTCAGCGAAGCCCGCTCCGCCCGCCTCGCTGCCCAGATCAACGAGAATATCAACGGCGTCCGGGATGTGCTCAATCTCACCGTTACCTCGCTGGCGCGCGATCTGGTCACCCTCGTCGCCCTGATCGGGGTCATGTTGTTCCAGGATCTGGTTCTGACGCTCATCGTCTTTACCGTGGCGCCTCCGCTGATGATCGGACTGCGCTATCTCTCCAGGCGGCTGCGCAGCGCCACGAAAGAGAGCATTATTCTCAATTCCCATGTGCTGGGGGCGGTCCAGGAGACCGTTCAGGGCATCGCCATCGTCAAGGCCTTCACCATGGAGGCCCAGTTGCAGAACAAGATCCAGTCGACGATCAACGAGGCGGAACGCCGCGCCAACAAGATCGCGCAACTCAGCGAACGCAATGGCCCGATGACGGAAACGGTGGCCGGCTTCTCGATTGCGGGGGTCATGGCCTATGCCGCCTACCAGGCGATCTATGGGGGCGTTCTGCCCGGCGCCTTCTTCTCCTTCGTCACTGCGCTGCTGCTCGCCTACGAACCGGCAAAGCGGCTCGCGCGCCTGCAGGTGCAGATGGAACGCGCTGCCGTCAACGCCCGCATGATATACGAGATATTGGACACCCAGCCACATCAGCGTGACAAGACCGGTGCGGCGGCGCTTTCGGTGACGGATGCGCGGATCGAGTTCCGCGACGTGACCTTTGCCTATGGCTCCAACCCGCCTGTCCTGCGCAAATTGAGCTTTACCGCTGAGGGCGGACAGACGACGGCGCTGGTGGGTCCTTCGGGCGCCGGAAAGTCGACCGTCATCACGCTCGTTCCGCGTTTCTACGATCCGGCAGGTGGCGAAATCCTGATCGACGGGACGAACATCGCCGACGTGACGAAGTCGTCGCTCCGCCAGCACCTCGCCTATGTCTCGCAGCAGCCCTACCTTTTCGAAGGCTCGATCCGCGACAATATCCGCTATGGCCGTCCCGAGGCGACAGATGCGGAGATCGAGGATGCGGCGCGGCTCGCCAATGCGCATGACTTCATCCTGGCCCAGCCGCAGGGTTATGACACGCCCGTCGGCGAAAACGGCGTGACGCTATCCGGTGGCCAGAGGCAGCGGCTTTCGATTGCCCGTGCGCTTGTGCGCAACGCGCCGATCCTGCTGCTCGACGAGGCGACCTCCGCACTCGACACGGAATCGGAAGCCGCCGTGCAGCAGGCGCTCGACGCCGCCATGGCCGGGCGCACCGTCATCGTCATCGCGCATCGCTTGTCCACGGTCGTCAACGCCGACAAGATCATTGTCATGCAGGCGGGCGAAGTGGCCGAGGAAGGCACGCATGAGAGCCTTGCACAGCAGCCGGGCGGTCTTTACGCTCGCCTCAACAACCTGCAGGCCGCGTCCAACGGCCCGCACAACATTCAGGAATAGACCCGCATGGATACACCCATGAAGCTCGTCGTCGTTGGTGCCGCTGGTCGCATGGGCAAGACGCTCATCAAGTTGATCAGCGAGACGCCGGGCATCGTGCTGCATGCGGCGGTCGAACGGACGGGCTCTGCGGTTCTCGGACAGGATGCCGGCGAATTGGCCGGCGTGCCGAAGCTCGGCGTTGCCGTGACCGACGATCCGCTGGCAGCCTTCGTGCATGCGGACGGCGTCGTCGACTTTACCACGCCGGCTTCGACCGTGGAGTTCGCAGCGCTCGCCGCGCAGGCGCGGATCGTGCATGTCATCGGCACCACTGGCTGCCTGACGGAGCACGAGGAGAAGATCGATGCCGCCGCGCGGCATGCGCGGGTGGTGAAGTCCGGCAACATGAGCCTCGGCGTCAACCTGCTCTCGGTTCTGATCAAGCAGGCGGCGCGCGCGCTGGAAGCCTCGGGCTGGGACATCGAAGTGCTGGAGATGCACCACAAGCACAAGGTTGACGCGCCCTCCGGCACGGCACTCTTGCTCGGCGAAGCGGCGGCGGAAGGGCGAGGAATTGCGCTTGCCGATCATTCGGTCAGAGTGCGCGACGGACATACCGGACCACGCGAAGAGGGCTCGATCGGCTTTGCCACGCTGCGCGGCGGATCCGTCATCGGGGAACACTCCGTGCTGTTTGCCAGCGAAGGCGAGATGGTTACGCTTTCTCACAGCGCGACCGACCGGTCTCTCTTTGCGCGCGGCGCATTGCGGGCAGCCGTCTGGGCCCGGGACAAGAAGCCCGGCCGCTATACCATGCTCGACGTGCTCGAGCTCAACTCCACCCCCTGATCGTCAAGAGAGGAATTGTCGATGACCGGTACACTCGTGCTCGTGCGCCATGGCCAGAGCGACTGGAACCTGAAAAACCTGTTTACCGGCTGGCGTGATCCCGATCTCACGGAGCTCGGCGTCCAGGAAGCCAATGCCGGCGGCAAGGCGCTTGCCGACTATGGCATCAAGTTCGACATCGCGTTCACCTCGGTGCTGACGCGTGCGCAGAAGACCTGTGACATCATCCTCGAAAACGTCGGCCAGACGGACCTCGAGACGATCAAGGACCAGGCGCTGAACGAACGTGACTACGGCGATCTCTCCGGCCTCAACAAGGACGATGCCCGCGCCAAGTGGGGCGAGGAGCAGGTTCATATCTGGCGCCGTTCCTATGACATCCCGCCTCCAGGCGGCGAAAGCCTGCGCGATACCGGTGCGCGCGTCTGGCCCTATTACATGACCGAAATCCTGCCGCGCGTACTGCGTGGCGAGAAGGTCCTGGTGGCTGCACATGGCAACTCGCTGCGCTCGCTGGTGATGGTTCTCGACAAGCTGACCAAGGAACAGATCCTCGGCGTCAATCTCGCGACCGGCGTTCCCATGGTCTACAAGCTGAAGGCGGATTCGACCGTGGCTTCCAAGGAAGTCCTGGGCGACATGTCCGGCGCGCATTGAGTGCAACAGTCAACGCTTGATATGAAAGAAGCCGCCCATGAGGCGGCTTCTGCATTTCCAGGTCCTGTTGTCAGTTCGCCTGCTTGCGCATGAAGCCCTGAATCAACTCCGCGAGGGCCTCTGGCTGCTCGACACAAGGGATGTGCGCGCAATCGTCGATGACCTCGAAACGGGCATCGGGCACAAGTTGAGAACCGGCCTCCACGGTTGCGGGCGGGGTGGAGCCATCCTGGTCGCCGACGACGAAGAGGGTGGGCACGGTGACGGTCGGCAGGACGTCGGAGAAATCCGTGTCGCGCAAAGCCGCGCAGGTCGAGAGATAGCCGGAAAGAGACTGGCGCGTCATCATCAGACGGTAGCCAGCCAGCTCGTCGGCACGGTCATCATGGAAGGCCGGTGTAAACCAGCGGTTCATGGCGTTATCGGCTGCACTTTCTATCCCGTCCTTCTCGATACCGGCGATGCGTTCGGCCCAGATCTCGGCGGTGCCGATGCGGGGGGCGGTGTCGCAGAGGATGAGCTTGCGGAACAGATCCGGCCGCTCCTGCCAGAGGCCCTGGCAGACGAGACCGCCGACCGAGAGGCCGCAAAAGGTTGCCTTGCGGATGCCGAGTTCGTCGCAGAGCGTGGCCAGATCCGAGACGAGATCCGACATGCCGAAGGGCGTGTCAGCGCCACCGGAGAGGCCATGGCCACGGCTGTCATAGAGGAGTACCGAGACGTCGTCGCCGAGTTCGTCGAAGAGCGGCAGCCAGATACGGAAGTCGGTGCCCAGCCCGTTGGAGAAGACGATCAGGTTCTTGGCTTTCGCCTCGCCGATCAGCTCATAATGCACGACGTTTCCGTTGATGGTGGTGAAAGCCAAGTTTCGTACTCCTGTGGGGCTGCGCTGAGCCCTCGTGTTTCGGTGCCGGCCGAGGCCGGAAATTCTCAGTGTGCCTCGTCCCAGTTCTGGGCTGCCCGCGCATCGACCTTAAGCGGTACACGCATGGAAACGGCGGGCATGGCGGCATTTTCCATG
The DNA here is from genome assembly GCF_030369675.1 of Peteryoungia algae. Lineage (NCBI taxonomy): Bacteria > Pseudomonadati > Pseudomonadota > Alphaproteobacteria > Hyphomicrobiales > Rhizobiaceae > Peteryoungia > Peteryoungia algae. The sequence goes on along the minus strand of NZ_CP128477.1, from coordinate 3,432,271 downwards.
ATGTCGACGATGACGGGCATGGCGGTATCGACGGCTTCGTTCTCGACCTCGAAGATCAGTTCGTCATGCACCTGCAGCAGCATCCGGCAACGTTCCGACAGACCAGCGGCGGCGAGCGCCGGCTCGATCTGGATCATGGCGCGGCGGATGACATCGGCAGCCGAGCCCTGGATCGGGGCGTTGATTGCGGCGCGTTCGTTGAAGGCGCGCAACGAGGGGTTGGACGACCTGATCTCCGGATAATGCGCGCGCCGACCGAAGATGGTTTCCACAAATCCATTCTCGCGGGCGAAGGCCTTGGTGGATTCCATGTAGTCCTTGATGCCGGGGAAGCGCTCGAAATATTTCTTGATGTAATCGCCGGCTTCCGACCGCTCTATGCTCAGCTGATTGGCAAGGCCAAAGGCAGAGATGCCGTAGATGATGCCGAAGTTGATCGCCTTGGCGCGGCGACGGACATCCGACGGCATGCCCTCCACGGGCACGCCGAACATTTCGGACGCGGTCATGGCGTGGATATCGATGCCATCGGCGAAGGCCTGACGCAGCTGCGGGATGTCGGCGACATGGGCCAGCACACGCAGCTCGATCTGACTGTAGTCGGCCGACAAGAGCTTGTGTCCAGGCGTCGAGATGAAGGCCGTGCGGATCTTGCGGCCTTCAGCCGTGCGGACCGGGATATTCTGCAGGTTGGGCTCTGAGGAGGACAGGCGGCCGGTGGTGGTGGACGCAAGCGAATAGCCGGTGTGGACGCGCTTCGTCTGCGGATGCACGTAGCCCGGGAGCGCATCCGTATAGGTGGATTTCAGCTTGGTCAGCTGGCGCCAGTCGACGATCTTGCGAGGCAGCGGAGCACCTTCTGCCGCAAGGTCTTCCAAAACCTGGGCTGACGTGGACCACTGGCCGGTCTTGGTCTTGGAGCCACCTGGGAGGCCCATGCGGCCGAACAGGATATCGCCGAGTTGCTTGGGCGAGCCGATGTTGAAGCGCTCGCCGGCGAGTTCGTAGACCTCGTCCTCGGTGGCTGCGGCCTTCTGGGCGAGTTCGCCTGACAGACGCGAAAGGATCTGGCGATCGACGGTGATGCCGCGCTCTTCCATATGCGCGAGAACGGGCACCAGCGGGCGCTCCAGACGCTCGTAGATGCGCGTCAGGCCCTCCGCTGCGAGGCGCGGTTTCAGCACCAGCCACAGACGCAGCGTCACGTCGGCATCCTCGGCGGCATAGGCCGTGGCGCGATCGATGTCGACGAGGTCGAAGGTGATGGAGGACTTGCCGGAGCCGGCAACGTCCTTGTAGGGGATCGGCGTATGGCCCAGCCATTTTTCCGACAGGCCGTCCATGCCATGATTGCCCTTGCCGGCATCAAGCACGTAGGACATCAGCATGGTGTCGTCGAAGGACTGGAGCGTGATGCCGTGGCGCTTCATCACCAGGTAGTCGTATTTCAGGTTCTGGGCGACCTTGAGGACGGAGGGGTCTTCCAGGAGCCCCTTCAATGCCGCAAGCGCCTCCTTCATCGGGATCTGGCCTTCCGCATGCCCCCCGCCGAGCAGGTCGCCGATGCCGGTCCTGTGTGTCAGCGGGATATAGGCGGCGCGAATGTCGGTCGAGCCTGGCGACAGCACGTTGTCCTGGATGGCCAGCGAGACGCCGACGAGTTCGGCCTGCATCGGATCGAGCGACGTTGTCTCGGTATCGAAGGCGACGAGGCCGGTTTCGCGGGCAGCGGCGATCCAGAGTTCGAGGGTCTCGATATCGCGGATGGTGACATAGGCGGTGGCATCGATCGGCTTGCCCGCAAAGGCATTGGCCCGGCTGGCCACAAGGTCAGCCGGCGTTGTGCCGTCGGGGCCGGCAGTGGTCACGGCAGCGGAGCCCGGCGCCGGGGCTGAAGGCGCGGGCACGTCGCCGGCATCAAGGTCGGGACCACGGGCGGCATCACCCCATTCGACCGGCACGATGGCGGGCTCTATGGCAGCGGCATCGCAGTCGCAGGCTTCGGCGACACGACGGGTCAGTGTGGTGAATTCCATGGTCTTCAGGAAGCCGATCAGCTTCGGCCCGTTCTGGGGTTCCAGCACCAGGTCTTCCAGCTTCATGTCGATCGGCACGTCGGTGCGCAGTTCCACGAGCTGGCGGGACAGGCGAGCGAGCTCGGCATTGGCGACAATGTTTTCGCGGCGCTTGACCTGCTTGATTTCCCCGGCACGGGCAAGCAGGGTTTCGAGATCGCCGAACTCTTCCAGAAGCTGGGCTGCGGTCTTCGGGCCGATGCCGGGAATACCGGGCACGTTGTCGGTCGAATCGCCGGTCATCGCCTGCAGGTCGATCATCTTTTCCGGGGCTACGCCCCATTTCTCGATGACGTCGGGGATGCCGATCTGCTTGTCCTTCATCGCGTCGTACATATGCACATTCGCGGTGACGAGCTGCATCAGGTCCTTGTCGGAGGAGACGATCGTCACATCGGCACCAATTGCCTCGGCCTGGCGGGCATAGGTCGCGATGATGTCGTCAGCCTCGAAGCCTTCTGTCTCGATGCACGGCAAGTTGAAGGCGCGGGTGGCGTGGCGGATCAGACCAAACTGGGGAATGAGATCTTCCGGGGGGGCCGAGCGGTTCGCCTTGTAGAGCGGGTAGATTTCCTTGCGGAAGGTCGTCGACGAATAGTCGAAGATCACAGCCAGATGGGTCGGCGTCACCCCGACATCGGTATTGCGCGCATCGCGCAAGAGCTTCCACAGCATGTTGCAGAAGCCCGAGACCGCATTGACGGGCAGGCCGTCCGACTTGCGGTTGAGGGCCGGGATGGCGTGGAAGGCACGGAAGATGAAACCCGAGCCGTCGACGAGGAAGAGATGATCGCCTTTTTTCATGTCGGCATGGATAGCGCGAGGGCGGCTAAACGTCCATGACGGTTTGGCGCGAATGCGCCAAATTCGCCGGTGATGGCGTTGGCAACCGGGTCACTGGTGCTCCACCGAAACATCACGAAAAGCTTACCGATTTGTAATCTCGCTTTCCCTTGAAAAACCACAATCCGGATCACAAATCTCAGTCATCGGCGCCTGATCACGCCGTAGTCTGAAAGAGGCTCGTCCCCCGCCGCTTCAGACTCGGGCAAAGGCCTTATCCCCCTCTCCGGGCCTTTGTCCCCATATTCCGGAGCCGTCGTGGCAGTCCCCCGCCTAGTTGCCACGGCGGCCTCCGTCCCCCGCCTAGAAATCCAAAATTAGTCAGCCTCGGAAATGGATCGCATGCGATCATTCCCGAACAACGAACCACGACGACGTGTCGAGCGCCATGGCCCATGACCGTATGATCCCCGACCGCTCCGAATCCGCCACATGGCTGGCGAGCCAGCTGGCGCGCGGTTTCACGCGGGCTTTGCAGGCACGGGCGGGGAAACTCGGTTTTTCGCCCGGGCAGTTTCCGATCCTGATCGAACTCTGGGCGGAAGAGGGCCTGACCCAGAGGCAGCTGCTCGACCGGGTCGATGTCGAGCAGGCGACGATCGCCAACACCTTGTCCCGCATGGTGCGGGACGGATTGATCGAGCGGCGCGCACACCCCACGGACAAGCGGGCACAGCAGATCTTCCTGACGGAGAAAGCGCGCGACATGCGCGAAGAAGCGCTTGCGGCGGCCGAAGAGGCCGAGCAGGCTGTCTTTCACGGCTTCCGGCGCTTCGAGAAGGAATTGCTCAAGGAATATATCCGCTGGGCGATCGCCAACGCACGCAAGCTGTGAGCAGATGTCGACGGGACCTTGAGAAAAATTCGCGGTTCCGACGCCTCGAAACGTCAGGAGGTTTGGTCTATCGTCCGCCGCACTTTCAAAATTGCAGGACATGACCATGACCGATCTCTCCCCCATCCTTGCCAAGGCCGACGAGGCCCTGCCGCAGAGCCTCGAGCGCCTGTTCGATCTCGTGCGCATTCCGTCGATCTCGACGGATCCGGCCTATAAGGACGATTGCCGCAAGGCCGGCGAATGGCTGGTTTCCGCACTGGGCGAGCTTGGCTTTGACGCTTCGCTGCGCGACACGCCCGGCCATCCGATGGTGGTTGCCCATCACGCGGCCAATCGTGAGGACGCACCGCATGTGCTATTCTACGGCCACTACGACGTGCAGCCGGTCGATCCGCTCGATCTCTGGGAAGACGATCCCTTCGCGCCTGCGATCAAGGAGAAGGATGGCCGCAAGGTCATCACCGGTCGCGGCACCTCCGATGACAAGGGGCAGTTGCTGACCTTCGTCGAAGCCTGCCGTGCCTATAAGGCGGTGAAAGGCGCGTTGCCGGTCGAGATTACCATCCTGTTCGAAGGTGAGGAAGAATCCGGTTCGCCGTCCCTCAAGCCCTTCCTCGCCGCCAATGCCGACGAACTGAAGGCCGATTTCGCGCTGGTCTGCGATACCAGCATGTGGGATCGCGATACGCCGGCCATCGCCGCCGCGCTGCGTGGTCTGGTTGGCGAAGAGGTCACCATCATCGCCGCCGACCGCGATCTGCATTCCGGCCTCTTCGGTGGTGCGGCTGCCAATCCGGTTCATATCCTGACCAGGATCCTGGCCGATCTGCATGACGAGACAGGCAAGGTTACGCTTCCAGGCTTTTACGACGGCGTCGAAGAGACGCCTGCCAATATCAAAGCCTCCTGGGAGAGCCTGGGGCGGACGGCGGAAAGTTTCCTCGGAGAAGTTGGCCTGTCAGTGCCTTCGGGTGAAAAGGGCAGATCGGTGCTGGAGCTGACCTGGGCGCGCCCCACGGCCGAGGTTAACGGAATCATCGGCGGCTATACCGGCGAGGGCTTCAAGACGGTTATCGCGGCCAAGGCGTCGGCCAAGATTTCCTTCCGCCTGGTGGGCACGCAGGATCCGGCGAAGGTGCGCGAAAGCTTCCGCGCTTTCGTGCAGGCCCGCATGCCGGCCGATTGCAAGGTGGAATTCCATGAACATGGCGGTTCGCCGGCGATCCAGCTTTCCTATGATTCGCCGGAGCTGACCAAAGCAAAAAACGCATTGTCGGACGAATGGCCGAAGCCCGCCGTCATCATCGGCATGGGCGGCTCGATTCCGATCGTCGGCGATTTCCAGACGATGCTGGGCATGGATTCACTGCTGGTCGGTTTCGGGCTGACCGACGACCGCATCCATTCGCCGAACGAGAAATATGACCTCAACTCGTTCCACAAAGGCATCCGCTCGTGGATCCGCATCCTCGACGGGCTGGCAAACGGCTGAAGTCCAAAAAGCAAAAAGGCCGGTCAAAAACCGGCCTTTCCTTTACGTTTCAACGACTTGCTGCCAGTACATCCGTGGTCAGTGACGGAAACGTGCCATGCGATGTGTCGGATGTTGGCCCGCCTTCGCGAACCGCATCCCGGATCATGATGATCGCTCTGGATGCTTAACAACCGGTTAAGCGTTGCAAACTTCCTGAAACAGGATTACGCAAGCTCTATCGCCTGGTGATCCGAAGATGGTGATCCTCGATCACGCTTTCAAGGGTATGTGCGCTTGAAAAGCGGGGCCGGCTGCGGATAGGATTTCTTCATGAGTCTCGAATCCGTCCGCCAGTTCCTTCGGGAACACGCTCCCGATATCTCCGTCATCGTCACCGAAGCGAGTTCCGCGACCGTGGCACTTGCGGCCGAAGCGCATGGCGTGGAGCCGGACCAGATTGCCAAGACCATCTGCCTTCGGATCGGCGATGACGTGGTGCTGGTGGTGACTGCGGGGACGAAGCGGCTCGACAATCGCAAGTTCAAGGATCGCTTCGGTGTGAAGCCGCGCATGCTGGACGCCGAGGCGGTGGTCGAGGCAACGAGCCATCCCGTGGGCGGTGTGTGCCCCTTCGGCCTGCCCTCGCCGCTCAAGGTCTATTGCGATCTGTCGCTGAAGGCCTTCGACGAAGTGGTGCCGGCCGGAGGCGCGACAAACGCTGCCGTGAGAATTTCCCCGGAACGCCTGCTTTCGCTGGTCAACGGCGAGTGGGCAGACCTCTGCCAGTAACCGCGGGATCCCTGCAAAGCTTGTTTACGGGGCTTTAACCACCCCTTAAATCGCCGCATTTACTGTGCAATTGCGCGATCATCCATCCGGGCGCCAGTTCGACCGATCGCAATTTCTCGAAGCGATTTACGCGCATGCCGCTGCAGGCGCCTCACAACGAATAGCTGGAGCAAGACCACCGGAATGGTGAGCCGAGGAAAATCCCGAGACCGCATCGAGCCGAGCTTCGACGAAGATCGCGAAGACGAGGATTTGCGCCTCGACGCAGATGACCGCGTGATCGGTAGCCGCCAGGCGCGGACGGGTGCCAAGCGCGCCAGCGCGACGGCGAAGCGTGGAAAGCCGGCAAGCGCCAGAGGCCGGAAGGATAAGGCCCGCGGCGGCTTCGGCCTCGGACGGCTGATCTACTGGGGGTTCGTTATCTCCATCTGGTGCGGCATCGGCATTGTGGGACTTGTCGCCTATTACGGCTCGCAGATGCCGAGTGCCAGCAGCTGGTCGATCCCCGAACGGCCTCCGAACATGAAGATCGTGTCCGTCGAGGGCACCGTCATCGCCAACAGGGGAGCGACCGGCGGGGAGGCACTGCCACTCGAGGAAATGTCGCCCTTCATCCCGCAGGCGGTGATGGCGATCGAGGATCGGCGCTTCTACTCCCATTTCGGTGTCGATCCGCTGGGTCTCGCGCGCGCCGTCGTCACCAATGTGACCAGCGGTCGCGCGGTGCAGGGTGGCTCGACGCTCACGCAGCAGCTGGCCAAGAACCTCTTCCTCTCGCCGGAACGCACCATCGAGCGCAAAGTGCAGGAAGTGCTGCTCGCCTTCTGGCTGGAGCAGAAATACACCAAGGACCAGATCATGGCGATGTATCTGAACCGGGTGTTTTTCGGGTCCAACGCCTATGGGGTGGAAGCAGCAGCGCGGCGCTATTTCAACAAGTCGGCGCGTGACGTGAACCTGGGTGAGGCAGCGCTTCTGGCCGGGCTTCTCAAGGCGCCCTCGCGGCTGTCGCCGGCGCGCGATCCGGAAGCTGCCGAGGCGCGGGCGCAGGTCGTGCTGCAGGCCATGCGGGAAGAGGGCTACATCACCGACGAAGAGATCACGACAGCGATGTCGCAGCCACCGACCAAGGCCAAGCGCTACTGGAGCGGTGCCGGCCAGTATGTCGCCGACCTCGTGCGCGACGAGGTGACCCTGCTGATCGGCAAGGTGACCGAAGATATCCTCGTCGAGACCACGATCGACATGACGCTCGAAAAGAAGGCGGAAGCCGCGCTGACGGAATCGCTGGCCGCGGAGGGCGAAAAGGTCAACGCCTCGCAAGCGGCACTCGTTTCCATCGACGGGACGGGCGCGATCCGCGCACTCGTCGGGGGGCGCGACTATTCGGAGAGCCAGTTCAACCGTGCGGTCAAGGCCAAGCGCCAGCCAGGATCGGCGTTCAAACCCTTCGTCTATGCGGCTGCGCTGGAGAACGGGCTTCGCCCGACTTCCCTGCGCAACGATGCGCCCATCCGGATCGGCTCCTGGACGCCGGAGAATTATGATCAGAAGTATCGGGGACAGGTGACAGCGACGCAGGCGCTTGCCGAATCACTCAATACGATCGCGGCCCAGCTGGTCATGGAAGTCGGGCCCGATCAGGTGATCAAGGTCGCGCATCGCATGGGGATCGAGTCGGAGTTGCAGAACAATGCCTCCATCGCACTCGGCACTTCGGAAGTCTCGCTGCTCGAGCTTACGGCAGCCTATGCACCCTTCATGAACGGCGGATACAAGGCAACTCCACACATCGTGCGCCGGATCTCCAAAGCCGATGGAACGCTGCTCTACGAGAACAATTATCTCGAGCCACCAAAGGTGCTGAACGACGGGGTGGTTGCTGCGATGAACACCATGATGCGCAGCGTCATCGACCACGGCACGGGAAAGAATGCGCGGCTTTCCGGCTGGGAGGCGGCCGGCAAGACCGGTACGACACAGTCTTTCCGCGACGCCCTCTTCGTCGGCTATACGAGCAATCTGACCACCGGCATCTGGTTCGGCAATGACGACGGGCAATCGATGAAGAAGGTCACCGGTGGCGGTTTGCCAGCCAAGGCCTGGCATGAGTTCATGACGGCGGCGCATCAGGGCCTTGCCCCTGCCCCGCTCCCGGGCGGCGATTTCATCGAGCCGGCGCCCGCCCAGGACCCGATGACGATCGGCACGATCATCTCCGACGTGTTGCAGGGCGGAGGCGAAGAACGCTATTCCGGGGATCCCGTCTATGCGGATCAGTATCCCGCGGAACCCTCGGCAACTGGGGACGTCAACGGCGCGCAAGGCCCGGTTCCTCCAGCCGATGTCGGCGGGGCACAGGGGTCGCGACGCACCACGCTTCTCGACTTGATCCTCGGACAATAGAGCCCACATGTGGGCAGCAAGACGCCGTCGGCCTGACGCAAGGCCGGCTGACTAGCATACCCGGTCGAACAAAGAACGGACAGGCGGCGCAAAACACATCAACACGCCGCGCCAATCTGTTCTTTTTTACCGGTTTTCGGCGGATTTCCAGCCTTGCAGTCGGAAAATCCGCTTCTTATATACGCGACATAACCGCAGCGGCGCTGCAGTATATCCCAGACCATCCACGTCGAGGGGCTATCAGGAATGCCTGATTGGGGTTCCGACGGCCTGCTTCAAGGAGAGAATGACATGGCAAAAGTAATCGGTATCGACCTTGGAACGACCAATTCCTGCGTCGCCGTCATGGACGGCAAGGATGCAAAGGTCATTGAGAATTCGGAAGGCGCTCGTACAACGCCGTCCATGGTGGCATTTTCGGACGATGGCGAACGCCTCGTCGGCCAGCCGGCCAAGCGCCAGGCGGTCACCAACCCCACCAATACGCTCTTCGCTGTCAAGCGCCTGATCGGCCGCCGTCACGAAGATCCGACCGTTGAAAAGGACAAGGGCCTCGTTCCCTTCCCGATCATCAAGGGTGACAATGGCGACGCCTGGGTCGAAGCTCAGGGCAAGGGTTATTCGCCTTCGCAGATCTCTGCCATGATCCTCCAGAAGATGAAGGAAACGGCTGAAGCCTATCTCGGCGAAAAGGTCGAAAAGGCCGTCATTACCGTTCCTGCCTACTTCAACGACGCGCAGCGCCAGGCGACCAAGGATGCCGGCCGCATCGCCGGTCTTGAAGTTCTCCGCATCATCAACGAGCCGACGGCTGCCGCTCTTGCCTATGGCCTTGACAAGACAGAAGGCAAGACGATCGCCGTCTACGACCTGGGTGGTGGTACCTTCGATATCTCGGTTCTGGAAATCGGCGATGGCGTCTTCGAAGTGAAGTCGACCAATGGCGACACCTTCCTTGGCGGTGAAGACTTCGACATGCGTCTCGTCGAATATCTCGCAGCCGAGTTCAAGAAGGACCAGGGCATCGACCTGAAGGGCGACAAGCTTGCCCTGCAGCGTCTGAAGGAAGCCGCTGAAAAGGCCAAGATCGAACTGTCGTCCTCGCAGCAGACCGAAATCAACCTGCCCTTCATCACGGCAGATGCGTCCGGCCCGAAGCACCTGACGATGAAGCTGACCCGCGCCAAGTTCGAAAGCCTGGTCGACGATCTCGTCCAGCGCACGATCGCGCCTTGCAAGGCAGCCCTCAAGGATGCAGGCGTCACGGCTGCCGATATCGACGAAGTCGTCCTCGTCGGCGGCATGAGCCGCATGCCGAAGGTGCAGGAAGTCGTCAAGCAGCTGTTCGGCAAGGAGCCGCACAAGGGCGTGAACCCGGATGAAGTGGTCGCGCTTGGCGCCGCCATCCAGGCCGGTGTTCTGCAGGGTGACGTCAAGGATGTCCTGCTGCTCGACGTGACACCGCTGTCGCTCGGCATTGAAACGCTCGGTGGCGTCTTTACCCGTCTGATCGATCGCAACACGACGATCCCGACCAAGAAGAGCCAGGTCTTCTCGACCGCCGACGACAACCAGCAGGCCGTGACGATCCGCGTTTCCCAGGGCGAGCGCGAGATGGCTGCAGACAACAAGCTGCTCGGCCAGTTCGATCTCGTCGGCCTGCCGCCATCGCCGCGTGGCGTTCCGCAGATTGAAGTGACCTTCGACATCGACGCGAACGGCATCGTTCAGGTTTCGGCAAAGGACAAGGGCACTGGCAAGGAACAGCAGATCCGCATCCAGGCCTCCGGTGGTCTGTCCGACGCGGACATCGACAAGATGGTGAAGGACGCCGAAGCCAATGCCGAGGCCGACAAGCAGCGTCGTGCCGTGGTTGAAGCCAAGAACCAGGCCGAAAGCCTCGTCCACTCCACCGAGAAGTCGGTCAAGGAATATGGCGACAAGGTTTCGGAAACCGACCGCAAGGCGATCGAAGATGCAATCGCCGCGCTGAAGGCCGCAACCGAGGCTTCCGAGCCTGACGCTGAAGACATCACCGCCAAGACGCAGGCCCTCATGGAAGTTTCCATGAAGCTTGGTCAGGCCATCTACGAGGCCCAACAGGCCGAGGGTGGCGCAGCCGACGCCGATGACGGCCAGGATGGCAATGTCGTCGACGCCGATTATGAAGAAGTGAAGGACGAAGACGCGAAGAAGTCGGCCTGATGCAGGGTCGCTTCGAACGCCGTTCCACGTGCTGGCTGGCCTTTGGGCCAGCCGCCATTTTTTTGATGCTGACGACCGGCGCCATGGCGCAGGACAAGGGGCAGGTCAGCGCCGTCCACCGCCAGGTGGGTGCCGCCGAGGCCAAGGTGGCCAAGGCGATCTCCGCTAAGGACAGCAACTCCCTTTCCCGCCTCGGCAATCAACTCGGCAGCATCATCGAAGCGGCACTTCAGCGGCGCGAGAGCGGTGGCGAAGTCTCTTCCTGCGACATGGCGGCCCATTCTCTGGCATTTGCGGCGGTCACATCGGCCGATGCTCTGATCAGCAAGGGGGATGCGCGCAAGCTCCTGATGCAGGATGCAGTCTCCGCCGCATCCGACTTCCAGAAAGACATGCAGGCCTGTGACAAGCAGGCCGGCAAGGCGACGGGCAGCCACACGAGCGTTGGGAAAGCTTTGAGAGCTTTGTAAGACCATGGCAAAGGCAGATTATTATGAGACCCTCGGGGTCGGCCGGACTGCGGATGAGAAGGAGCTGAAAAGCGCCTTCCGCAAGCTGGCGATGAAATTTCATCCGGACAAAAATCCCGATGACAGCGAAGCCGAAAAGAAGTTCAAGGAGATCAACGAGGCCTACGAGACCTTGAAAGATCCCCAGAAACGCGCGGCCTATGACCGCTTCGGCCATGCAGCCTTTGAACAGGGCGGCATGGGCGGTGGTGGCTTCGGTGGTGGCGGTGGCTTTGCCGGCGGCGGCGGCTTTTCCGACATCTTCGAGGACATCTTCGGCGAGATGATGGGTGGCGGTCGTGGCGGCAGGGCCCGCTCGACCGGAGGTCGCGAACGCGGAGCCGACCTGCGCTACAATATGGAGATCAGCCTCGAAGAGGCCTATACCGGCAAGACGGCTCAGATCCGGGTCCCGACCTCGATCACCTGCGATGTCTGCACCGGTTCGGGCGCCAAGCCCGGCACACAGCCCAAGACCTGTACGACCTGCCAGGGGTCCGGGCGTGTTCGGGCCGCGCAGGGCTTTTTCTCGATCGAACGCACCTGCCCGACCTGTCATGGCCGCGGACAGACGATCACCGATCCCTGCACGAAGTGCCACGGTCAGGGCCGGATGACCGAAGAACGGTCGCTGTCGGTCAATATTCCCTCGGGCATCGAAGACGGCACGCGCATTCGCCTGCAAGGCGAGGGCGAGGCCGGGCTGCGCGGCGGCCCGTCGGGTGACCTCTATATCTTCCTGTCGGTGAAGCCGCACGAGTTCTTCCAGCGTGACGGGGCCGATCTCTATTGCTCCGTGCCGATATCGATGACGACGGCCGCGCTCGGCGGCACCTTCGACGTGGTGACGCTTGACGGCACGAAGTCTCGCGTGACGGTTCCGGACGGTACGCAACCCGGCAAGCAGTTCCGCCTCAAGGGTAAGGGCATGCCGGTTCTGCGTTCGACGCAGGTGGGTGATCTCTATATCCAGATCCAGATCGAAACGCCGCAGAAGCTGACGAAGCGGCAGCGCGAACTGTTGCAGGAGTTCGAGGAGCTGTCTTCAAAGGAGAACAATCCGGAATCGACGGGCTTCTTCGCCCGGATGAAGGATTTCTTTGACACGCTCAGCGACTGAGCGAGGTGAGATCAAGAATGCGAAGGGGTGGGCTGATAAGGCCCGCCCCTTTTTGCATGTCCGTCAGGCGATCAGGCGTGGCTGACGCAGGATGAACCAGGCGAAATGCTTCTGGATCGTGGGTGCGATGCCATAGATGATCGAGACGACCATGATCGGCGCGAGAAGCGCCGTGCGTGCCCAGATCGGCCAGCCCTCGGTCAGGGGCATGAGGACGTAGAGAATGGCGGTCACGAAGGGGTAGATCGCCAGCAGCATCAAAAGGGCAAGCCGATGCTTGGACGGTGTCGGGCGGGATGCGGAAATCTGAGACATGGGGGACTCCATCAGAACGGTACGTTTCGTTTATATTGAAACGGGCCGTTCCGTTCAATAGTCTTTTCTGCTAGGAGGTAATTACAGGAGCATCTGATGTGACAAAGACTACCAGCGACATCACAAAGCGCACCTCGATTGGCGCGCAACGGAACCCCGCCAGCGAGGAAGCCATCCTCACCGCGGCCGGCGCACTCCTGTCGGAGGGCGGCCTTGCGGCCTTTTCGATCGAAGCGGTGGCGCGACGGGCCAAGGCCGGGAAGCCAACCATATATCGCTGGTGGCCTTCCAAGGCTGCACTCCTGCTCGACGTCTATCATCGGCAGAAAGGCGAGACCTTCTATGCCGATACAGGCAATACGCGGGTCGATCTGATCGCCTTTCTCGAAAGCTTGCTCGGCTTCTGGAAGAAGAACGGCGGAGAGGTGTTCCGGTCGGTCATTGCCGAGGCGCAGAGCGATCCAGCGGCGTTGGAGGCGCTGCGGGACTATGCAGTCACGCGCTGCCGGGCAAGCGGCATCATCCTGGAACGGGGCGTGACGCGCGGCGAGATCCGGGCCGATCTCGACATTCCACTGGTCATGGAGCTGTTTTCCAGCTTCTGCTGGCAGCGACTGCTCACCGGGCGGCTTGATGCATCACGGGCACAGCTCGCCCACCTGGTCGACGCGGTGCTGACAGGCTTCGCATCAAAGGAGAGCCACGCTCAGTAGTGCGGCGGGCGGGTGATGGCGGGGGCTTCGAGGCCCTGCTCTTCCAGGGACAGGAAGCGCTCCGTGAGCCGATCCAGCTTGGCTCGGGTCTGCTCGACCACTTTCCACTGTTCCGTCAGCTGGTCCGACAGTTCCTCAATCACACGCGTCTGGTGCGCAACGGTCTCTTCCAGACGCGTGATGCGTTCGTCCTGCGTGTCCATGGCTCTCTCCATCGTCTCGATCCGGCCTAGATGCCGCAAGACGGGGGCGCGGTCAAACGCCGTCCGGCTTGATGCTTTCAGCGCTGCTTTTTCCGGCGATAGGGCATGGTCATGACGGCAGATGCCGTTACCGCCGCGGCAAAGGTCAGGGCAAGCGGCACGGCCATCATGAGCGCAGGAAGAACCGGGCGGCTGGAGCGGGAGAGCGAGGCGCCGACACCGCCGAGATCGAACCAGAAGATGGCGAAGGCGACCAGGAGACCAAGGCCCGCGCCGAAACCGGCATTGATTGCCAGAAAGCCCAGCATCTCCCAATGGTCACGGCGGGCTTCTTCAGGTGTCAGATCATCAGGATGCAGGGACATGGCTCGGCCTCCGGCTCGGCGATCCCTTCAAACTAGCAGGTTCAACGTACAGTTCCATGTCGCCAAGCGTCGCATGCCCCCAACGACCAGGGATTGGCGCTTGCGCCTTGCCATCGACGATCAATCGGCCTAGCTCATGGCGACAACGATTCCGACCGATGACCCAAAAGACACAGATCCACAGGCTCAAACTCAGCGACTTCCGCAACTACACGCAGGCCGGCCTGACGCTGGACGGGCGCCATGTGGTGCTGGTCGGCGACAACGGCGCGGGCAAGACCAACTTCATGGAAGCGATCTCCTTCCTGTCCCCCGGGCGTGGCCTTCGCCGTGCGGTGCTCTCCGACATTCCAAGGCTCGGGGCTTCGGGGAGCTTCACGGTCTTCGCCGCGATCGACGGGATGGCGGGTGAGGCCGATATCGGCACGGGTACGGAGACCACGGAAGAAGGCAATCTCGTCCGGCGGCTCAGGATCAACGGCGCACCGGCGAAATCGGTCGATGAACTCACCGATCATCTGCGCATCCTCTGGCTGACGCCATCCATGGACGGGCTCTTCACCGGGCCTTCGGCGGATCGCCGCCGATTTCTCGATCGCCTCGTGCTTTCCCTCGACCCCGCCCATGGACGGCGGGCAAGCGACTTCGAGCGGGCCATGCGCAGCCGCAACCGGCTCCTGTCGGAGGGACGCTTCGACCCGACCTGGCTCTCCGGCATCGAGCAGCAGATGGCAGCGCTTGGCATTGCCATGGCGGCAGCCCGGCGCGAGATGCTCGGTCTGCTTTCGGGGCTGATCGAAGCGGACAGGCAGACATCCGCTTTCCCCTCCGCCTCTCTCGCTTTGACAGGCTTCCTCGACGATCTGGCCGATTTGCCGGCCTTCGAGTTCGAGGAACGCTACATAGAGCTGCTGGCCCAGTCGCGGTACCGGGACGCTGCGGCAGGACGCACGCTGGACGGGCCGCACCGCGCGGATCTGATCGTCCGGCACATCGAGAAGGACATGGATGCGGAACGCTGCTCGACCGGCGAGCAGAAGGCACTCCTGATCGGCCTCATGCTCGCCCACGCGCGCCTGGTGGCAACGATGACGGGCTTTGCACCGATCCTGCTGCTCGACGAGATCGCCGCGCATCTGGACGAAGGACGGAGGGCGGCCCTTTTCGAACGGATCGACGTGCTCGGCGGCCAGGCCTTCATGACGGGGACAGACAAGGCGATGTTCTCGGCGCTCGGCGACCGGGCGCAGTTCGTCACGGTACGGGATGGCAACATCGATGGCTGAGACGCCTTTTCATCTGTTTTCCCGAATGGCAAGGTGACGTCCATGGATCCGCTGTCACCCGAAGAACTCTCTCGCTATCACCGCCATATCCTGCTTCCGGAAGTTGGCGGCCATGGGCAGCAATTGCTCAAGGGCGCGCGCGTGATGGTGATCGGTGCCGGCGGGCTAGGCTCGCCTGTGCTGCAATATCTGGCTGCTGCAGGCGTCGGCACGCTCGGGATCGTCGATGATGACGGGGTGTCGTTGTCCAACCTTCAGCGGCAGGTCATCCATGACACGGGAACACTCGGCGAGAGAAAGACCGAAAGTGCCGCCCAGGCCCTGGCGCGGCTCAACCCACATTGCCGGATCATGCGGTATGAGGCGCGCTTCGATGCCGGCTTCGCACGGGATTATCTGCCGCGCTACACGCTTCTGATCGATGGGTCCGACAACTTCTCCACGCGCTACGCGGCGGCTGATGCCGCGGAGCTGGCGAAGGTGCCACTGGTGACGGGCGCTGTGGGGCGGTTCGACGGGAGCGTGACGGTGCTCAAGCCGTATGAAGCGGCGCCGGATGGGCAGCTTTATCCGCGCTACACCGATCTCTTTCCCGAACCGCCGCCGGAAGGCCTTGTACCCGCCTGTGCGGAAGCGGGCGTGATCGGGGCGCTCACCGGCGTGATCGGCACACTGATGGCGATGGAGGCGATCAAAGTGATCACCGGGATAGGCGAACCTCTGGTCGGGCGCCTGTTGCTGTATGACGGGCTGGCGGCCCGCTTCGACACGGTTCGCTACAAGCGACGGGCTGGCGCATGAGCGTGACCATCCGCCGGATCGACGAGCGCTTTGCGCGTCATGAGGAAATGCTGGCGCTGATCAAGGGCTCCTTCGCCTACATGGACGGCGTGATCGACCCGCCCTCCTCCGCGCATCGGCTGACCGTCGCCACGCTCAAGGACAAGATCAGGGACGAGATCGGGCTGATTGCTGAAATCGACGGGTGGCTGGCCGGCTGCGCCTTTCTGCGCCCGGAACCGGAGTTCCTCTATGTCGGCAAACTGGCGGTCGCGGCAAAAGCCCAGGGCACCGGTATCGGCACCCGGTTTCTTGCGGAGAGCGAAGTCATCGCCCGGCAGTTGGGAAAGCCGGGACTCCGGCTCGAGACAAGAATTGAACTGACAGGCAATCACCGACGCTTCGCCGCCTGGGGCTTTGTCCGCACCGCCGAGAGAAGCCATGCCGGCTATGACCGCCCCACCTTCATCGAGATGCAGAAGTCGCTGGCCTGACGGCCCTCAGCTCCTACTCGGCAGGACACGGTTCGGCGGGCGGTGGCCGTCGAAATAGGTGCGGATGTTGATGATCACCTTGTCGCCCATGTCGATGCGGCCTTCGATGGTGGCCGAGCCGGTATGCGGCAAAAGCACGACCTTGCCTTCGTTGGCGAGCTTCACCAGCTTCGGATTGACCGCAGGCTCGTTCTCGAAGACGTCGAGGCCGGCGCCGGCGATCTTGCCGGTACGCAGTGCCTGGACAAGCGCATCCTCGTCGATGATGTCGCCACGGGCCGTATTCACCACATAGCTGGTCGGCTGCAGCAGTGCCAGGCGTCGGGCCGAGAGCAGGTGGAAGGTCGCCGGCGTGGAGGGGCAGTTGACCGAAACGATGTCGACGCGAGCGAGCATCTGGTCGAGGCTGTCCCAATAGGTCGCCTCCAGCTCGTCCTCGGTCGCCGGATTGACCCGCTTGCGGTTGTGATAATGGATCGACAGGCCGAAAGCCTTGGCGCGGCGGGCAACAGCCGTCCCGATGCGGCCCATTCCGATGATACCGATGCGCTTGCCCCAGATGCGGCGCCCGAGCATCCAGGTGGGCGACCAGCCCTCCCATTCGCCCGGCTTGTCCATCAGGACACGCGCGCCCTGCACGAGGCGGCGCGGAACCGCAAGGATAAGCGCCATGGTCATGTCGGCGGTATCTTCGGTCAGAACGTTCGGCGTATTGGTAACGGTGATGCCCTTCTTCGCCGCCGCATCGATGTCGATATGATCAGTGCCGTTCGAGAAACTGGCGATCAACTTCATCTGCGGGCCGGCCTCGGCAATGAGAGCGGCATCGATTCGGTCGGTGACAGTCGGGACCAGAACGTCTGCCGTGCGAACGGCCTCGATCAATTCTTCGCGCGTGCGTGGCCCGTCTTCGACGTTCAGCTCGGCATCGAACAGCTCGCGCATGCGCGTTTCCACGGCATCCGGCAGTTTCCGCGTGATGTAGACCCTGGGTCTTTTCCTGTTTGTCATGGACCGGACCGATGCCTTCTTCAGAACTCGTTAACCAAGTCGCGGGATACTTCGCTTCTCAGGAAGGCAATTTCTACCAAACCCGTCGGCGAAGACAAACAAAACTCGTCGGCTCGCGGCGGATTTGTCCGGAACTCGCGTGACGCGTGACGGGGCGGTCAGAAAGCGCTTCATTTCCACAGCTTAGCCCGGAATGACCATGTTTCATAATCTGTGCCGCGCCAGCCTAGCCTTCAGCGTCCTTGCGCTGTCTCTCGCGGCTGGCCCGATCGCCGGTCATGCCCAATCCACGACCAAGGGTTCAACCGGCCTGCCGCTGCCACGCTTTGTCAGCCTCAAGGCGGAGCGGGTCAATCTCCGTATCGGCCCGAGCACCGACTATGCGGTGTCCTGGCGCTATCTGAAATCCGGCCTGCCGGTCGAGATCATCCGCGAATACGAAAACTGGCGCCAGATCCGGGACGCCGATGGGACCGAGGGCTGGGTGAGCCAGTCTCTGCTGACGGGCGAGCGCACGGCGGTCGCTGCGCCGTGGATGCGCGGCAATGGCGAGAACATCTATGTGATGATGCGGCGTGATTCGAATTCTTCGGCAGCCGTCATCGCCAAGCTCGAACCCGGCGTCGTGCTGAAGCTCGGCGAATGCAACGGCAACTGGTGCAGCGCCGAGACGGGCGGCGTCAGCGGCTGGGTCTCGCAGAACGAGATCTGGGGCGCCTATCCGGGCGAGGCCTTCAAATAAGGCCTGCTGTCGCGGCACCCTTCTGCAGGGACATCATCGGACGCGGGCCGATCTGCTGGATGACGATGCCGGCGGCATAACATCCGAGATGGGCGCAATCCTCCAGGCTTCGGCCATTGGTGTAACCGAAGAGGAAGCCGGAAGCGAAGAGATCGCCGGCACCCGTCGTATCGACCACCGTCTCCACCTTCGTTGCGGGTACACGGATGC
The DNA here is from genome assembly GCF_030369675.1 of Peteryoungia algae. NCBI lineage: Bacteria > Pseudomonadati > Pseudomonadota > Alphaproteobacteria > Hyphomicrobiales > Rhizobiaceae > Peteryoungia > Peteryoungia algae. The sequence goes on along the minus strand of NZ_CP128477.1, from coordinate 3,413,893 downwards.
GCTTGTCGTCCTTGACCACCACGGCACCCTGATCGCCCATGGTGACGGCCGCAAGCTTGCAGTCCTTCGCGATCAGGTCGAGGGCCTCGGCAAAATCGTTGGTTTCGTAGAGCGAGAGCGCTTCCTGCTCGTTGGCGAAGACGATATCGACCGTGCCGGAGCGCATCAGATCGAGGAATTCGGCGCGATAACGCCCGACGCAGAAACTGTCGGAGAGCGTCATTGACATTTGCTGGCCGGCCTGATGCGAGATGCGGGCACAGTCGAGGATCGCCTGCTTGGCACGCGGCGGATCCCAGAGGTAGCCCTCGAAATAGGTGACCTTCGATTTCGCCACCACGTCGGGCTCGACGTCCTCCGGGCCGAACTCGACGCAGGCGCCGAGATAGGTGTTCATCGAACGCTCGCCGTCTTCGGTGACGAAGATCATGCTGCGGGCCGTCGGCGGCTGGCTGCCCAGCGGCCGGGTTTCGAAATGCACGCCCTGGGCGCGGATATCGTGGGTGAAGATCTCACCCAACTGGTCTTCCGCAACCTTGCCGAAATAAGCAGCCTTGCCCCCGAAATTCGCAATTCCGGCCGCCGTGTTGCCCGCGCTTCCGCCGGAGGCTTCAACGGCCGGACCCATCATGCCGTAGAGCCGTTCGGCCCGCTCCGCGTCGATCAGGTTCATGGCGCTCTTGGTGATGTCGTTTGCGATCAGAAACTGGTCGTCGCAGCGAGAAATAATGTCGACGATCGCGTTTCCGACAGTCAGGACATCGAACTGGCTCATGGTGGGCGGGCTCCGTTTGCGTGCCAGACGGTCATAGCCGTTTTTCCGGCGATGGGAAGGGGCAAGCGGTTCAACGTCATCCTGCCGTTACATCGCCGGGCTAAGAATGCGCGCATGGACGGCCAACTCCCCTTGGACGTCCGACAGGACCACGACAGGTCCGCACGGGACAGCTGACCACGGATGTACTGGCGGCGAATCCCGACCCGGCATGACGTCGGGCGTGAAAGCAGGCAATGGCCTGCTTTTGTCGTTTATGGCGGATTGGCTGGGAGCGGCAGGGGGCCTAAGAAGGCTCTACCTTGCCATTCACGAGTCGATTTTCATGACAGCTGTTGCCCAGGACGTCCTCCCCATCTTCCTCCTCATTCTCTTCGGTTGGGCTCTCGTCCGGCTGAAGATCCTTGCAGCGGAGATTGGCGACGGTCTTGGCGATTTCGTCTTCAAGGTCGCCGTTCCACTGCTTTTGCTCAGAACCATCGCCAATGCCGACTTCCACGGCGCATCCCCGTTTCGACTGTGGATTGCCTATTTTTCCGGGGTTTTCGTGGCCTGGGTCGTGGGCCATCTTGTCGCGACGCGCGTGTTCAAGCGAGACCCGCGACTCGGCGTGCTGGCGGGTGTTTCGTCCGCCTTTGCCAACAATGTCTTTATCGGGCTGCCGCTCGTGGAGCGCACGGTGGGGCCGGAGGGGATCGTGGCCATGTCGATCCTGCTCGCCATCCATTTGCCGCTGATGATGATCGCGGGTGTTCTGGCCATGGAGCGGGCCGAACAGAAGAGCGGCGGCAGAAAGGCCGAGAGCATTGTTGCCGTGCTGAGGCAGGTCGGCATGAACCTGATCCGCAATCCGCTGATCATCGGGCTCGCGGGAGGCATCCTGCTACAGATCGCAGGCACACCCGTTCCCGCCCTGATCGATGGCGTCGTCGCGCAGGTGGCCGGCATGGCGGCACCGGCAGCACTGATTTCGCTCGGCATGACGCTGAACAAGTATGGCTTGGCCGGCAATGTCAGGATCGCCGGCAGCATCTCGCTGCTGAAGCTCGTCCTGATGCCGGGCGTCGTGTGGATCGCCTCGATACTGCTGGGGCTGTCGCCACAATGGACGGCGGCTCTTGTCCTGACCTCTTCGGTCCCCACCGGCATCAATGCCTGGCTGATCGCAAGCCGCTTCGGTGTCGGGCAGGGTCTCGCCGCCTCGGTGATCACGCTTTCGACCGCAGCCGGCGTGGTAACCGTTTCCCTCTGGGCCCTGCTGCTGCTTTGACGCCGAGAAACGCAAAACGCCCGGCCGCAAGGGCCGGGCGCATGATTGGATAAGATCTGAAAGGTCAGTCCTTGAAGATTACGGCGTGGCCGGCTGTGCGGGTGCAGGCTCGGCCGGAGCGGTCTCTGCAGGTGCCGCAGGCGCTGCGTCTGCGGGTGCGGCCGGCTCAGCAACGACCGGGGCTTCAGCCGGTGCTTCGGCGGCATCTGCCGGGGCTGCATCTGCCGGAGCAGCCGCTGCATCGGCGGGTGCGGCCTCAGGCGTCGGCAGCGCAACGGGGCTGTCCGCCATGGTGTGCAGGTACACGATCAGGTTGGCGCGCTCGTCGTCCTTCTTGAGACCGGCGAAACCCATCGCAGTGCCCGGGATGTGTTTCTTCGGAGCGAGCAGGAATTCGTTCAGGTGGTCCCAGGTCCAGAGCACTGTGCCGCCCTGGGAGAATTCCGTCATGGCAGCCGAATAGCCGAAGCCTTCATGCGTGGCGATCGGGCGGTCGACAAGGCCATAGAGGTTCGGGCCAACCTTGTTGGCGCCGCCCTTGTCGACGGTGTGACAGCTCGCACACTTCTTGAAAGTGGCTTCGCCGGCAGCTGCATCGGCGCTGGCGAGAAGAACGGCAATCGGCGTCGCTGCGACTTCGGGTGCTGCGTCTGCCGGTGCAGAATCTTCGGCGACGATGGCAAAGCCCTCCGTCTCAGGCGCTTCCGCGTGGAAAATGCCTTCCGAAGCGATCGACACAGACATCAGGACGAAGACGGTGCCGAGAAAGGCACCCACGCCCATATTGGTATAAGAGTTCATCTGCAAAGCTCCCCGTGCAGCCGGCCGATGAGCAACCGGACGATCTTGAAATCGCGCGGAACCTATGTCTTTTGCATAACACATGCAACACGATTATGGTCCCGCAGCTGGGACTATTTGACACTTCTGTTCGGTGATTTGAAGGGGTTATGGACATGAATGAAGGCGGAACAGCCAAAACCCTGATCCTGATCCCGGCCCGCATGGCATCAACCCGTCTTCCGGACAAGCCACTGGCCGATATCGGCGGGCTGCCGATGATCGTGCAGGTCGCAAAAAGGGCTCAGGAAGCGGAAATCGGGCGAATCATCGTCGCCGTGGATGACATCAGGGTTTTCAACGCTGTGGCAGATGCTGGATTCGAGGTCGTGATGACGCGTGGCGACCATCAGTCGGGCTCGGACCGGATCTTCGAGGCGCTCTGCAAGGTCGATCCCACGGGCGAGGCCCAGATCGTTATCAACGTGCAGGGCGACCTGCCGACGATCGACCCGCAGACCATTCGCGCAGCATTGAAGCCGCTCGAAGATCCGCAGGTGGATATCGCGACGCTCACCGTCGAGATCGAGGACGAGCAGGAGAAGACCAATCCCAACGTGGTGAAAGTCGTCGGCTCTCCGCGCAGTGCGGACCGGCTGCGCGCGCTTTACTTCACACGCGCAACCGCACCCTACGGGCCTGGGCCGCTCTACCATCACATCGGCCTCTATGCCTACCGACGCGAAGCGCTCGAACGCTTCGTCTCGCTTTCGCCCTCGGCGCTTGAAAAGCGCGAATCGCTCGAGCAGCTCAGGGCGCTCGAAGCCGGCATGCGGATCGATGCCCAGGTGGTGAAGACAGTCCCGCTGGGCGTGGACACGGCCGACGATCTGGAAAAGGCGCGCCGCATTCTCTCCGCTTCCTCTAATGCAGGACATTAATCCCTTGGCACCGACGAACAAGATTTCCTTCCAGGGCGACTACGGCGCAAATTCCGACATGGCCTGCCGCGACATGTTTCCGGACATGGAGCCCCTGCCCTGCCCGACATTCGAGGATGCCTTCGTCGCGCTGGAGAATGGTGATGCGGATCTCGCGATGATCCCGATCGAGAATACCCTTGCCGGTCGCGTTGCCGACATTCACTATCTCTTGCCACTGTCGCGCCTGCATATCGTCGGCGAATACTTCATGCCGATCCGCTTTCAGCTGATGGTGCTGCCGGGCGTGAAGCACGACGAAATTCGCACCGTGCACAGCCACATCCATGCGCTGGGGCAATGCCGCAAAATCATCCGCAGCCATGGCTGGAAGGCCGTGGTTGCCGGCGATACCGCCGGAGCTGCCAAACTCGTGTCGGAAAAGGGAGACCGCAGCATGGCAGCGCTCGCCCCCCGGCTCGCCGCACCGCTCTACGGGCTCGACATCATCGCCGAGAATGTCGAGGATTCAGAGAACAACATCACCCGCTTCGTGGTGCTCGCGCGTGACGAGGACGACCAGAAGCGGTCGACCGCCGACGAACTGTTCATCACCACCTTCGTGTTCAACGTGCGCAACATTCCGGCCGCCCTCTACAAGGCAATGGGCGGTTTTGCGACGAACGGGGTGAACATGACCAAGCTGGAAAGCTACCAGATCGGTGGCAAGTTCACGGCCACGCAGTTCTATGCCGATATCGAGGGGCATCCGGACGACGCCCCCGTTCGCCGGGCGTTGGAGGAGTTGCGCTTCTTCTCCGAGAAGGTGCGCATTCTCGGCGTCTACAAGGCGCATGAAATGCGCGGCAAGCTCTGATCAGGCCGATGGCGGCTCAATGCCGCCATTCGAACCAGTCGGCGATTAGGCGGCGGGCAATGGTGCCTTCGATCGGCAGTGTCCGGCCGTCGAAGGATCCTTCCGACAGCATGCTGCCGATCTCGTCGCGGGTGAACCAGCGGCAATCCTCGAGCTCGGCGGTGTCGAATGTGATGTCGAAGGTCGTCGCCTCTCCGTAGCAGCCGATCATCAGCTGGTGCGGCATGGGCCAGGGTTGCGAAGCGTGATAGCGGACGCGACCGACAACGATGCCCGATTCCTCCCGCGTTTCGCGACGGACGGCATTTTCGATCGTTTCCCCCGGCTCGACAAAACCGGCGAGCGAGGAATACATGCCCTCCGGAAAGCGCGGGCTTCTGCCCATCAGACAGCGATCATTCTTCTCGTCAACGACGAGCATGATGGCGACCGGGTCTGTGCGCGGGAAGATCTCATGGGCGCAGGCCGAGCAGATGCGCTTGTAACCACCGATTCGGCCTTCCATTCTGCCACCGCAGCGGCCGCAGAAACGATTGTCGGCGTTCCAGCGCAAGAGGCTGAGCGCCTGGGCGACTTCGCCCAGCAGCGCGTCACCGACGAGGGCATCACGGAAGAGCGCGCGGGGATCGGCCGGCTTGTAATGGGCGGCGAGTGCCTCCGGTGCGACATTGACGGGGACCGCGAGACGTGGTTCGCCGGAGGCCTGATGGCCCAGCAGGATCGCGTCATCGAAGTTCGGTTGCAGTTCCGCCAGCTCGTAAGGCGCAAACAGAGGATCAAGCACCTGGCCGTCATGCTTGAGCACAAGCTGGGTGCCCGAGAAGGCGAGAATATGCATCCCCTCGACCTTCAGCGCCGTTTCGAGCGAGGTCTCGTCACGATGTTCGCTGTCGCGGTCGAGCATGTTACCGGAGAAGGCCGTGAGCTCGCTGGGTTCCAGATGGGGGGCACGGTTGAGGAAAATCGAATTCTTCATTGGAATGCTTCAAGTATCCTGTGCTTCATGGCCTCGAAGGCCTTCTCTTCATAGGGGACAGACTGGCCGAAACCCCAGATCGGGCCGGGCCAGTTCGGATCATTCTCGACACGCGCGACGACATGGACGTGAAGCTGGCGCACGATATTGCCGATTGCGGCGATGTTGATCTTGTCGGCGCCGGTCACCTTCTTCAACACCGTCCCCACTGTCACCTGCTCGAAGGTGAGCATTGCCTGATCGAGCGGCGTGAGATCGAAAACCTCGCTGACGTCGGAACGTTGCGGCACAAGAATCAGCCAGGGCCAGCGACTGTCGCGTGCCAGCCGCAGGTCGCAAAGACCGAGCTTCAGGATCGACTCGCTGTCTCTCGCGAGGCGATGATCGAGGGCGAATGGCTGCACGGTGTTTCTCTCCGCTTTGTTTTCAATGACGCTAGCAGTTTTTTCCGCGCTTGGCTTGCATTTGGCGACTTTATTGCCGATATGTCTCCTCGGGAGGTTGGTGGTGGACGAGCCACTCGCCAACCGGGTCAGGTCCGGAAGGAAGCAGCCCCAACGAGCACGGCACGGGTCATCGTGCCAGCCTCCCACCTCATCTTCATTCCCGGCCCCTGTTTGCAACATGGGCCGTGCCATGCCCGGCCGCGGGCGAACGGGGAAGCTGGCAACGCGATGAGCGAGTTCGAGCCGACTGCAGAGGCCAAGGCCGCCCCCGGCGGTTACCGCGTTCTCGCCCGCAAATATCGCCCCAAGGATTTCACAGACCTGATGGTCGGCCAGGAGCCGATGGTGCGGACGCTGACGAATGCGTTCGAGACCGGGCGTATCGCCCAGGCCTATATGCTGACCGGTGTGCGCGGGGTGGGCAAGACAACCACGGCCCGCATTCTGGCGCGGGCGCTGAACTACAAGACCGCTGAGATCGACAAGCCGACGATCGACCTGCGTATCCCCGGCGAACATTGCCAGGCGATCATGGAAGGCCGGCATGTCGACGTGATCGAGATGGATGCGGCCTCGCATACCGGTATCGACGACATCAGAGAGATCATCGAGCAGGTGCGCTATCGCCCGGTTTCGGCGCGCTACAAGGTCTATATCATCGACGAAGTGCACATGCTGTCGACGGCAGCCTTCAACGGGCTTTTGAAGACGCTCGAGGAGCCGCCTGAGCATGTGAAATTCATCTTTGCCACCACCGAAATCCGCAAGGTTCCGATCACCGTGCTCTCCCGCTGCCAGCGCTTCGATCTGCGCCGGATCAGTGCTGGCGATCTCGTCGGGCTGTTTTCGACCATTGCATCGAAGGAAGGCATCGAAGCTGAGGAAGAAGCGCTTGCGATGATCGCACGTGCAGCCGAAGGTTCTGCGCGTGACGGTCTGTCGCTGCTCGATCAGGCCATCGCCCATGGCGGCGGTATTGTACATGCCGATGCCGTGCGCGCCATGCTGGGTCTCGCCGACCGGGCCCGCATCGTCGACCTCTTCGAGCAGGTGGTGCGTGGCGACGTCGCTGCGGCACTCGCCGAATTCGGCAGCCAGTACGAAGCGGGGGCGAACCCGACCGTAGTGCTGACCGACCTTGCAGACTTCACCCATCTGGTGACCCGGCTCAAATACATTCCATCGGCTGCGCAGGACCCGTCGCTCACCGAAGTCGAACGCGTTCGGGGTGCCGAGCTTGCCGAGAGCGTGGCGGTGACCACGCTGTCGCGCATGTGGCAGATGCTGCTCAAGGGCATTCCGGAAGCAGAGGGCTCGTCGCGCCCGGCAGGGGCTGCCGAGATGGTGCTGATTCGGCTCGCCCATGCGGCGCATCTCCCCTCGCCCGAGGATGCCGCGCGACGCCTGCTCGAACTCTCCAATGGCGACGGCGGCGCAGAGCGCGGGCCGTCCGCACCCCGCCCGAACGGCAGTGGCGGCGGCGCCTCGATGGCCTTGCGGGCCCAGGCCGTGGCCCAACCTTCGCAGGACAGCGGCGCTCGCCCGGCGATGAGCCAGCCCGTGGCGCATCTGCAGAGCGTGCAGGCCGGTGACGCCCTGCCGCAGACGATTGAACGCCGCGAAACCAAGGTCGAAGAGGCGCTGGTTCCGGGTGTGCAGGTCGAGACGCTGGACGATATCGCGGATCTCTGCACCAAGAACCGCGCTCCGGTCTTGCGCGCGCAGCTTCGCCAGTTCGTGCATCTCGTGAAGATCGAGCCGGGCCGGCTGGAAATTCGCCTGGAAGCGCAATGCCCGCCTGCGATCGTCAACGAACTGAAGATGAAGCTCAGCGAGTGGACCGGCATTACCTGGTGGGTGACGCTGTCCAACGAGGCGGGCGCTCCGACGCTGGTCGAGGTTGAGAAAACAACCCGGGAGGCACGGCTAGTCGATGCCCGACAGGACCCCGATGTGGCCGCGATCCTCGCACGCTTCCCAGGCGCCAAGGTGACCGACGTCCGGATCAAGGCGGCGGCGATCGAAGACGACGACATCGTGGCGGCACCGCCGGCTGTGGCGGAATCGGCCGAGGGCGATATCTTGCCCGGCGACGACATCGAATTCTAGGGCTCATGCCCTCCCGGCAGAACACGACAACAATCCAAGGAGACGACGATGCGCGACATCATGGGCATGATGGGCAAGGTCAAGGAAATGCAGTCCAAGATGGAGAAGATGCAGGAAGAGATCGCTGCACTCGAAATCGAGGGCAAGTCCGGCGGTGGCCTGGTCACGGTGATCCTGACCGGCAAGGGCGAGATGCGCAGCATCAAGATCGACCCGTCGCTGTTCAAGGAAGACGATGTCGAAATCCTCGAAGACCTGATCGTCGCCGCTCACAAGGACGCCAAGGACAAGGGCGAAGCCCAGGCGCAGGAAAAGATGGCGGCACTGACCGCAGGCATTCCGTTGCCGCCCGGCATGAAATTCCCGTTCTGATCAAGAGGGCCGATCGGGTCTGTCAAAGATAGACCCGATCGCTCCAAGGATTTTCCCCCTCGCGCAGAAAAGCCAGGCTCTGGCGCCAGAAACCATCTTCATGGCGGGCGTGGAAGAGGTCGAAGTGACCGACCCGGTCAAAACCCAAGTCTTGTGGTGCGAGCATCACCTTGGTCACCGGCGACCGGCGGTAACAGCGCATGGCCCGGTTGACCGCTTTTGCTGTCGCGATCTCATCATCTGACATGGTGACGCTGAGGATCGGGCCGGTTGCGGTTGCGAAACGGTCGCACATGACCTCGGCGGCCTCGCGCGAGAGGCCCTGCTCCGCCCTGCCCTGTTGCAGCCCCCAGCCATAGGCGACCCCTTTTGGCAGATCCTCAAGCCAGCCCAGGCGCTTGCCCGGGAAGTGGCCGAGGGCAAGGGTGATCGCCGGCATGACGACATGCCATTTGAGAAATAGGGGTAAACGGCGTCTCGGCCGATAATCGCCCCAGTACCCAAATTGTCCGCCGACCGAGAGCATGGACGAGACGCGCCCGACCGCCGGTGAATAGCCCGGCAGGAAGCCGCCGATGCTGTGACCGACGACGATCACGCGTCCTGCCTGGTCCTCCTGGAGGGCATGACGCAGGGCCGCGTCGAAATCCTGCTCACCCCACTGGCGCCAGGTGAATGTGGAGCCTTTGAGACTTTCGGGACGCGACAGGCCGATGCCACGATAGTCATAGGTGAGCACGGTAAAGCCATTTGCCGCGAGATGGGCGGCATAGCGGTGGTAATAACGGGCATGCACACCGGTCGCCGGATTGATGATGACGGTCGCTGATGGCGCGGTTCCGGCATGCCGCCACCAATGGCCGGTCAGACGCACCCCGTCGGCTGCGGTCAGCTCTGTTGTGCTCGGTTCCATCACCCCTCCCATGCGGGGCGGCATGATGGCGAGAAGCGACACAAGGGTAAAGCGTGGAAGCCTACGACCTTCGGCGGACGCTCACATGCCGCCTGCGCGGATTGCGTCCTTCACCTTGTAATGGACTGGAGCTGCGAGATAGCGGGGGCGATCGGCCTCGCTCAGCCTGCGGCCGAAGGTCGCCATCATCTCGCGCATCGTCACACGGTCACCGCGCCAGGGCGTGAACTCGACGGATTGGCCGGCCTCGACCATGCCGCCCTGCAAGACCCGCGCATAAGCACCAGGACGGGCTGCGCGGGTGTAGCGCTTGACGAAGGTCGGTTCGCCCATCTTGGCGGCGAAGGTGGCGCAGGGGATGCGCGCGGAGGTGACTTCAAGAAGCACCTCGCCGACCGCCAGCCGGTCGCCGGCTGCCAGCATGGCGCTTTCCAGGCCTTCGATCACAAGATTTTCGCCGAAAGTGCCGTAGGGCAGATCGCGACCGAGTTCGGCGCGCCACCAGTCGAGATCGATCGAGCCTTCGATATAGACAGCCTGATCGACCCCGCCATGATGCTTGCGGTTGAGGATCGCGTCGCCGACCAGACCCTCAGCGTCAATCATGATCGGACCCTGGATGGCCAGCTTGTTGATGCCGGTCTTATATTTCTTGCCGGGCAGGATCTCGGGCCGCCCGAGACATACGGCGAGGATTTTCATCTGGGGCACCCCTTCGGCGATTCCGTTCGCCGTCTATATGGGCTAGAAACGCCGCCATGGCAAAACGAGTCACCGGCCCCGAAATCGAGAAACTCATCCAGCTTCTGGCAAAAGTGCCGGGGCTTGGACCACGCTCGGCACGGCGTGCGGCGCTGCATCTTATCAAGAAGAAGGATCAGTTACTCGGTCCACTCGGCCATGCCATGGGCGAGGCCTATGACAAGGTGAAGATCTGCTCCTGCTGCGGCAATGTCGACACCGTTGATCCCTGCACCGTCTGCACCGACGTCGCGCGCGACCAGTCCGTCATCATCGTCGTCGAGGATGTCTCCGACCTCTGGGCGCTGGAACGCGCAGCCGCGATGAATGCCGCCTACCACGTGCTGGGGGGCACGCTGTCGCCGCTTGACGGGATCGGCCCTGATGATCTCAACATCAAGGGGCTGATCGACCGGGTGGCCAAGGGCGGGATTCGCGAGATCATCATCGCCGTCAATGCGACGGTCGAGGGACAGACCACAGCACACTATATAACCGACCACCTGACAGGACTCGACGTCAAGATAACCCGGCTCGCCCATGGCGTGCCCGTTGGGGGTGAGCTCGACTATCTGGACGAAGGTACATTGTCTGCGGCGATCAGGGCCCGCACCGCGATCTGACGGACATTCCGGGAGGAAACATCGATGGCACGAACTCGCAAGCCGCTTCGCTTGTTGATGGCGACCGTTTCACTGGCATTGGCCGGGAGTTTCGCCGCCCCGGTCGAAGCCGCCTCACGCAGCGCCGTCGAGGCGCAGTTCCGGCAATGGATCGCTGGTGATCTCTGGCGCGCCGCTCAGGAGGGCGGGATCAGCAAGGAGACCTTCGACAGGACGCTTCAGGGCGTGCGGTTGAACTGGGATCTGCCGGATCTCGTGCCGCCCGGTACGGCGCCCCCGAAGGAACAGACACAGAGCCAGGCGGAGTTCAGCTCGCCCGCCGCCTATTTCAACGAAAAGCGACTTCAGGGATTGGCCGCCACCGGTCGCAGCCTTGCGGACCAGCATGCTGCGACGCTGCGCAAGGTTGAAGCTGCCTATGGCGTTCCAGGCCCCGTGATTGTTGCCATCTGGGGACGCGAATCCGGCTATGGACGGGCGAAGCTGCCGCATCCGGCAATCGACGTGCTGGCGACCAAGGCCTTCATGTCGACGCGCAAGCCGATGTTCCAGCAGGAGTTGATTTCGGCACTGCATATCGTCGCGAGCGGAGATGTGAGTGCCGACAGACTGATGGGCTCCTGGGCCGGCGCTCTGGGACAGCCGCAATTCATGCCGGGAAGCTACCTGAAATATGCCGTCGACTTCGATGGCGACGGCAAGCGCGACATCTGGAATTCGGTGCCGGATACCCTTGCATCCATAGCCAACTATCTGGTGAGGAACGGATGGCAGAAGGGCCGGGACTGGGGCTTCGAGATCACGATAGCCGATGGCGTATCCTGTGCGCAGGAAGGGCCTGACAGGGCCAAGCCTGTCTCTGCCTGGGCGAGCGCCGGGATTTCCCGGATCTCCGGCCGGGCATTTCCGTCGTCGGAATCTTCTCAGCCGGCGATGATGCTGGTGCCGGCCGGCACCTTTGGGCCGGAATTCCTGGTCACGCCGAATTTCTATGTGCTGAAGGAATACAACAATTCCGACCTTTATGCGCTGTTCATCGGCAATCTCGCGGACCGGATCGCGCATGGCGGCGGTGCGTTCAAGGCATCCTGGGGCGATATCGGCAAGATGCTGCGCTCGGACGTGCTCGCCATGCAAAAGGTGCTCGTTGCGCAAGGTTACGACGTCGGCAAGGTCGATGGCCTGCCCGGCTTCAAGACACGCCGGTCGCTTGGCGAATGGCAGGCCAAGAACGGGATGACGCCCACCTGCTACCCGAGTGCTGATCTCAAGGCGAAGCTGCGCTGAGACCCGCCATCAGTGGGGGTCGATATGCGTCTGGTGGAAGATATCGTCCGCCGGGGGGATCGCCTGGCGCTCGATCATCCGGTGGACCCGGGGCGGACGGTCGCCGTAGTGCAATTCCAACAGGCGGTCGGTGATATCCGCATCGGCCTTGGTGCGGCGCTGGTTGTGGCGGACATAATCGACCCAGGTCGGCACGTGATAGGTTTCCGTCCAGATGTCAGGATTTTCAAGGTCGCGCATCAGCGCCCAATTGCGTGCGCCGTCGCGCAAGCGAATGCGGCGGCGCTCGACCATGATCCGCAGGAACTCCGGAACATCTTCGTCGGCAATCTCGAAATCGACATGAATGACGATCGGGCCGCTGCGCGGCCGGATGTCGAGCTTCAGGGACGGCTCGTTAAAGCGGTTCAGCGGATCGAGATCGAGGGTGGCGAAGGCAGGCATGGGGAGGAAGAAGCCGATGAAGACGCCAACCATCATCAAAAGGCTCGATGCCACCAGTGCATGACCGGAACCGTAGCTTTCGGCGACACTGCCCCAGAGCCAGCTGCCCGTCGCCATGCCCCCGAAGGTGGCCGTTTGATAGAGCGAGAGTGCGCGCCCGACGACCCAGCGAGGGGCCGAGAGCTGCACGACCGTGTTGAAAAGGGAAAGCGCCAGAACCCAGCAGGCGCCGGCGACCATCAGCGCAAGCGCCGTGATCCAGACCGAGGTGCTGATGCCCGTGACCGCTGCGGCGACCGCAAATCCGGCGAAGGCGGCGCGGACGATATCCTCACTTGAGAGGAGTTCTCGCGCACGCTGGTTGGAAAAGGCGCCGAGGATGGCGCCGAGGCCGAAGGCCCCGAGCAGGCCACCGAAGGTCAGCGGTCCGCCCGCCAGTTGGTCACGGGCGACAATCGGTAGCAGCGAGAGGATTGCGGTTGCCGTCAGACCGAAGACGAAACCGCGAAACAGGACCTTCCCGAGGTTGGGCGACATCGCCACGTAGCGCAGCCCGGCACCGATGGCGGACCCCAGATGTTCGCGTGGCAGCGGGTTCTTCGGAATGTTCGGCTGCCAGCGGAAGAGCGCATAGGTGATCGCGAAATAAGACAGCGTGTTGACGGCAAAGGCGGCTGCAGCACCTGCGGCTGCCACGATGGCGCCGCCGATGGCAGGGCCGACGCTGCGGGTGATGTTGAAGCCCATGCTGTTGAGCGAGACGGCCGAGGGCAGATCGGCGCGCGGGACGAGGTCGCCGACCGAGGCCTGCCAGGACGGATTGTTGAGCGCAGTGCCACAGCCGATCAGGAAGGTGAAGGCCAGGAGCGCCCAGGGCGTGATCAGATCGAGAAACGCGAACAGCGTCAGGAGCGCCGAGACCACAATCATGAACAGCTGGGCAGCAATCATCACCCGGCGGCGATCGAAGCTGTCGGCGATGGCTCCAGCGACCAGGGACAAAAGCATGATCGGGCCGGTGTTCGATGCCTGGACAAGGGCCACCATATTTTCTGAAGTGGAGATCGATGCCATCATCCAGGCGGCACCGACGCCCTGGATCAAACCACCGAGATTGGACGAGATGCTGGCAAGCCAGATCCGGCGATAGGCTTCGTTGCGGAGGGGCAGAAGCGGAGAGCGGTGTTCGTGTGTGGACATGTCTCGACTTTTCTCGACGCATTCGCCATCGGGAACGGCTGCGGTCGCCACGACCTTGCCTTGCGCAACGCATGAAAGGCAAGATTGTTTTGCCCCATGCGCGAAAAGCTTGCAAAAGTCGGGGCAGTCGCGTATATGACCTTCAAATTCTTGATCGACAGATGAAGGGTGGGCCCGGAAGGACCCGCTCTTTTTTATTGGCGATCATAGCCAATCGGGAGTAAAACGATTGTCCGAAGACATGCCGACGCCGGAGCCCGGCGAAGCACGGATCATCACCGAAACGGGCCTTGACCGTCGTATCGCTGACATTATCGAGCCCGTGCTCGTCGCGATGGATTTCAAGCTGGTTCGCGTGCGCATGATGAACCAGAACGGAATGACGCTGCAGATCATGGCAGAGCGCAACGACGGCACGATGGATGTCGAAGGCTGCGAGGCCGTATCGATGGCCGTATCGCCTGTCCTCGACGTCGAGGATCCGGTCGACAAGGCCTACCATCTGGAAGTTTCGTCGCCGGGCATCGACCGGCCGATGGTGCGCAAATCGGATTTCAGCCGTTGGCAGGGCCATATCGTGAAGTGCGAGACATCGATCCTGGTCGATAACCGCAAGCGCTTCCGCGGCAAGATCACCGACGTGAACCAGGACGGTTTCACCCTGGAACGCGACCAGGTAGCCTATGGCGAAGAACCGAAGGTGGTCATCCCCTTCAATACGCTCGCCGAGGCGAAGCTCATTCTGACGGACGATCTGATCCGTGACGCGCTCCGAGCCGACAAGCTCGCCAAGGCGCAGGCCGCGAACCAGAACGACGAAGACGACAGCGAAGAATAACGTTTGACCTATAGCCCGAGGCCGATGCCCGGGCGTGAAGACGGAGACCTAAGACAATGGCAGTCAGCGCTAACCGGCTCGAGCTCTTGCAGATCGCAGATGCCGTCGCCCGTGAAAAGGTGATCGACCGCGAAATCGTGCTCGCCGCCATGGCCGACGCGATTCAGAAGGCTGCCCGGTCGCGCTACGGCAGCGAGACCAACATCCGCGCCGACATCAATTCGAAGACCGGCGAGATCCGTCTGCAGCGTCTTCTGGAAGTGGTCGAGAAGGTCGAGGACTACGCGACCCAGATCGCTCTCGAACTCGCCCGCGACCGCAATGTCGATGCCAAGCTCGGCGACTTCATCGCCGATCCGCTGCCGCCAATGGACTTCGGTCGCATCGCCGCGCAGTCGGCCAAGCAGGTCATCGTGCAGAAGGTGCGCGAAGCCGAGCGTGACCGCCAGTTCGACGAATTCAAGGACCGCGTCGGCGAGATCGTCAACGGCACCGTCAAGCGCGTCGAATACGGCAATGTGATCGTCGATCTCGGCCGGGGCGAAGGCATCATCCGTCGCGACGAGATGATCCCGCGCGAAGCCTTCCGTTACGGCGACCGCGTGCGTGCCTATGTCTACGACGTGCGCCGCGAACAGCGCGGCCCGCAGATCTTTCTGTCGCGTACCCATCCGCAGTTCATGGTGAAGCTGTTCACCATGGAAGTGCCCGAAATCTACGACGGCATCATCCAGATCAAGTCGGTTGCCCGTGACCCCGGTTCGCGCGCCAAGATCGCCGTCATCTCGAACGATAGTTCGATCGATCCGGTCGGTGCCTGCGTCGGTATGCGCGGCTCCCGCGTTCAGGCCGTCGTCGGCGAGCTTCAGGGCGAAAAGATCGACATCATTCCGTGGAGCCAGGATCCGGCTTCCTTCATCGTCAACGCCCTGCAGCCGGCAGAAGTCGCCAAGGTTGTTCTCGATGAAGACGCAGAGCGCATCGAAGTGGTCGTTCCTGACGAGCAGCTGTCGCTGGCCATCGGCCGTCGTGGCCAGAACGTACGCCTTGCGTCGCAGCTGACCGGCTGGGATATCGACATCATGACGGAAGCCGAGGAATCGGAGCGCCGCCAGAAGGAATTCAACGAGCGTACCAACCTGTTCATGGACGCGCTCGACGTCGATGAAATGGTCGGCCAGGTTCTGGCGTCCGAAGGCTTTGCCCAGGTCGAGGAAGTGGCTTACGTCGATCTCGACGAAATTGCTTCGATCGACGGCTTCGACGAAGACACGGCACAGGAAATCCAGACCCGCGCCCGCGAGTACCTCGAGAAGATCGAGGCCGAGATGGACGCGAAGCGCAAGGAACTCGGCGTTGCCGACGAACTGCGCCAGATCGAGGGCATCACCTCGCAGATGATGGTCGCACTCGGCGAAGACGGCATCAAGACGATCGAGGACTTCGCCGGCTGCGCCGCTGACGATCTCGTCGGCTGGAGCGAGCGCAAGGACGGCGAGACGAAGAAGTTCGAGGGCCTGTTCTCGAAATTCGAGATCTCGCGTGCAGAGGCCGAGGCCATGATCGTGCGGGCGCGTCTTTCTGCCGGTTGGATCACCGAGGAAGACCTCGCAGCCGAAGCGGAAGTCGAAGCTGAAGGCGAACTCGAAGGCGAAGAAGCCGAGCAGGCAACGTGATGGGCGCGCAGACGCCCGACGCGACAGAGGCCGAAGACGATTTCGACTTCTCCGACGCGAACGGACGCATGTGCATTGCCACCCGCGAAAGCGGATCGCCCGAAACGCTCCTGCGTTTCGTGGCCGCGCCTGACGGGACGGTCGTCCCGGATCTGAAGCGGACGCTTCCGGGCCGGGGCTGCTGGGTCAGCCCCAGCCGGGAGGCAGTCGAGAAGGCCGTGGCGAAGAAACTCTTCGCCCGGGCCCTGAAACGAGATGTGAAGGCGGATCCGGATCTCGGATCCGTGGTTGAGCGGCTTCTGGTCGCGCAGCTGATCGGAATGATGAACATGGCGCGCAAGGCCGGCCAGTTCGTCACCGGGGCGGCGAAAGTCGAGGCGGCAGTACGAAGCGGTGAGGCCATTGCGGTGTTCCATTCGCAGGATGCCGCAGCGGATGGCGTGAGAAAGATCGACCAGGCCCGTAAGGCCTGGCACCTCGGAACGGGGGCGAAGGCGGAAGTGCCCGCTTTCCACCTTCTGACCGGGGCGGAATTGGAAGAGCAGATGGGCCAGAATGCGTTTATCCATGCTTGCGTGCTTGCAGGGCAGGCAGGTGAAGGTGTAGTGAAGCGCGCAACTCTGCTCGAAACCTATCGCGGCCACGCGCCGCAGGTCTCGGGCGCTGGCCCGAAATCACAATGACGCGGTCACCGGCACAGGTCGGCCTCCGTGGTTTAGGACAGTATGTGAACGGCGAGGCCTGATGCTCGGCATCCGGCCTCGCTCGAAGGAACGGGAACGGAATGACCGACAACAAAGACGACAAGACAATCGGCGTGAAGAAGACACTCACCTTGAAGCCCTCAGGGATGAGCCAGGGTACCGTGCGCCAGGACATGGGGCGCGGCCGTACGAAGTCGGTCGTCGTCGAGACGGTGAAGCGCCGCCCGACCCGCCCGCTGGACGAAAAGCCACCGATTACACCGGTTACCCCTGTTCGTGCGGAACCGGTCGCGGCAGCTCCGACGCCAGCACCGACACAGGCGCCTTCGCCGGCTGCGGCACCCGTTGCAGCGGCCCGCCCGGCACCAGCACAGCAGCCGCAGCGCCCACAGCGCCCCCAGCAGCCGCAGCGCCAGCAACCTTCGCAGCCGCCGCGCCAGCAGGAACGCCCGCGTGGCGCCGTTCTGCACGACCTGTCGGCCGGCGAAATGGAAGCGCGTCGCCGCGCTCTCGCCGAAGCCCAGGTTCGTGAAGTCGAGGAAGCCAAGCAGCGCGTGATCGACGAGGCTCGCCGCAAGGTGGAAGCCGAGGAAGCCGCACGCGTGGCCGCCGAAGAGGCAGCGCGCCGCGCTGCCGAACCGCAGCCCGAACTGCAGGCGGAACCCGACGCTGCTGCCGAGCCCGCTGAAGCGCCGGTGGCTGCTGCGCCCGTCGCTGTGAACCGTACGGCCATTCCGGCACCCGGCGCACCCGGATTCGTGCGTGGGCGCAAGACCAATGACGAAGACGATAGCCGCGCCTCTCCGCGGACGATCCCCGGCCGCGGCAAGGTCGCCATGCCCGTGGCTCCCAAGGTCCCTGCCCGTCCGAAGGTCGAGGAAGACCGTCGTCGTGGCAAGCTGACAGTCACCACGGCCAATGTCGAGGATGACGGCACGGCACGCGGCCGTTCGCTGTCTGCCATGCGCCGCCGGCAGGAGAAGTTCCGCCGCAGCCAGATGCAGGAAACCCGCGAAAAGGTCATGCGCGAGGTCATCCTGCCGGAAACCATCACCATTCAGGAACTGTCGCAGCGCATGTCCGAGCGCGCCGTCGACGTCATCAAGTACCTGATGAAGGAGGGCCAGATGATGAAGCCGGGCGACGTCATCGACGCCGACCTCGCCGAGCTCATTGCCACCGAATTCGGTCACACCGTGAAGCGCGTTTCGGAATCCGACGTTGAAGAAGGCATCTTCAATGTCAAGGACGACGAAGGCGAGCTGGTGTCGCGTCCGCCCGTGGTCACGATCATGGGTCACGTCGACCACGGCAAGACCTCGCTGCTCGACGCCATCCGCAAGACTTCGGTCGTATCCGGCGAAGCCGGTGGCATCACCCAGCATATCGGTGCCTACCAGGTCGAGCAGAACGGCCAGAAGATCACCTTCATCGACACGCCCGGCCACGCCGCCTTTACGGCCATGCGTGCCCGTGGTGCCCAGGCGACAGATATCGCGATCCTCGTGGTTGCCGCCGACGACAGCGTGATGCCGCAGACGATCGAATCGATCAACCACGCCAAGGCGGCCGGTGTGCCGATCATCGTGGCGATCAACAAGATCGACAAGCATGAGGCAAACCCGGACAAGGTTCGTCAGCAGCTTCTGCAGCACGAAGTCTTCGTGGAATCCATGGGTGGTGAAGTGCTCGACGTCGAGGTTTCGGCGAAGAACAAGCTGAACCTCGACAAGCTGCTCGAAGCCGTGTTGCTGCAGGCCGAAATCCTCGACCTGAAGGCCGACCCGACGCGCACCGCCGAAGGTACCGTTATCGAAGCCCAGCTCGACCGCGGTCGTGGCGCGGTTGCAACCGTTCTCGTCCAGAAGGGTACGCTCAAGCCTGGCCAGATCATCGTGGCCGGCGACCAGTGGGGCCGTGTTCGTGCGCTGGTCAACGACCAGGGTGATCACGTCAAGGAAGCCGGACCTGCCATGCCGGTCGAGATTCTCGGCCTGTCGGGTACGCCTGCTGCCGGTGACAAGTTCGCCGTGGTTGAAAACGAGAGCCGCGCCCGCGAAATCTCGGAATATCGCCAGCGTCTGACCCGTGACAAGGCCGCAGCCCGCCAGTCGGGTCAGCGCGGCTCGCTGGAACAGATGATGAGCCAGCTGCAGAATACAGGCTTCAAGGAATTCCCGCTGGTCATCAAGGCCGACGTGCAGGGTTCCGTCGAAGCAATCATTGCGGCTCTCGACAAGCTCGGCACCGACGAAGTGCGCGCTCGTATCGTCCATTCGGGCGCCGGAGCGATCACGGAATCGGATATCTCGCTCGCCGAGGCATCCAACGCCGCGATCATCGGCTTCAACGTGCGTGCCAATGCTCAGGCCCGCACCGCCTCCGAGCGTGCCGGGATCGAGATTCGCTACTACAACATCATCTACGATCTGGTGGATGACGTGAAGGCAGCGATGTCGGGTCTGCTCTCTCCGGAGCGTCGCGAAACCTTCCTCGGCAATGCCGAGATCCTCGAGGTGTTCAACATCACGAAGGTCGGCAAGGTCGCGGGTTGCCGCGTCGTCGAAGGCAAGGTCGAACGTGGTGCCGGCGTGCGCCTGGTGCGCGACAACGTCGTCATCCACGAAGGCAAACTCAAGACGCTCAAGCGCTTCAAGGACGAAGTCGCCGATGTGCCGATGGGTCAGGAATGCGGTATGGCCTTCGAGAACTACGAAGACATCCGCGCCGGCGACACGATCGAGTGCTTCCGCGTGGAACACATCACGCGTACGCTCTGATTTCAGGCGTTTCGAACCACGACCCCTTCGGGCGCCGGATCTTCCGGCGCTCGCTGTTTATGGGGATCATGAGCTCCGGCGCATCGTCGGATGAACGACAATTCACAGCATGATGCGCGCGGCGAAAGCTCCGGATGCCTCGTGCGAAAGGCGACTGAACCATGACAAAACCAACCTCATCGGCACCTTCGCAGCGCATGCTGCGCGTCGGCGAGCAGGTGCGCGCCGCCATAACCCAGGTGCTTCAGCGCGGAGAGGTCAATGACGACCTCATCGAAAAAACCGTGATTTCGGTTTCGGAAGTCCGCATGTCGCCCGATCTGAAGATGGCAACCGCCTATGTGGCGCCACTCGGCGTTTCCGACCATGACGCGGTGATCGCAGCCTTGAACAAACATGCGAAATTCATTCGCGGACGCATCGGCGGCCAGCTGCGGCAGATGAAATACATGCCGGAAGTACGCTTCCGCGACGACACCAGCTTCGACAACTACCAGAAGATCGATGCGCTGCTGCGCTCGCCGGAGGTCCAGCGCGACCTCGGTACCGACGAAGACAAAGACTGAGAAAAGACCTAGATGTCAAAACCCAGAAAGCCCAAGGGCCGCCCGATCTCGGGCTGGCTCATCCTCGACAAGCCGGTCGATTTCGGCTCGACCGAGGCAGTCGGCAAGATCAAGTGGCTGTTCAATGCCCAGAAGGCCGGTCATGCCGGCACGCTCGACCCTCTCGCTTCCGGCATGCTGCCGATCGCGCTCGGTGATGCGACAAAGACCGTTCCCTACGTGATGGATGGGCGCAAGATCTACGAATTCACGGTCACCTGGGGCGAGGAGCGCTCGACGGACGATCTGGAAGGCGAGGCCACACACACCTCGGACCAGCGCCCGAGCGAAGACGCCATACGCGCCCTGCTGCCGAACTATACCGGCACGATCAATCAGATCCCGCCGCAATTTTCGGCGATCAAGATCGCTGGCGAGCGCGCCTATGACCTCGCCCGCGATGGCGAGACGGTCGAGATCCCCTCGCGCGAAGTCGAGGTTCATCGCCTGACACTGCTCAATTGCGAAACCGACAAGGCGCATTTCGAGGTGGAATGCGGCAAGGGAACCTATGTACGCTCGCTGGCCCGGGACTTCGGTCGCGATCTCGGCTGCTACGGGCACATCTCCTCGCTCCGCCGTACCTTTGTCGCCCCGTTCGCAGAAGAGATGATGGTGCCGCTCGCAGAGCTCGTGGCGCTCGAAGGCATTGAAGACCGCGATGAGCGTCTGGCTGCTCTCGACGCCTTCCTCGGGGATACGGCCGAGGCGCTGTCGGCCTTGCCGCAGCTTCGGATCACCGATGACCAGGCGCATCGCCTGCGGATGGGCAACCCGATCATCCTGCGCGGGCGTGATGCGCCCGTCGCCGAACCGGAGGCCGTCGCACTTGCCGGCGGCAAGCTGATCGCGATCGGCGAGATCGCTGGCGGTGAATTCCATCCACGGCGAGTCTTCGCCTGAACCCTTCCTGCCGCCTGCTCTTTCCTTTCATCAGGGAATAGAGTATAGGCGGCGGCAGCTGGCCCTTCGGGTGCCTGCATTCACGGCCAATGCTGGACGACATCCCGGCCTTTGGCGTCCCTGTCTCTTATAATCCAGAAAGGATTTACGATGTCGATCACTGCAGAGCGCAAGGCTGAGCTCATCAAGGAATACGCGATCAACGAAGGCGACACCGGTTCGCCGGAAGTCCAGGTTGCGATCCTGACCGAACGGATCAACAACCTGACCGAACACTTCAAGGGTCACAAGAAGGACAACCACTCGCGTCGTGGCCTTCTGACCATGGTTTCGAGCCGCCGTTCACTTCTCGACTACGTGAAGAAGAAGGACGAAGGCCGTTACACGAAGCTGATCACGAGCCTCGGCATCCGCCGCTAACAAGTTCCCGGCGGGTCTTCGCTAGCGAAGATCCGCCGGTTGCCTTTCCGGGTCAGGCCAAAGGACCCGCACCCCGTCTCGCGCATGGATTTGCCCGGGACGAATGACAGACCGGATGGGCCGGTCATGTCGACACCAACCGATGACCTGTCATGGGGCAGGATTGTTGGATGCTTCCGCGCCACAGGGCGAATTTGCGGGGATCACCCGCCGGATCTGAAGCCTCCCACTGTCTTGCCCGTGATTGCGTCAGCACATTGCAGACCCTGCGAGCCCCCGGATTACGGCGGCCCGGACCTGCATATGAAGGACAAGATATGTTTGATGTTCACAGCGTTGAAATCGAGTGGGCAGGCCGTCCGCTGAAGCTGGAAACGGGCAAGATTGCCCGCCAGGCCGACGGCGCCGTTCTCGCCACCTATGGTGAAACCGTCGTTCTCGCCACCGTGGTTTCGGCCAAGTCGGCAAAGCCGGGCCAGGACTTCTTCCCGCTCACTGTCAACTACCAAGAAAAGACCTATGCCGCCGGCAAGATCCCGGGTGGCTATTTCAAGCGCGAAGGTCGTCCTTCGGAAAAGGAAACGCTGGTTTCCCGCCTGATCGACCGTCCGATCCGCCCCCTCTTCCCGGAAGGCTACAAGAACGAAACCCAGGTCGTCGTCACCGTCGTCCAGCATGACCTCGAAAACGATCCGGACGTATTGGCCATGGTTGCCGCTTCGGCGGCCCTCACGCTCTCCGGCGTTCCGTTCATGGGCCCCGTCGGCGGCGCACGCGTTGGCTACATCAACGGCGAATATGTTCTGAACCCGCATCTCGACGAGATGGACGAGTCGACCCTCGACCTCGTCGTTGCCGGCACCCAGGACGCCGTCCTGATGGTCGAGTCGGAAGCCAAGGAACTGAACGAAGACATCATGCTCGGCGCCGTCATGTTCGGCCACAAGGGCTTCCAGCCGGTCATCGACGCGATCATCAAGCTCGCTGAAGTGGCTGCCAAGGAGCCGCGCGAATTCGAACCGGAAGATCATTCCGCTCTCGAAGCCGAAATGCTCTCGATCGCCGAGACCGAACTTCGCGCTGCCTACAAGATTACCCAGAAGGCTGATCGCTACGCCGCCGTCGACGCCGTCAAGGCAAAGGTGAAGGCACACTTCTTCCCGGAAGGCGAAGAGCCGAAGTACCCGAATGAAGTGATCGGCGCCGTCTTCAAGCACCTGCAGGCGAAGATCGTTCGCTGGAACATCCTCGACACCAAGAGCCGTATCGACGGCCGCGACCTGTCGACCGTTCGTGCGATCGTGTCTGAAGTCGGCATCCTGCCGCGCACGCATGGTTCGGCTCTGTTCACCCGTGGCGAGACCCAGGCGATCGTTGTCGCCACGCTCGGCACCGGCGAAGACGAACAGTATGTCGACAGCCTGACCGGCATGTACAAGGAACGCTTCCTGCTGCATTACAACTTCCCGCCCTACTCGGTCGGTGAAACAGGTCGCATGGGTTCGCCGGGCCGTCGCGAAATCGGCCACGGCAAGCTCGCATGGCGCGCCATCCGTCCGATGCTGCCGTCTGCAGAACAGTTCCCGTACACGCTGCGCGTCGTCTCCGAGATCACCGAGTCGAACGGCTCGTCCTCGATGGCAACCGTTTGCGGCACGTCGCTGGCTCTGATGGACGCCGGCGTTCCGCTGGCAAAGCCGGTTGCCGGTATTGCCATGGGCCTCATCCTCGAAGGCGAGCGCTTTGCGGTTCTCTCCGACATTCTCGGCGACGAAGACCACCTCGGCGACATGGACTTCAAGGTAGCGGGTACTGCCGACGGCATCACCTCGCTGCAGATGGACATCAAGATCGCTGGTATCACCGAAGAGATCATGAAGGTCGCGCTCGGCCAGGCTCAGGGTGGCCGCAAGCACATCCTCAACGAGATGGCCAATGCCCTTTCGGAAAGCCGTGGCCAGCTCGGCGAGTTCGCCCCGCGCATCGAAGTGATGAACATCCCGGTCGACAAGATCCGTGAAGTCATCGGTTCGGGCGGCAAGGTCATCCGCGAAATCGTCGAAAAGACCGGCGCCAAGATCAACATCGAAGACGACGGCACCGTGAAGATCGCCTCTGCCTCCGGCAAGGAAATCGAAGCTGCCCGCAAGTGGATCCATTCGATCGTGGCCGAGCCGGAAGTCGGCGTGGTCTACGAAGGTACGGTTGTGAAGACCGCCGACTTCGGCGCCTTCGTCAACTTCTTCGGTTCGCGTGACGGCCTGGTGCACATCTCGCAGCTCGCTTCCGAGCGCGTTGCCAAGACCTCCGACGTCGTCAAGGAAGGCGACAAGGTCTGGGTCAAGCTGATGGGCTTCGACGAGCGCGGCAAGGTTCGCCTGTCCATGAAGGCCGTCGACCAGACGACCGGCAAGGAAGTCGCTGCCGATAAGAAGGATGGCGAAGCCGCTGAATAAGCGGACGTCGTTCCCGATCCGAGGCGCGGGAGAAATTCCGCGCCTTTTTTGTTCGCCGAGAGAGAAGACCGAGCCATGAGCCGCGAAAGCCTGAAGACCCTGTTCCATCCCTTCGTTACCGAGGCTGTCGCCCTGCCGGCTGCGGAAAGCCGCTGGCTTTTCCTGGGCGCTGAAGCAGGGTTTGCCAAGCCCGAAGGTTTTGCGGCCGAACTCACGGCCGTTCAGGATTTCCGCCCCGAATTCCGCCGCCTCGAGGCGAGCCATCTCAGGCCACTGCCGGCTGTCGAGGGCAATGATTACGATGGCGCGCTGGTACTGTGCGGCAAACACAAGGGCGTCAACGAAGATCGCGTTGCCGAGGCGCTGAAGCGCGTCAAGCCCGGCGGCACCGTGCTGGTCGCTGGCGCCAAGGAAGACGGGATCCTGCCGCTTCGCAAGCAGCTCGATCGCCTGGGTCTTTCGCCCGATTCCATGCCGAAATATCACGGTGTGGTCGCCTGGTTCACCGTGCCCGAGGATACATCGGCACTCGTTTCGACATTGGCCGCCAAGACGGTCACGGTCGATGGCCGTTTCGAGACCCGGTCGGGGCTCTTTTCCCATGCCCATGCGGATGAAGGGTCCGAATTGCTGGCGACCCGTCTGCCGGCAGACTTCAACGGCAATGCCGCTGATTTCGGCGCCGGCTGGGGCTATCTTTCGGTGATGCTGGCAGATGCTGCCCCCCGCACCAACCGTATCGACCTGTTCGAGGCGAGCCACGAAGCGCTGGAACATGCCAAGCGCAACCTGGCGAAGAACTGCCCGACCCTGACGACGCGTTTCTTCTGGCAGGATCTGGCCAACGAACCGGCGAAAGAGAAATACGACCTCGTCATCATGAACCCACCCTTCCACGAGGGGCATGCCGCCGAACCGTCGATCGGTGCGGCCATGATCAAGGCAGCCGCAGAAGCACTTCGCGGCGGTGGCGAATTGCTGATGGTGGCGAACCGCGGCCTGCCCTACGAGCCAATCCTCGGGGCGCATTTCAAGCAGCATGGCGAAGTCTGCCGCAATGCCCGCTTCAAGGTGCTTTGGGCCAAACGCTGAGCAGACGCCTTTGTGATCAGCCACGATCGGACATAGACCATGTGGCACTCGACTCTGTGCCTGTCCTCGCTTAGCATCTGACGCCAGTAGCTTTCACTTCTGGCGCCAGCGGTCTTCATGCCTTCTCGGAACCTCACCGATGAATTGACCACCGTGGCCGGCCTTGCTTCGGCGGTGGTCGTGCATGCCAAGTCCTATGGAATAGACGTCGAGCCGATCTGCAGAGCTCTGGAGATCGATCCCGAGACATTTCAGAGCCTGACTGCCCGGATCAGCCTCGACCGCCTCTGCCGGCTCCTGGAGGCCTGTGCCTTGCTGGCCGATGACGAGGCTTTCGGGCTCACGAGCATCAAGGACTATGAAGCGGGGTCCACCGGGCCTTTCGGTTACGGCCTCATGGCAGCGCCTACCGGGCTGGACTTCGTTCGCTTCCTGGACGACCACATTCAATATGTCACCCATACCAGCTATTGCCGGCTCTCGCTCGACGAACGCGGGGCGCATCTGGCCTGGACCTTTGCGCCAGTTATCGTAAAGCGCGACCAGTATGTCGACATGTCGGTTGGTCTCGTCATGCAGCGCGCAAAGGAACTCGCCAACAGCGATGGCATAGAGATCGAGCTCGAACGGCCGCACCCGCGCAATCCGCAGCTTTTCCGCCAGTTGCTGTCACGCCGCGTGAGCTTTGCGGCGGGCATGAACTGCATTCACTTTCCCTTGAGCTTTCTGGAGGCGCACAACTCCACGGGCGACCGGCGCCTCTTCGAGCTCATGGACCTCCAATGCCGCAGCCTGAGACCAGCCTTGCCGGAGAAGGGAGCGGATTTCCTGGAACAGGTGCGCCGCTATCTCCTGCTTCATGTCTCCGACGACGACTATCCCCTCTCCGAAATCGCACCCTATTTCGGCCTCTCCGGGAGGACATTCCAGAGACGGCTTGCCGCCCAGGGAACCAGTCTCAACGACTTGCGGGACCAGATCAGGAAAGACGTCAGCTTCAGCCTGCTGACGGAGAGCGAACTTCCGATTTCGGAAATCTGCTATCGCCTGGGCTATTCGGCTCCCAGCGCCTTTACTCGATCGGTGACGCGCTGGTTCGGCTCGACGCCGACAGAAGTGCGCGAGCGCAAATCCGCCTGAGCGCAGCCCAGCTTGACAAGTGGCGGCTGAGCGGCCCTAATATGCTCCACGAGACGCTCCATGCAGCCGGCTCCGCTTATTTAGCGCGTGCGGATAAATACTTGGCGTGCAGTGTCAACGACACGGTTCCAGTTATAATGGTATTCGCGCCGTCTGACGACCTGATGTGATCATCAGGTCGCGTATTCTCCATGGCGGTAATTGCAATTATGAATACCGATACCAAACGGGCGATCGGGCGACATCCCGCCTTTGCCGTCTTATCAGCCCGCGAAATCCGCTGCCTGCAGCTCGTGGCCGAGGGCATGCGCGCGGACGAAGCAGCCAATGTGCTCGCACTATCGAGTGATGAAGTAAACGAGGCGCTCACCGGCGCTCGGGAAAAGCTCGAAGCAAGCAATCTCATGCATGCAGTCAGCATCGCCATGCTGATGGGCGTCATAGATCACACCAATCCGCATCAACCGAAGTAAGCCGTGCTCCCACGGCTGGCGGACCACTTCGGATGAATGCCTGGCGCGGCAACGCGCCAGGCTTTTTTTATGTGCCAGCTGTCAGGATCAGCCGTTGTGACGCTGGAAGACCAGCGTCGCATTGGTGCCGCCAAAGCCGAAGGAATTGGACAGCACCGTATCGATCTTCGCATTGTCGATGCGCTTGCGCACGATTGGCACCCCTTCGAATTCAGGGTCGAGTTCGGTAATGTGGGCGCTCTCGCCGATGAACTTTTCCTGCATCATCAAGAGGCCATAGATCGATTCCTGGACGCCGGCGGCACCCAGCGAGTGACCCGTCAGAGACTTGGTCGACTGGATATGCGGGATCTTGTCACCGAAGACTTCGCGGATCGCGCCGATCTCCTTGCTGTCGCCCACCGGCGTCGACGTGCCGTGGGTGTTGATGTAGTCGACTTCGCCGGTCACCGTCGAGAGCGCCTGGCGCATGCAGCGCATCGCGCCTTCGCCCGAGGGAGCGACCATGTCGTAACCGTCAGACGTCGCGCCATAGCCGGTGATTTCGGCGTAGATCTTGGCGCCGCGAGCCTTGGCATGCTCAAGCTCTTCCAGAACCAGGACGCCGGCACCGCCGGCGATGACGAAGCCGTCACGCGAGACATCGTAGGCCCGGGAAGCAGTCGAGGGCGTGTCGTTGTATTTTGACGACATGGCGCCCATGGCGTCGAACAGGCTCGACATGGACCAGTCGAGATCCTCGTGGCCGCCGGCAAAAACCATGTCCTGCTTGCCCCACTGGATCATCTCGTAGGCATTGCCGATGCAATGGGCCGAGGTCGAGCAGGCAGACGAGATCGAGTAGTTGACGCCGTGCAGCTTGAACCAGGTGGCAAGCGTTGCAGACGCGGTCGACGACATGGCCTTCGGTACGGCAAAGGGGCCGATGCGCTTGGGGCTCTTGTTCTGGCGGACGATATCCGCGGCTTCGACGATCTGCTTCGTCGACGGGCCACCGGAGCCCATGATGATACCGACGCGCTCATTTTGCGCATAGTCGGCCTCTTCGAGGCCGGCATCGGCGATCGCCTGTTTCATCGCGACATGATTCCAGGCGCCGCCCTGCGACAGGAAGCGCATTGCGCGGCGATCGACCAGTTCGGTTGGATCCAGCGTCGGCTTGCCCCAGACCTGGCAACGGAAACCATTCTCGGCGAAATCGGGAGAAAAGGTGATGCCCGATTTGGCGTCGCGCAAGGATGCGGTGACTTCGGCGGCATCGGCACCGATGGAGGACACGATGCCCAGACCCGATATTACAACCCGTCTCATCTCTCAGACCTTCTTCATGAACTCAAGGTACGGACAAGGCCGGATCAGGCCGCCTTGTCCTTCGACAGACCAACGCGGAGGTCGGTTGCCTGATAGATAGTCTCTCCATCGGCCTTCAACCAGCCGTCGGCCGTACCAAGTACGAGGCGACCGCGCATGACGCGCTTGAAGTCGATGCCATATTCGAGAAGCTTGGTCTCGGGGCGTATCATGCCCTTGAACTTCACTTCGCCTGTCGACAGCGCCATGCCGCGGCCGGGCTCACCCAGCCAGCCGAGGAAGAAACCCGTCAGCTGCCACATGCCGTCGAGACCGAGGCAACCAGGCATGATCGGATTGCCCTGGAAATGGCAGGGGAAATACCAGTCGTCGGGGCGCACGTCATATTCCGCGCGGAGGTAACCCTTGTCGAAGGCACCGCCGGTTTCCGAGATATCGGTGATCCGATGCACCATCAGCATGGGCGGAAGGGGAAGCTGCGCATTGCCGGGGCCGAACAGTTCACCGCGGCCGCAGGCGAGGATTTCATCGTAATTGTAGCTGGACTGTCTCGTAACCATTGTTCTTCTTCTTCCCCCCTCTGCTTCACATGTCCGGGACCCAATAGAGCAAGACGAAGGCAAATTGAAGCCCTGCAGGCCCTGCACCGCTGTCCCGGGACATTGGGCGCCCCATTCTCATATCATGGTCGCATACAGGAAGGAAAAGACCATCACCAGTGCGGATGGTCCAAAAAACCGCCGAACTTCAGCATGTGCAGGCTCGAAGCGCGGCGGAACTATTGAAACACCCTGATTTTGCAGCTATATCGACACTTGCGTACACTAATTCGTGCCGCAATGAGACTGGAGTGCGTCCTTGACGATGGCAAGCTGCCAAACAGGCATCGAACTGAAACTGCGTCGCTCGGGCCTTCGCCCGACGAAACAGCGCATTGCCTTGGCCGGACTTCTGTTTGCCAAGGGCGATCGCCATCTCACGGTCGAAGAGTTGCATGACGAGGCGCTCGCCGCCGATTTTCCGGTCTCTCTGGCAACGGTCTACAATACGCTGCACCAGTTCACCGAAGCCGGCCTCATCCGGGTCTTGGCCGTCGAGAGCTCAAAAACCTATTTCGACACCAATGTCTCGGACCATCATCACTTTTTCGTCGAAGGCGAAAACAGGGTGCTGGACATCCCGGTCAACAATATCAGCATCGACAACTTGCCGCCGGCCCCGGAAGGCATGGAAATCGCTCATGTCGACGTTGTCATCCGGCTGAGGCCCAAGCAGGGCTGAGTTTTCCGACCCGCGCCCTTCACCTCACATTACCTCATCGGGATGCCGGCCGGGCTTGTGCTTGTAGGTCGGGAAAGTCCAACCGAAGTACAGCGCTCCTCCGCGAATAACAAAGGCCGCCAAAGCGCCAATGACCGACGCTGCATAGAGCGGCATTCCAAATTCGTTGGCTCCCGTGAACACGGCTGCGCCCACCAGAGCCGCCGTGATGTAGATCTCCGGCCTGAGCAACACCGATGGCTCGTTCGCCAGAAGATCACGCAGGACACCGCCAAGGCTTGCCGTCAATGTACCCGTCACGATCGCGATCGTCGGGGAGCCGGTCGCGGCCAGACCCTTCGCCGCGCCCATCACGCAATAGGCCGAGAGCCCGATCGCATCGAGCCAGATCAGCAGGCGGTAACGCGATTCGACCATGTGGGCGGTGAAGAAGACGAGCACGCCGATCGCACAGCAGATCAAGATATAGTCAGGATTGAGCACCCAGTAGACCGGGACACGCCCCAGCACGATGTCGCGGACCGTGCCGCCTCCGAGCCCCGTCACCACGGCGAAGAACAGGAAGCCGATCATGTCGAGCTGCTTGCGCGACGCGGCGAGAGCGCCAGTGGCCGCAAACAGGGCGATCCCGGCATAATCGAGATAAGACAGGAACGACATGGATGATTTCCTTGCTGGAGCCTTCAGTCGGGGCCAGATTTGGATCACGCCGTTAAGGGTGAGGCAAGACGCAGGCGCTAGACTTCCCCATCGTTCAGCACAGATTGCGCTCCGGAGTCCAGACCGTGACCTTCCTCTCCCGTTTCCTTCTCCTCGTCGTCGTGGCCGGCCTTTTCGCCGGGCCTGTCGTCGCTCAGCAGGAATTGCTGACCGATCCCGAGATTTACGAGAAGAATCACTACGCCAAGCGATGCAAGGTGGTGCAATATGGCGGCCGCTTCATCGACCGCATCGACATCAACAATGACGGCATCAAGGACGCGGTCACCAATAGCAGCGAGATCGTCTGCGACGGAGTGCGCGGCCCTGATTGTTCGGCCGAGGGCTGCCCGTTCAACTTTTATCTGCAGGTGAAAGAGGGCGGCTATTTCATGATCGCCACGGCGCAGATGTACACCTATGATTTCATCAAACGCTTCGGCAACATGGTCTTCGTACTGAAGATGCATCCCCGCTATTGCGAACGCGCGGAGGGCGAGCAGCCCTGTGAGATGACCGTTCGCGTGCGCGGGACCAAATTCCTGACAATCTCGAAGAAATAGCCGTGTTTACGGCGCCGGGTAGACGGCGTCGATCCGACCGAGCATGCGATAGGCGAGCAAGCCCACCCATTCCCGCAACGCCGTCGACATCTGCTGCGCATTGAGGCTCGGCTGGGTGAAGTCGAGCGCGAAAGAGACGTTGCCGGCGGTGCGATAATCGACAGGCCAGGGCGTCACCTCGACGCCCGCCTTGCGGAACAGGCCGACAGAGCGCGGCATGTGGAAGGCGGAGGTGATGAGCAGGCATTGTCGCAGACCGCTGGAGGCCAGGAGCTCGCGGCTGTTTTGGGCATTTTCGTCGGTGTTTTTCGACGTGGTCTCGGCGATCAGCCTGTCGCGAGAAATTCCAAAGGCCTCGAAAAACCGGACCGAGGCAGCGGCATCGCCCTCAAAGGCGCCGCTCAGGGAGCCGTCACCGCCCGAGACGAGGATCCGCGCCTGCGGATATCGGATCGCCAGCCGCAGCGCCTCGACGAATCGGTCAGCTGCCTGATTGAGGTCCATGCCGCCGCGTGTCGTGGTCACCTCCGTCTCGAAGGCGCCACCCAGCACGATCATGCAGGAGAGCTCCCGGGGATCGGCGGCCGGCCTTGGAAAGCGGGCTTCGAGGGTCTGCAGCAGGAGCGAACCCAATGTCGTGTAGAGGGTGAGGAAAAGCACGATCAAGGACAAGGACAGCGCGGCCGCCGCCAAGCGAACCCACCGCATCCAGATCATCACCAGGGCCAGGCCAGCAAAGACGAAGACCAGGGACAGGGGCTGGACGAGGTTCCAGAAAAGCTTGGACACGACGAACACTGCGCATTCTCCCTGCCCGGCATCGGGCCTCTTTCACCGTGCTGCCCTCTTTCTGTCGGGAGACCAGCTTCGCTCAAGGAGGCGTTACTAGACCCTCGACCCACTGTCATCATTTGAATGCTGAATTTTTCGGGAGCACACCCATGCGATTTGCCGTCGATACCGTGGACGAATCTGGCAATGATCGCCTCTATATCGGCACTCCCGTTGAAGTTCGCGAGGACAAGCTGCACCTCAAGCTGCGCGATGGCGAAGTGAAGCTCGACGTCGCCAAGATCATCGACTGGTTCCAGATCGATCTCTCCAAGAGCGGCGAACGGGTGGATTTGTTTCAGCGGTGAGGGACTGAGCGCACGGCATACGGCACTATGGGAATGCGCCCGTCTGGGCGCTGTCGTCCGTAGAAAGTTGTCTGGAAAAAATTTGGTGGAGCTAAGCGGGATCGAACCGCTGACCTCTTGCATGCCATGCAAGCGCTCTCCCAGCTGAGCTATAGCCCCATCAGGGTACCGGGTTTATTCCGGCTCCGGGAACCCTTTGGAAAGCACCGCTTCCGTCGGGGTGGCGGCTTGATACTTCCGGTAGTCGGAGATGGCAAGCCGAAAAATGAAAGCCCGGGCATTTTTTTGGACCCGGGCTCGAAATGCTTGAAATATCAGGCTTCGTCGTCGTCGCCGTTGACCCCGATCAAGCCGGTCACGTCATCGTCGTCATCGTCTTCATCGGCCTCGAGGAAGGTGTCGTCGTCATCGCCGTCGATTTCGACGTCGTCATCGTCGCCGATGTCCGGGATGTCGTCACCCGAGGAATCGTCGGCGTCATCGTGGGACACCAGCTCGACATCCGTGTTTTCGGTATCGACTTCGGCAACTTCCTCTTCCTCAGCCTTCTCCATGATGGCTGCGACCGAGGTTTCCTCGAAATAGGAAAGCGGCCAGGACTTGCCCGTGTACGGCGACACGATCGGGTCCTTGTTCAGGTCGTAGAATTTCTTGCCGGTGTCGGGGCAAGTGCGTTTCGTTCCAAGTTCTGCCTTCGCCACTGTCAAAGCCTCATGAAGTCGTGAAGATTAAGGGCATGCGCCAAGCGCCCGGCGCGAGGCCGGCCAAACTGTAGTCGGTCCCCTTAATCGCTGATGCCCGTCCTGTCAAAGGCTATCTGCGCATGAATTTTGGCAACCGTGGGTTCGCATGCTTCGCTTGGCAAGGGCTGCCAAGATTTGTATCAGCGATGGCATGAGAGACAGAGACAAAGAGGGTCGAATGATCATCGCCATAGATGGACCGGCTGCCGCCGGCAAGGGGACGCTGTCGCGCCGGATCGCGGAAACCTACAGCTTCCATCATCTCGACACCGGCCTCACCTATCGCGCGACAGCCAAGGCGCTTCTGGACGCCGGCCTTCCGCTCGATGATGAAGCGGTTGCCGAACGAATGGCACTTGCCGTGGAGCTTGCCGGGCTCGATCGCGACGTCCTTTCGGCACACGAAATCGGCGAAGCGGCCTCGAAGATTGCGGTAATGCCCGCCGTACGCCGAGCGCTGGTCGAGGCTCAGCGCGCATTTTCGAAGCGCATACCGGGCACGGTGCTGGATGGGCGCGACATCGGCACCGTGGTCTGCCCGGAGGCACCCGTGAAGCTCTATGTCACCGCCTCGCCGGAAGTGCGCGCGAGGCGGCGATATGACGAAATCATCGCCAAGGGCAGCGCTGCGGATTTCGAGGCGATTTTCGCCGATGTGAAGACGCGGGACGCGCGGGACATGGGACGGGCCGACAGCCCTTTGAAACCAGCTGATGACGCGCACTTGCTAGATACTTCCGAAATGAGTATAGAGGCCGCATTCTTGGCGGCGAAGATGATCATCGACGCTGCCCTGACGAAATGAAGTGACCAGGATCCGGCCAAGCCGGAGCCTCAAGGCCGACACCCAGTCCCCGCGCCGGATTGCTCTCCAGATGAGAGCGGATCGGATGCCGGCCAAGATCAACACCAACCCCCGGCGCTCACGCATCCAGTGGGATGCGACTAGGAGATTTCATGTCTGTTTCTACCCCGTCGCGTGAGGACTTTGCTGCCCTCCTCGAGGAATCCTTTGCCAAGACCGATCTGGCCGAAGGCTATGTTGCCAAGGGCATCATCACCGGCATTGAGAAGGACGTCGCCATTGTTGACGTCGGCCTCAAGGTCGAAGGCCGCATCGCACTGAAGGAATTCGGTGCTCGCGCCAAGGACGGCACGCTCAAGGTCGGCGACGAAGTTGAAGTTTACGTCGAGCGTATCGAAAACGCTCTCGGCGAAGCTGTTCTGTCGCGCGAAAAGGCTCGTCGCGAAGAAAGCTGGATCAAGCTCGAAGCCAAGTTCGAAGCTGGTGAGCGCGTTGAAGGCGTCATCTTCAACCAGGTCAAGGGCGGCTTTACGGTTGACCTCGACGGCGCCGTTGCCTTCCTTCCGCGTAGCCAGGTCGACATCCGTCCGATCCGCGACGTGACCCCGCTGATGCACAACCCGCAGCCCTTCGAAATCCTCAAGATGGACAAGCGTCGCGGCAACATCGTCGTATCGCGTCGTACGGTTCTCGAAGAGTCGCGTGCCGAGCAGCGTTCTGAAATCGTTCAGAACCTCGAAGAAGGCCAGGTTGTTGACGGCGTCGTCAAGAACATCACCGATTACGGTGCGTTCGTTGACCTCGGCGGCATCGACGGCCTGCTGCACGTCACCGACATGGCATGGCGCCGCGTCAACCATCCTTCGGAAATCCTGTCCATCGGCCAGTCGGTCAAGGTTCAGATCATCCGCATCAACCAGGAAACCCACCGCATCTCGCTCGGCATGAAGCAGCTCGAGTCGGATCCGTGGGATGGCATTGCCGTTAAGTATCCGGTTGGCAAGAAGATCTCCGGTACCGTCACGAACATCACCGATTACGGTGCATTCGTCGAGCTGGAGCCGGGCATCGAAGGCCTGATCCACATCTCGGAAATGTCCTGGACGAAGAAGAACGTTCATCCCGGCAAGATCCTTTCGACCACGCAGGACGTCGATGTCGTCGTTCTCGAAGTCGATCCGTCGAAGCGCCGTATCTCGCTCGGTCTCAAGCAGACCCTCGAGAATCCGTGGCAGGCATTTGCCTTCAGCAACCCGGCCGGCACTGAAGTCGAAGGCGAAGTCAAGAACAAGACCGAATTCGGCCTGTTCATCGGCCTCGAAGGCGACGTCGACGGCATGGTTCACCTCTCTGACCTCGACTGGAACCGTCCGGGCGAACAGGTCATCGAGGAGTTCAACAAGGGTGACGTGGTCAAGGCTGTCGTTCTCGACGTCGACGTCGAGAAGGAACGCATCTCGCTCGGCATCAAGCAGCTCGGCAAGGATGCCGTCGGCGACGCAGCCGCTTCCGGCGACCTGCGCAAGAATGCTGTCGTTTCGTGCGAAGTCATCGGTACCAATGATGGCGGCATCGAAGTGAAGCTGGTCAACCACGAGGACATCACGTCCTTCATCCGCCGCAACGACCTGGCCCGCGATCGTGACGATCAGCGTCCGGAGCGTTTCTCGGTCGGTCAGGTTGTAGACGCCCGCGTCACCAACTTCTCCAAGAAGGATCGCAAGGTCATGCTGTCGATCAAGGCTCTCGAGATCGCTGAAGAGAAGGAAGCCGTCGCACAGTTCGGTTCGTCCGACAGCGGCGCTTCGCTCGGCGACATCCTGGGCGCAGCCCTGAAGAACCGCAGCAACGACTAATCCTCGCTGTTGATTGAACAAAAGAGCCCGCCGGGAGCGATCCTGGCGGGCTTTTCTGTGTCGCAACGAAGAATCAGTTGAGACCGGCCATCCGGAGATAGAGCTCGTGAGCCGGTTCCGGCGGAAGTTGCACGACGGTGTCTGACGGCGCCGGCAAGGCCCGGCTCGGCATGGCGTGCCCCTCGGGGAGGGCTGGCGTGGCCACATCGTCTGCCGGCTGATCCTGATCATCGGACTTGGCCGTCAACGGCGCCTTGGCATCATCTGGCGCCTCTGCGCCTTCCGACCCCTCTTCGTCCTCGGGGTGCCCCCGATCCTCAGTCTCCCGCTCCTCCTCTTCCTCTTCCTCTTCCTCCTCCTCCCACTCGATTTCGTCTTCGATCATGTAGGAGACGAATGGCAGCGGCACGCCTTCGCGACCGAGGATCGACCGGATAGCCGCCTGCTCGGCAAGTGAAGATGGGGTCGGGGTCGGCTCGGTATCAGCAGGGCGAGGGGCCTGACCTGCCTCGGATATTCGGGTTTCCTGTCCAGCCTCTTCGGTCGGGAGGATCGCAGCGGCACCAGTTGCTGCAGGTTCCACTGCTGTTGCCCGGCTTGGCGCGGCTGCCTGCGACGCAGCGTTGAATTGCTCGGCTGGCAGGGTCTTCAGCCGCAACAGCGCCTTGACGAAGTCTGTCTCCAGCAATTCGGCCAACCAACCGCCGGGCTGGGGGAGCGCGGGCTTCTCTCCGGCTATGCCGGTCGGAGGAGGCATGGGTACTGCGGCCAGTGATGGCTTGGCGGACGGGCGGGACGAATCGCGGCTCTGGTTTCTGTCGGCATCGGCAGGTCCAATTCCAGAAAGCGATGTCGGGGCCGAACCATGCGGCTGTCCGACCCGATCCACCGATGGAGCCGGAAGGGGCAGCTGACTCCTTGCAGACGGCAATGGCGACGCTGTTTCAGATGTGCCCCTTGCTGCAGGAAACCCGGGGACGGACTTGATCACCGTCGCGTCGAGCCGACGCTCCTGACCCTGGGTCGAAGCCCCCGCTGGCAGAGCGGCTGGCGTTTGCTGCCGGTGAGCCGAACTCGGCCGCAAATCATTTATCGAGGTTGGTGATGTCAGCCTGCCCTCGCCCGGCTTCGGATTGCCCGGGGGCAGCGTAGAGGCCGCGAGCGGTGATTGCGAAACGGCGCTCCCGGCCGGGCGAGCCCGCTCGGCAAAGGATCTCGGACTGTCGTTGGCAAGTGGCGGGCGGCCGGGGCTCAGGGGATTGGAACGCCCCTCGCCTGCCAGTTCGCGATACGACGAGATGACCGAGCGCGTCGCGCCGTCCCTGTCTTTGTGGCGGTAGAGCTCGAGATAGAGCGCAAGGGTCGCGCGCTCCGGCCCCGATGGGTTCGCCATGGCCTCGAGCAATGTGCGCAACTGCAAACCGGCAAAGGCCTGCGAAAGAAGTTTCTGCAGCTTCACCCGGTCGGCAACGGGAAGCGCCGCAATCCCTTCGATCAACCTGCCCATATAGTCGTTGACGCTCTCGCCGATCCGCCGGTCGATCTTCAGCGCGGATCCCAGGATATCGGACAAGGCCGCGAGGTTCTGGGACATCCGCTCGGGGCCGGAGAGCAGCATGATGTTGAGCTGTCCGGCAATCGCGGAATTCTGGTCGGCTATCGCCGGCGCCATGGCTTGGAATACCGCCGTCGGCCGTGTCGTCGGGGCCTGATCCGGACGCTGTTTGGCTGACGTCGTGGCCTGATTTGCTGACGCAAGGACTGGAGGAAGCATGGGCAACCTCTCCGGTTCTGGTGCCTCTGGACCCAGGCCTCGATCGAGGACCTGCACGGGCCACAAGGGTGTGACTGCCGCCCTGTCGCGAACGCTGCCGATCCTCGATCTTCGCCTGTTATGGTTAATCAAACCCTAACGACAGCGCCAGAACGCGAGACTCCAGCTTCGCGCATTGATTGACCGTCATCATGCGCGAGGCGGCAGACTGTCGCCCCAGTGACCAAGGACAGCGCCGGCATGACACGTAATCTTCTTTTGAACACCGACAGCTACAAGCTCGGCGTCTTTCTGCAATATCCGAAGGACACGCGGGCCGTCAGTGCATTCGTGACCACGCGTGGCAACTCGTTCCGTCCTGAGGTGATGTTCTTCGGGCTGCAGATGTTCCTCAAGGACTATCTGTCTGCGCCGATCAGTCGTGCCGACATCGATGAGGCGCAAGAGGTCTCTTCGGCTCATGGCCAGCCTTTCGACCGCAGTGGCTGGGAGCATATTCTCAACGCCCATGGCGGCATGCTGCCGCTGAAGATCGAAGCGCTGGCGGAAGGCTCGGCGATTCGCCGCGGCGTGCCAGTGATGCAGGTGGTGAACACCGATCCGCGCGTGCCTTGGCTCACATCCTATATGGAAACGGCGCTGCTTCGGGCAGTCTGGTATCCGTCAACAGTGGCTACAACGGCATGGCGCCTGCGCATGGCGATCCAGCCATTCCTCGACAGAACGACAGACGATCCCATGGGTCTGCAGCCGAGCCGCATCAGCGACTATGGCTGCCGCAGCACATCGAGTGTCGAACAGGCCGCGATTGGCGGCGCCGCACATCTGTTACACTTCGACAGCTCGGACTCGCTGCCGGCCATTCTGCAGGCTCGCCGTTTCTACAATGCGTCCATGCCAGCCCGTTCGATCCCGGCGGCCGAGCATGGTACGATCATCGCCTGGGGGCAGACGCAGGAGACCGAAGCATATTCGCATCTGATCGATAATTTTGCGAGCTTCGGTGGCTATTCCGTCGTGTCCGACAGCTTCGACCTCCACAATGCGGTTTCGGAGATCTGGGGCAAGACGCTGCAGACCAAGGTGCGCGCGTCAGGCGGCGTGCTCGTTGTTCGTCCCGACAGCGGCGATCCGATCGAGACACCGATCCAGGTCGTGGCGCAGCTGGCTTATGCCTATGGCACGCGGCTCAATGGCAAGGGCTTCAAGGTCATCGACGGCAATGTGCGCGTGCTCCAGTCGGACGGCGTCTCCCTGCAGGACATCCAGATGATCCTCGGCCGGCTCGAAGGCATGGGGTTCTCGGCGGAGAACATCTCTTTCGGCATGGGATCGGGCCTGCTTCACAAGATCAACAGGGACACGCTGTCCTTCACCATGCGCACCAGCGCCGTGCAGAACGGCAACGAGCAGTGGCGCCCCGTGGTTCGGCGCCCCTCCAATCCGCAGGAGCGGATCGCCATGGCGGGTCTCGTGGCTGCAATCGCTGACGGCCACGACATCATGCCGGTACCGCTGGAAGATCTCGGGGCGCGGCCCAATCTCATGGCGACGGTCTGGCAGGACGGTGAATTGCTGGTGGATTCGAGCCTGGACGAGATCCGCGCGCGGGCAACGGCCGTCAGCCTTCCCCGGTAGCTCAGTCGACGAGACGCATGAAACGAGGATAGAGGCCCGCCTCGTCCGACGGCACGGGAACCCGTTCGCCAAAGGCTTCGTCGGAGCGGCTGCGCTCATCGACGATAAATGCATCGAGCCAGTTGGCCGGCGCATAACGCGGGCCGCTGTCTTCAGTTTCTGCGAGGTCGGCGGTCGCTTCGATCAGGTCCGAATCATAGCTGGATGGGTTACGCGATATCGAGTCGAGTAGGATACTGGATGCTTCCGTCATGGTCGCCTGATCAACGCCTTTATGGGAACGCGCAACTTGAAATGCCCGCACCGTTACTGATTTGTCCGGGAGGATCATGCGAAGTCTCGGTTAACGAAACCTTGGCGCGCGCACTCGGATTTTCCTCAGTTCTCATCCACAAGAAGCTCTAGTCGCAGGCGTCAGGCCTTCCGCATCCTTTTTTTGCCATCCGAACAGAACCGTCAGGCCCCTGGACACCGGGCGCACGGAAGAAGAGAACACGATGGCTCAGGTCGCGGCAACTCGGCGACGCTCGCGTTTCCATGCAAGGCATAGCGAGCGAAAGCCCGGGTGTGAAATATCAGCTGTGGGCGAAAATATCGGTCTCTTCCCAGCCCAGGAGGTCGAGCTTGGCGCGCGTCGGCAGGAATGCGAAGCACGCCTTGGCATGCTCCATGCGCCCGTCGCGCAGCAATCGGTGCGTGAGCTTGTCGCGCAGGGCATGCAGATGCAGCACATCTGATGCAGCATATTCGAGCTGGGCTTGGCTCAGGGTCTCTGCCGCCCAGTCGGAGGATTGCTGCGCCTTGGAGATATCGATCTCAAGCATTTCCTTCAGATTGTCCTTGAGCCCGTGACGATCCGTATAGGTGCGGGCAAGCCGCGAGGCGATCTTGGTGCAGAAGACCGTCTCGGTCGTGACGCCAAAGGTCTGAAACAGGACGGCGATGTCAAAGCGTCCATAATGGAAGATCTTCTCGCGGGCCGGATCCGCCAGCATCGCAACGAGGTTCGGCGCGGCCGTCTGGCCGGCTGCAATCTTGATCACGTCCGCCGTGCCATCGCCGGAGGACAGTTGCACGACACAGAGACGGTCGCGACGCGGCACCAGGCCCAGGGTCTCCGTATCGATCGCGATCGCGTCGGTGTAGCGGGCGGCATCGTCTCCTGAAATGTCCCCCACGTGATAGCGAATCGTCGTCATTTCAGCCTCCAGACGTCATTGGTCGGTTCTGCCCGCTATAACCGAAAGCCCTGGACCGTACCATCCCGCTGAGCGCCACGCTCTCGGGATTGCCATCAGGATCGCTGCTCTGTGACCAGCGCATGCAAATATCGTGTGCACAGAGTTTGAATGATGAAAGACTAGGCATGCGAACGTTCGTTTGCATCGCTTCGGCTTAAAGAGAAAGAGACGAAAGCAGTCATCGCGGGCAAACGACGATCGCAGAATTGATGACTTTCACCAGCCATGCATTTAACGCACTGCTGCGTTGCAACAACGATCATTGGCAGGCGAAAGTGATTTGAATATAACAAAACCATCGAAGCGGCGCACTCCTCCTCCCAGTGCCGCTCGGTAGGATCGGCAATACTCCTCCTCCTCCCAATTGCCGATCAAGTTTAAGAGCCTGGCGCATCCTCCTCCCGCGCCAGGCTCTTTACATTTCTGCCTTGTGGCACTCCCCAGACATACGAAGAATGCGCACTCTGCTTCCGCTTGATGCCAGAGGACCGCCGGCCCATATAAGGCATTCTGTTTGAAAACGCTGAGGAGGCATGCATGTCGGTAAAGTTCGGAACGAGCGGTCTGAGGGGATTGTCCACGGATCTGGTTGGCTCCGTATCCGCGCTCTATGCCACGGCATTCGCGCGACACATGCTGGCCAGCGGCCGCCTCCAGTCCGGATCGCCCGTCGTGATCGGCCGGGACTTTCGCCCTTCCAGCCCCGAAATCGCATCGACAATCATGGCTGCCCTGAAGCGCGCCGGACTGGAGCCAATCGACTGCGGCACCATCCCTACACCGGCACTTGCACTTTACGGTGCATCGATTGGTGCTGCCGGCATCATGGTGACCGGCTCGCATATCCCGGCGGATCGCAACGGGATCAAGTTCTATCGGCCCGACGGGGAGGTCAACAAGGCGGATGAGGAGGCGATAACGCACTTCGCTGCCGAACTCGCCGCCGATCCGGAAGCCAACCGCGTCGAGACTGGCGTCGGGCAAGACCATGAAGCGGAGGCGACCAAGCTGTTCGTCGATCGCAACCTCGGCATCCTTCCGCCGGATGCGCTCAAGGGCAAAAAAATCGGCATCTACCAGCACAGCTCCGTCGCCCGGGACATGCTGGTGACCATCTTCGAAGAGCACGGCGCCACCGTGTTTCCGCTGGGCCGCTCCGACCAGTTCATCCCGGTTGATACGGAGGCGGTGTCGCCCGATACCGTGACCCAGCTCGCCCGCTGGACGGACGAGCTGGCGCTCGATGCCGTGCTTTCCACCGATGGAGACGGCGACCGGCCGCTGGTGGCCGACGAACACGGTGTGCCGCTCCGCGGCGACCTGCTCGGGCTGATCACCGCGCGGTTTCTCGGCGCATCTGTTGTCGCGACCCCGGTCACTTCCAATTCCGGTCTCGAAAAAGATGGGGGATTCGACGTTAGACGGACTCGCGTTGGCTCTCCCTTCGTCATCGCGGCCATGGAAGAGGCGCTGGCGGCGGCAAAAGCCGGCGTGCTTGGCTTCGAGGCGAATGGCGGCTTGATGCTGGGATCGGATTTCTCCATCGGCGACAAGGTGATCAAGGCGCTGCCAACGCGGGACAGCTTCCTGCCGGCACTTGCCGTTCTCGGCACGGCGGCCGAGCGGGGCCTGTCCCTTTCGGCTCTCGTCGAGGACTTCAGCCTGCCGGTTGCGCTCAGCGATCGGCTCGAAAATTATGCCAGTGAACGAAGTGCCTCTCTGATGGCTCATCTTCGTGGCTCGGAAGAGCAACTCGAGGCTTTTCTTGCCCCTCTTGGCGCCGTTCAGACGGTCAGCGACATCGACGGTCTGCGGGTGACGCTCACTGACGGTCGCGTCATCCATTTCCGTCCTTCGGGCAATGCACCGGAGATGCGCTGCTATGTGGAGGCTTCGGACAAGGAGAGTGCGGCCTCGCTTCTCAGCCAGGGGCTTTCGCTGCTCGCGGGCTGGCCAGCCTGAACCAGATCGGCTCCCCAGGCGTATTGGTCATGAGAGAAAACATGAGGATGTCATGACCAAGATCGCGTGGATTACGGGTTCCAGCTCCGGCATAGGCCGAGCGCTTGCCGAGCGGCTGTTGCGCGACGGCTACCGCATCGCAGTCAGTGCACGCAGCGCCGATGCCCTGGCTGAACTCGCGACGAACCATGCCGGCCAGGTTGGCGTCTATCCCCTCGACGTGACGGATCCCGACGCCGTGAAGCAGGTCTTCGCGGCGATCGAGAGCGAGATGGGTGCGGTCGACCTTGCCGTGTTCGCGGCGGGATCCTACACGCGCGATTATGCCGAGGATTTCGAGCTGAGCCGGACAAGACAGATGTTCGACCTCAACGTGCTGGGCACGGCCTCCTGCCTCGAGACGGTGATGCCGGCCATGATTGCGCGCCGCCGCGGCCACATCGCCGTCGTGGCCTCCGTATCCGGCTATGTCGGTCTACCGGGTGCCGCCACCTATGGTGCGACCAAGGCCGCACTCAACGTCATGTGCGAGGCCCTTTACCCGGAACTCGAACGGCATGGGGTGAAGATCACCATCGTCAATCCGGGTTTCGTCGACACGCCGCTGACCGAGAAGAACGATTTCCCGATGCCGTTTCTCGTTTCGTCTGAGGAAGCGGCCGACACCATCGCCAAGGGCCTCGCCAAGGGCAAATTCGAGATCATCTTCCCGTGGAAGATGGCGCTCG
Source organism: Peteryoungia algae (assembly GCF_030369675.1). Lineage (NCBI taxonomy): Bacteria > Pseudomonadati > Pseudomonadota > Alphaproteobacteria > Hyphomicrobiales > Rhizobiaceae > Peteryoungia > Peteryoungia algae. Next base: position 3,371,333 of record NZ_CP128477.1, on the reverse strand, counting down.
CGATCAAGCTGCTGCATGCGCTACCGCATTCCCTGCGCTTTGCGCTTACACGGAAAATGCTGCGGCCCAAGCAGTGACCGCAGCATCTAGTCTTTAAGACATGGGGATGGTCAGGCTGGCTTGTCCAGCCTGAACTGTACGACGTCGATGCGGCCGAAACGGAAGCCGACAGCGCAGTAGTGGAGATAGAGCCGCCACATCCGATGGAAGCGGCGATCAAAGCCGAGCGGCTCGATCTTCTGCCAGTTGGCCGTGAATGCACTGTCCCATGCGAGCAATGTGCGATCGTAATCGCGGCCGAACCGGAAGCGGTCGCCGACCTTCAGTCCCGCTGCCATGGCAGCGTGTTCGAAGACGGTGACGGAGGGCAACATACCACCGGGGAAAATGTAGGTCTGGATGAAATCGGCGCTGCCGCGATAATAATCGAAACGGCTCTCATCAATCGTGATCGTCTGGATCAACGCCTTGCCGCCTGGAACCAGGCGCTTCTGGACAGCCTCGAAATAGATTGGCCAGTTCTCTTCGCCGACGGCCTCGAACATTTCGATGGAAACGATCTTGTCGAAATGACCGCTGCAATCCCGATAGTCCTCGAGACGGATGTCGACCCGATCGGCAAACCCTGCCTTTTCCAGCCGTGCGCGGGCGAACTTCGCCTGCTCGGCGGAAAGCGTCAGGCCTGTGACGCGACAGCCGGTCTTGCGGATGGCAAGTTCGGCAAAGCCGCCCCAGCCGCAACCAATTTCCAGCACGTGATCATCCGGCCCGATCTGCAACTCCTCAACGATGCGGGCATATTTGGCTTCCTGCGCATCGGCGAGTGACATGCCCGGCGCGCTGTAAAGTGCCGACGAATAGGTCATCGTCCGGTCGAGCCAGAGACCGTAAAACGCGTTTCCGAGATCATAGTGATACGCGATGTTTCGCCGGCTACCCTTTTTCGAATTGCGTCGCAACTTGTGACGCAGACGCGCCAGGGCCTTGAAAACGGAGGACGACGCAAGCACCGCTCCGAGTTGCGCCTCATTCGACAGTGCAAGCTCCAGGACGGCCCCGATGTCGGGCGACTCGAGGTCGCCGTCCATGAAAGACTGCGCGAAGCCGAGCGTGCCACCGGTCAAAATCCGCAGCACGGGGCTGGCGTTTCGAACACACAAAACGGCATTGGGCCCGGGCTTTTCCCCGATCGCCACATGTTCCCCATAGCCCTCGAACTGGAGCGTCAGACGTCCGACGGCAATGCGATCGGCCCAGCGGCACATCATGCGCTGCCAGAAAGTGAGACTGCTCACGATCGGTTGCATATCCTCTTCGGCGTGACTCATGACTTAGTGACCCCATTCTGCACGACGATCGTCGACGCAATCTTGGCTGCCGCCGGCTTGTGCCGATAAATCGGAACACCTTTCCACCAGAGCTTCAACGCTTCCCAGTGGATGCCCCCCATCACCTTCATGGTCATCAGGGGATAGGTCACCAGCATGCGCAATAAGGCGCGATCCGACAAGGGGCGACGTTTGCCGGAGAAGGTTGCGAAGAGCATTGGACCATCCGCATCGCTCTCACCGATATTGATGGCCACGTCGTCCGTCGGGGGGCTTATGCGAAAATTGTACTCGCAGTTCATGGGCATGAAGGGGGAGACATACATCTCCTTGGCGCAGCGGTGGCGCAGGATGCCGCCGGCCTCGGATTCCACCGGGATCACGTAGGTATGACGCTCGTTGAAAGTGTTGCAAACCTCGTAGAGCACGCCGGCGAGCTGGCCTTCCGGCCGATAGCAGAAATAGACCGTGATCGGATTGAACACATAGCCAAGGATCCTCGGATAGCAGAGCATCCGGATCTTCCAGCCGTGGCCCTGAAGCCCGGCCGCCGCCAGACGCTCCTCGACCCAAGACCGCAATTCACCCGGCCGGCCATTGCCGTGATCGGCATCGTGCACCGAATAGAGAGCCGGCTTGTTGTAGCCGAACAGACGTAGCGTCTTGTTCAATTCTTCTACCTCGTCGAGATCGACGATCAGCGAGAATACACTGTAGCGAAGACTATGCTTCCTGGGGCGGCTGCGGGTATGCAGCACATGGCCGGCATAGATTGCGGATTGATGTGTCATTCCGCAGCCTCGAGTGCACGGTTGATGACAATGCGACCGGACTCGTTTTCGACCGACCACGGACGGCGTGAACCACCGAGCGCTTCTGCAACCGCAAGCCCGGCCTGCAGGCCATCCTCATGAAACCCACTGCCGAAATAGGCACCGCAGAACCACGTGTTGCGGCGGCCCTGGAGTTGCCAGATGCGGCGCTGGGCGCGAATGGCCGCAACGTCGAAAAGAGGATGCTCGTAGTGAAAGCTCCTGATGATCTTCGAAGGGTCAATCGGACGGCAGGGGTTGAGCGTAACGAAGAGCGGGGTCGCCGGATCGAGGGACTGCAGCATGTTCATCCAGTAGGTGACGCAGAGCGCATCGCTGGCGTCAGTCTGCTTTTCGGCAACATAGTTCCAGCTCGACCACACCGACTTGCGCTTCGGCATCAGGCTTTCATCAGAATGCAAGACAGCGAGGTTGGGTGTGTACTGGAAGGAGTCCAGCACCTCACGCTCAGCGCCGTCCGCATCTTCAAGCAAATCGAGGCTCTGGTTCGCATGGGTGGCCAAAACGACGTCGTCGAAGGTCTCCACGCCCCCACGAACATCGGTCACCTCCACGCCGGCCCTGCCGCGTCGAACCCCTGTCACGGCGGTCGCGAGGCGAACTTCACCGGTAAAATCGGCCAGAATACGCGCGACATATTCACGGCTGCCACCTTTTACCGTCCGCCAGCGCGGACGATCCGACAAAGTCAGCAGACCGTGATTGGCGAAAAAGCGGATGAAGGCGTGCAGCGGATAGAGGCGCATCTCTGACGCCGTCGTCGACCAGATGGCGGCCCCCATCGGCAGGAGATGGTCCTCCACGAAGGTTGGGGCATAGTCGGCAGATGCCAGGTAGTCGCCGAGCGACACGCCCTCCAGTTCGCTCCGGTCCAGAAGCGCTGGCGCTTCCTTGTAGAAGCGCAGGATATCCTTGACCATGCGCCAGAAGCGCGGACGCAGAATGTTCGATTTCTGGCCCAGAAGGCCAGAGAGACCAGAACCGGAATATTCGAACGCACCTCCGCCGAGCGATGCGGCAAACGACATGTTCGACGGCAAGGTCGGCACGTCGAGATGCTCGAAAAGCTCCACGAGGTTCGGGTAGTTTCGGTCGTTGTAGACGATGAACCCGGTATCGACAGGAATGTCCCTGGCACCCCCTGGCGCCAGCACCGTGTTGGAATGCCCGCCTGCGCGATCCTCCGTTTCGTAGAGGACGACATCCATGGTCTTGGAAAGGAGCCAGGCACAGGAGAGGCCCGATATTCCCGACCCGATGACCGCGATCCTGCGCTTACCGCCGAAAGCGGCCTTCGTAACACCCATGTCCATTCAATGCCCTTTACCGATTGTTCTATTTAAGGGTTTTGAACATGACTACGCATGGCATTCGGCACTGGATCGATCGATGCGAATAAAATCCGATGCGGTGATCCGGGCAAAGAGAGGTGGCGTAAAGCTCTTCATGATGATGAACGCGATACACATCTCCGCTGATGCGTGCCAGAATGACCCCGGGCGAACTGCGCGGCGTAAGGTCTTTGCGCCGCTCAAAAGAGGGAAAACAATCGTTTCGATGACCGAGTCGGCGGAAGAACTAGACCAGCGTAAATTTGCGCAGCTATTGGCCGCCGTGGGCCGTGATCGTGACATCGAGGCCTTCGAGACGATCTTCAAGTATTACGGACCGAAAGTGCGCGCCTATATGGCAAAGCTTGCCCGCGACGGGCAGGCCGCCGAGGAACTGATGCAGGAGACGATGCTTACGGTCTGGAACAAGGCCGAGCAATTCGACCCGGCACGGGGCAATGTGTCGAGCTGGATCTTCACAATTGCCAGAAACCTCAGAATCGATGCGTTTCGTCGCGAGAAGCGGCCGACTTTCGATCCGACCGATCCGGCTTTCGTCCCGGATGACGTACCGCCTGCCGATATGGAATTCGAAACACGCCAGGAGGCCGATCGCCTCCGCCGCGCCATGGAAACCCTACCACCCGAACAGCTCGAACTCCTCAAAATGTCATTTTACAGAGAAGCATCTCACAGCACGATCGCCGCCGAACTCGGCCTGCCGATGGGAACCGTCAAATCGCGCATTCGCCTGGCCTTCGCCAAGCTGCGCGCAGCACTGGAGGAGCGGGCATGACGCTCCACGTCCAACATCACATCAGCGACGAACTTCTCCTGGATTATGCCACTGGCAACCTGACCGAAGGCTGGAGCATTGCGGTCGCCACGCATCTGGCGCTTTGCCCGACCTGCCGGAACCGGCTGTCCTTCATGGAGCACACCGGCGGGCAGTTGCTCGAGGCGGCCGATGAAAACGACACCCCGGCGATTTCGACCGACAGTTGGGCCGCGATGAAGGCGAAGCTTTCTTCCGAGGGCCCATCCAAGGCATCTGTGGCCAAGCCCGTTGCAGCGCCCGCGGACATTCCGGTTCTTCCCGAACCCTTGCGCTCCTATCTCGGCGGCGATGTCGAGGCGTTGAAGTGGAAATCGCTCGGACGTGGTGCCTATCATATCCTGATAAAGACCGGAGATCTGCAAAGCCAGGTCCGCCTTCTCAAGATCCCGGCCGGCAAGCCTGTGCCTGAGCATTCTCATGGCGGTCGGGAACTGACGCTGGTGCTGAAGGGTGCCTTCACCGACGGCGCGACCGTTTTCAAGCGGGGCGACATTGAGGAAGCCGACGAGACACTGACGCATCAGCCGGTTGCGACGCCGGACGAGGATTGCATCTGTCTCGCCGTGACCGATGCACCTTTGAAATTCAAGAGCCTTCTGGTGCGGCTGGTCCAGCCGGTTCTCGGAATTTAGTGAAAGGCAGAGCCGAGGTTCTGCCCGAGGGAGAAGCACAATGGCTTATGTTATTGCCTATATCTCGACGGCCGTGGTCTTCTTCGCGCTGGATTACCTGTGGCTCACGCGCATCGCGATCGGCTTCTATCGCGAGCATATCGGCACACTTTTGCTTTCACCGCCCAATTTTGCGGCTGCCGGCCTCTTCTACCTGTTCTACGTGATCGGACTTGTCTACTTCGCCGTCATGCCAGCGGTTACTGCCGGCAGTGTGCTGACGGCGCTCTTTAACGGTGCGCTGCTCGGCCTGCTTGCCTATGGCACCTATGACATGACCAATCTCGCCACGTTGAAGGGTTGGTCTCTGCAGGTGAGCCTCGTCGACATGGCCTGGGGCGCATTCCTGTCCGCGACGGCCTCGGCTGCGGGCTATTACGCCGTTTCGCGCTTTGCTCAGTAGGCGCTGGCAGGGCATCTTCGGGCGCCCTATGTTCTCGGCATGATCAAGCCGGACCTCCTCCTTCATCCGACACCCGGCGGGCTTTATTGCCCGCTCGGTGATTTTTATGTCGATCCGGTCCGTCCTGTCGACCGGGCCCTCATCACGCACGGTCATTCCGACCACGCCCGCTCCGGCCACACGCATGTTCTCGCCACGCAGCAAACCCTCGACATCATGGCAATCCGCTATGGCGAGGATTTCTGCGTCACATCCCAGAGCGCTGCCTTCGGCGAAACGGTTTCGGTCAATGGAGTTAAGGTGCGCTTTCATCCGGCGGGACATGTGCTGGGCTCGGCACAGATTGAGATCGAAGCACAGGGGACGCGGATCGTGGTTTCTGGCGACTACAAGCGGGGAGCGGATCCAACCTGTGCGAGCTTCGAGCCCGTGCCCTGCGATGTCTTCATCACCGAAGCGACGTTCGGACTGCCGGTTTTTCACCATCCGGAGCCAAGACAGGAGATCCAGAAGCTGCTGACCTCGCTGCAGCAGTTTCCAGAACGCAGCCATCTGATCGGGGCCTATGCACTGGGCAAGGCGCAGCGGGTCATCTCGCTCATCCGGCGCAGCGGCTACGAGAAGCCTATCTATATTCATGGTTCGATGGCGCGGCTGTGTGACTACTATTCGGAACAGGGGGTGGAACTGGGCGAGCTTCGACCGGCAACAACCGAGGACAAGACGTCAGGCAGCTTCAAGGGCGCCGTGGTGATCGGTCCGCCCTCGGCCTTCAACGACCGCTGGGCACGGCGTTTCGAGGATCCGCTTTCCATATTCGCGTCCGGCTGGATGATGGTGCGGCAAAGGGCAAAACAGCGCGGCGTGGAACTGCCATTGGTCATCTCCGACCACTGCGACTGGCCGGAACTGCTGGACACGATCCGCGAAGTCGGTCCGCAGGAGGTCTGGGTGACCCATGGCCGCGAGGAAGCGCTGGTGCGCTGGTGCGAACTGTCCGGGATCAAGGCACGCCCGCTGCATCTCGTCGGCTATGAAGACGAGGGGGACTGAGATGAAGGCTTTTGCGCGCCTCCTCGATCGCCTGCTCCTGACACCCAGCCGCAATGGCAAGCTGACGCTGCTGATCGATTATTTCCGTGTGACGCCCGACCCGGATCGCGGTTATGCGCTGGCCGCCCTGGCCGATGGTCTCGACATCAAAGGCGTGAAGCCTGCCCTGCTCAAGGAACTGGTGCTGGAGCGGATGGACCCGATCCTGTTCCAGTATTCCTATGACTATGTCGGGGATCTGGCCGAGACCATTTCGCTCGTCTGGGAACCCAAGGCGCCGGAGGCGGAGACCGGTACGGATCTTCAAAGCCTGTCTGGGATCATCGAACGGCTGCAGCGCCTCGGTCGCAACGAGACCCGCTCCGTGATGCGCGATCTCTTCGACCGACTCGACACTTCTGAGCGATTTGCGCTGATCAAGCTCGTTACAGGAGGCTTGCGGATCGGAGTATCGGCCCGGCTGGCCAAACAGGCGCTGGCGCTGTTCGGCGACAAGGATGTCGCCGACATCGAGGGTCTCTGGCATGGGTTGACGCCGCCGTATACAGAGCTCTTCGCATGGCTGGAGGACCGGGTCGAGAAACCCGTCCTGTCGACGCCAGCGATCTTCCATTCGGTGATGCTCTCCACGCCGATTGAAGACAGGGATCTGCCCAATCTCGATCCTGACGATTTTGCCGCCGAATGGAAGTGGGACGGCATTCGCGTGCAACTGTCCTGCTCCGGCGGACGTAGCCGGCTCTACTCGCGCTCAGGCGACGATATCTCGGGCGCCTTTCCCGACGTGATCGAGGCAGCAAGCTTCGAGGGCGTGATCGACGGGGAACTGCTCGTCGGCGGAACCTCGCGTACCAATGCGCCGACCCGGACCTTCTCCGACCTGCAGCAGCGGCTCAATCGCAAGACGGTGACGGCCAAGATGCTGGAGGACTATCCAGTCTTTATCCGCGCGTATGACATCTTGTTCGATGGGGAGGCGGACGTAAGGCCAGAGACCTTTCTCACACGTCGTGCGCGGTTGCATGCGCTCATCGAGCAGCAGGAACCGCGCCGCTTCGACCTCTCTCCCCTCGTGCCGTTTTCCACCTGGGAAGAGCTGGAACGCTTCCGGGCGGCACCTCCCGATCCTGTCATCGAAGGGGTGATGCTGAAGCGAATGGACAGCCGCTATCAGGCCGGGCGCGCCAAGGGTCCGTGGTTCAAGTGGAAGCGCGATCCGATGAATGCCGATGCCGTGCTGATGTATGCGCAGCGCGGGCACGGCAAACGCTCAAGTTACTATTCGGACTTCACCTTCGGGGTGTGGGCGGCGGTCCCCGGCGAGGGAGACGTTCTGGTACCCGTCGGCAAGGCCTATTTCGGCTTCACCGACGAAGAACTCGAAGTGCTCGACCGCTTCGTGCGCAATAATACGGTCGACCGCTTCGGCCCCGTGCGAGCGCTCCGAGCCGAGCCAGAGCACGGTTTTGTGGTGGAGGTGGCCTTTGAAGGGCTGGCACGCTCGAGCCGGCACAAGTCCGGCGTGGCGATGCGGTTTCCCCGCATCGCGCGGCTGAGGCAGGACAAGCTGCCCAAGGATGCCGACCGGTTGGAGACCCTGGTCGCGCTGATCGACAAATAGGCTAGCGGCTCGTCAGGCAACGCGAAACGCTGTCCTGCCAGCCTGCAATCGCTGCCTTCCGCTCACTCACATCCATGCCGGGCTCGAAGCGGTTATCGCGCTTCCAGGTCGCGGCAAAGCCCTTCTGGTCGGGCCAGAGACCGGCGCGGGAGCCGGCAAGCCAGGCGGCACCGAGGACCGTGGTTTCGAGCACCACGGGACGGTCGACGGGTGCTGCGAGAATGTCCGCCAGCCGTTGCATCGTCCAGTCGGACGCGACCATGCCACCATCGACGCGCAGCACCGTCTTCGATGCGCTGCCGCTCCAGTCCTTCTTCATGGCCTCCAGAAGGTCATAGGTCTGGTAAGCGACGCTCTCGAGCACGGCACGGGCGAATTCCGCAGGTCCTGTTCCACGCGTCAGTCCGAAGATCGCGCCACGGGCATCGGCATCCCAATGGGGCGCGCCGAGGCCGGTGAAGGCTGGAACTAGATAGACGCGTTGATTGGGATCGGCCTTGCTGGCAAGCGCATCGGTTTCCGAGGCGACCTTCACGAAACCCATCTGATCACGCAGCCACTGGACGGCCGCGCCAGCGATGAAGATCGAACCCTCGAGGGCGTAGGTCGTCTCTCCGTTCAGCCGATAGGCAATGGTGGTCAGCAGGCGGTTCGACGATGCGACGCGATCGCGGCCGGTGTTCAAGAGCGCGAAGCAACCCGTGCCATAGGTGGACTTCATCATGCCCGGCTCAAAGCAGGCATTGCCAATGACGGCAGCCTGCTGGTCGCCGGCGACGCCGAGGATCGGGATCTCGGCGCCAAGCACGGCCTTGTCGGTGATGCCAAAATCATCGGCGCAGTCCCTGACCTCCGGCAGCATGGAGCGCGGAATTTCAAGGATCGAAAGGAGTTCGTCGTCGAAACGATTTTCGCCGATATCGTAGATCAGCGTGCGCGAGGCATTGGTTGCGTCGGTCACGTGGACCTTGCCGCCGGTCAGCTTGTAGATGAGCCAGCTATCGACCGTACCAAAGCAGATCTCGCCGTTCTGCGCGCGGGTCTTCAGACCATCGACGTTCTTCAGGAGCCAGGACAGCTTGGTGCCGGAGAAATAGGGATCGAGCAGCAGGCCGGTCTTCTCGGTGAAAAGCGGCTCCAGCCCCTTGTGCTTGAGTTCATCGCAGAAGCGCGCGGTGCGACGATCCTGCCAGACGATGGCACGATGGGCAGGCTTGCCGCTCTCGCGGTCCCAAACAACGACGGTTTCGCGCTGGTTGGTGATCCCGATCGCGGTGACATCGCCGATCTTGATCCTGGCGGCTGCGAGCGCCTTTTCGATGGTCGCGAGCACACTCTGCCAGATCTCGTCCGCATCATGTTCGACCCAGCCGGAATCCGGGAAGTGCTGGGTGAACTCCTGCTGGGCAACGCCGACAATGTGCATCTCGTGATCGAAGATCATCGAGCGGGTCGAGGTTGTTCCTTGGTCGATGGCCAGAATGTAACCGCTCATCAGGCTGAAACTCCTTAAGTGAAGAAGCCGGGGCGTAATTTGCGCCCCGGCGATTGTCAATTCAGCGGTGATCGCCGATCGTTACTGCCAGCTCTTGACGAGCTCGTCGTAATTGACCGTCATCGGCTGTTCTTTCTCGTTCTCGATCTTCAGCTGCGGGGCGAGATTGCCCTTGGCCACGGCATCGGCGTTCCACTCTTCGAGGGTCTTTTCCTCGGCGAGCTTCGGACCGATATCGCCCTGGACGCCAGCGCGTTCGAGACGCTCCATCACCTTTTCCTGCTCGGCGCAGAGCGAGTCCATGGCTTCCTGAGCGGACTTGGCGCCGGAAGATGCATCACCAATTGCCTGCCACCAGAGCTGAGCCAGCTTCGGATAATCAGGAACGTTGGTGCCGGTCGGCGACCACTGCAGGCGAGCCGGCGAGCGGTAGAACTCGACCAGGCCACCGAGCTTCGGTGCGCGTTCGGTGAAGGACTGGTGGTCGAGAGTCGACTGGCGGATGAAGGTCAGGCCGACATGGCTCTTCTTCACGTCGACGGTCTTCGAGGTGACGAACTGTGCGTAGAGCCAGGCGGCCTTCGCACGGTCTTCCGGGGTGGACTTCATCAGCGTCCAGGAACCTGCGTCCTGATAGCCGAGCTTCATGCCGTCCTTCCAGTAGACGCCATGCGGGCTCGGAGCGAAACGCCACTTCGGCGTGCCGTCCTCGTTCACGACCGGCAGGCCTTCCTTGACGAAGTCAGCGGTGAAGGCGGTGTAGGTGAACATCTGCTGGGCGACTTCACCCTGCGACGGCACCGGACCGGATTCGGAGAAGGTCATGCCCTGAGCAGCCGGAGGGGCGTATTTCGTCATCCATTCGAGATATTTCTCGATGGCGTAGACGGAGGCAGGGCCGTTGGTGTCGCCACCGCGGGCGACGCAAGAGCCGACCGGACGCGAGTTTTCGTCGACCTTGATGCCCCATTCGTCAACCGGGTTGCCGTTCGGGATGCCCTTGTCGCCGTTGCCGGCCATGGAGAGCCAGGCATCGGTGAAGCGCCAGCCGAGCGACGGGTCCTTCTTGCCGTAGTCCATGTGGCCGAAGACCTTCTTACCGTCGATTTCGCGACCGGTGAAGAATTCAGCGATATCCTCGTAAGCCGACCAGTTGACCGGTACGCCGAGGTCGTAGCCGTACTTCGCCTTGAAGTCGGCCTTGTTCTTCTCGTCATTGAACCAGTCGTAACGGAAGAAATAGAGGTTGGCGAACTGCTGGGTCGGAAGCTGATAGAGCTTGCCGTCCGGCGCCGTCGTGAAGGACTTGCCGATGAAGTCGTCGATGTCGAGGGTCGGGCTAGTGACGTCCTTGCCCTCATTCGCCATCCAGTCGGTCAGGTTGCGCACCTGCTGGTAGCGCCAGTGGGTGCCGATCAGGTCGCTATCGTTGATGTAGGCGTCGTAGATGTTCTCGCCCGACTGCATCTGGGTCTGAAGTTTTTCGACGACGTCGCCTTCACCGATCAGATCGTGGGTGATCTTGATGCCGGTGATGGCGGTGAAGGCCGGAGCGAGGACCTTCGCTTCATATTCATGCGTGGTGATGGTCTCAGAGACGACCTTGATTTCCATCCCGGAAAACGGCTTCGCCGCATCGACGAACCACTGCATTTCGGCTTCCTGCGTGGCGCGGTCGATGGCCGACATTTCGCCGACCTCGGCGTCCAGGAACTTCTTCGCCGCTTCCATGTCGGCGAATGCGGCGCCCGTCATTGCCAGAAGCATGGCGGCCGTCGTCGTCAAAAGGTGTTTTCGCATAGCGTCCTCCCTAAGGTTGCGTTTGCATTCAGGTTTCAGTCTCGAGGATGGCGGCCTCCCGCCGCCATCCATCTTGTCTTGCCCTAGACGAAACGGAATACGCCGACGGCGTAGACCACGGACAGGGCGAGAGCCCACCACAGGTTCGGCCCAACGAGGCCGAGCCAAGCGAGATTGATGAAAGCCGACCCGAGCAGCGACACGAAGAGACGGTCACCGCGGGTGGTTTCGAAGCGCAGGATGCCGTTTCGCGGATTGCCGCCCGGGGACAGATACTCCCAGACCGCCATCGACAGGATCAGGCTGAAGATCACGACGAAGAATATGGCCGTCGGCGTCGTCCAGGCCATCCATGTAAAGTCCATCGGAACCTCCTCAGACGCGGCCCAGGGCAAAGCCCTTGGCGATGTAGTTGCGGACGAAATAGATCACGAGCGCTCCGGGTATGATCGTGAGCACGCCGGCTGCGGCCAGCACGCCCCAGTCCATTCCGGAGGCAGAAACCGTCCGCGTCATGATGGCGGCGATCGGCTTGGCATCCGTTGTCGTCAGGGTACGGGCAATCAGAAGCTCGACCCAGGAGAACATGAAGCAGAAGAAAGCGGCGACACCGATGCCGGATGCGATCAGCGGCATGAAGATCTTCACGAAGAACTTCGGGAAGGAATAGCCGTCGATATAGGCCGTCTCGTCGATCTCCTTCGGCACGCCCGACATGAAGCCTTCGAGGATCCAGACAGCCAGCGGCACGTTGAACAGGCAGTGCGCGATGGCAACGGCGATATGCGTGTCGATGAGGCCAAAGGCGGAGTACAGCTGGAAGAAGGGTAGTGCGAAAACGGCCGGCGGCGCCATGCGGTTGGTCAGCAGCCAGAAGAACAGATGCTTGTCACCCAGGAAGCGATAGCGCGAGAAGGCATAGGCTGCAGGCAGAGCGACAGAGACTGCGATCACGGTGTTCATGCACACATAGATGATCGAGTTGATGTAGCCCTTATACCACGAAGGATCGGTGAAGATCACCGCATAATTGGCAATTGTCGGGTTGACGGGCCAGAGCGAGAAGGCGCCCGTGATCTCCGCATTCGTCTTGAAGCTCATGTTGACGAGCCAATAGATCGGCAGCAGCAGAAAGATGATGTAGATCGTTGGAACCAGAAAGCCGAAGCCGGTGCGATTATCAGTGCTTTTCATCGGTATCTCCCTCAGCCCTTCGCGTCACTGTTGGTCATGACGGTGTAGAAAACCCAGGACAGCGCGAGGATGATCAGGAAGTAGATGATCGACATCGCCGCCGCCGGACCGAGGTCGAACTGGCCGACTGCCATCTTGACGAGGTCGATCGACAGGAAGGTGGTCGAATTGCCCGGGCCGCCGCCTGTCAGGACAAAGGGCTCGGTGTAGATCATGAAGCTGTCCATGAAGCGGAGCAGCACGGCGATCAAAAGCACGCGCTTCATCTTCGGCAGCTGAATGAAGCGGAACACGGACCAGCGCGATGCGCCATCGATCTTGGCGGCCTGGTAATAGGCATCCGGGATCGAGACGAGACCGGCATAGCAGAGCAGCACGACAAGGCTCGTCCAGTGCCAGACATCCATCACGATGATGGTGATCCAGGCGTGGATCGGGTTCTGCGTGTAATTGTAGTCGAAGCCCACGGCGTTCAGCGAATAGCCGAGCAGACCGATGTCAACGCGACCGAAGACCTGCCAGATCGTGCCCACGACGTTCCACGGAATGAGCAGTGGCAGCGCCATCAGGACGAGGCAAACAGGAACGCCCAATCCCGTCTTGGGCATGTTGAGCGCGATGAAGATGCCAAGCGGCACCTGGATCGCAAGAATGATCATGGAGAAGATCAGGTTTCGTCCGAGCGCATCCCAGAAGCGGTCCGACGAGAGGATGTCGGAAAACCAGTCGGTGCCGGCCCAGAAGAACTGGTTGTTGCCGAAGGTATCCTGGACAGAATAGTTCACTACGGTCATCAGCGGAATGACGGCCGAGAAGGCTACCAGCACCAGCACCGGAATGACCATGAACCAGGCCTTGTTGTTCCAGGTCTTCTCCATGGTTCAGCCCTCCATTCCAACGCGCCAGGAATCGGCGAAGATGCCGACCCCCTCGGGGACGAATGTCACTTTCGGATCTGCAGGAATTTCCGCATCCTCGGGGATGACGATCGACAGCGGATTGCCGGCAAACTGCGCCCGCACGATCTTCTGACGGCCGATATCCTCGACCTTGTCGACGGCCACGGGCATGCCTTCGCGTCCTAGACGCAGGAATTCGGGGCGGATGCCGAGCTCGATCTTGCTCTGGCCGGAGAGTTTCGGCGTTCCCGGCAGTTTCACCGTCTGGTCGCCGACGATGGCTGTCGTGCCACTGACCTTTGCCGGCATGACATTCATGCCCGGGGAGCCGATGAAATATCCGACAAAGGTATGGCTCGGGCGCTCGAAGAGTTCAGCCGGCGTGCCGATCTGGACGATCTGGCCGTCATACATGACAACGACCTTGTCGGCGAAGGTCAGGGCTTCCGTCTGGTCGTGGGTGACATAGACCATGGTAAAACCGGACCGGCGATGCAGGCGCTTGAGCTGCGAGCGCAGGACCCACTTCATATGCGGATCGATGACGGTGAGCGGTTCGTCGAAAAGGATCGCGTTGACGTCCGAGCGCACAAGGCCTCGGCCGAGCGAAATCTTCTGCTTCTGGTCGGCGGTCAGCCCCTGGGCCTGATTGCGGGCCATGGGCTGGAGGTCGATCATGTCGAGGATTTCATTGACCCGCTTGTTGACCTGATCTTCCGGTACATGACGATTGCGCAGCGGAAAGGCCAGGTTGTCGTAGACGCTCATCGTGTCGTAGACGACCGGGAACTGAAAGACCTGGGCGATGTTGCGGGCCTGGGTCGGCAAATTCGTCACATCGACGCCGTCGAATTCGATGCGGCCGTCAGATGGATGAATGAGGCCCGAGATGATGTTGAGCAAAGTCGTCTTGCCACAGCCGGAGGGGCCAAGCAGGGCATAGGCGCCGCCATCCTTCCATTCGTGATGGACTTCCTTCAAAGCGTAATCGCCCGATGCCCGCGCAGCGGGGGTGTAGGCGTGGCGGATATGGTCGAGATTGATGCGAGCCATGACGGTCCTCCTCACGCAGCCAGTTCGGCGGGGGCGCCGAGCGCCTTGCCGGCGGCGTCGAACGCCATCAGGTGACGGGTGTCGATGAAGACGTCGATCTCACGGTCGGGATCGATGTCGTGAATGCCGTGCGCGAGGCAGACCCAGCGGGCACTTCCGTATTCGACATGAATGAAGCTCTCGGAACCAGCGATTTCCGACACCAGCGTGCGCGCGCGCATGGCCATGGTATCCGGCAGGGCAGAAAGCGACAAATGGTGAGGATGGAAGCCTACGGTCACCGGGCCATCTGCAATCGATGCGAGATGGGCCGGCACACCGAGAACCGGCTGGCCGTTCAGTACGAAGCTTGCGCCCTGCTTGACGAGCGCGATGGTATTGAGCGGCGGGTCGGCGAATGTCCGCGCAGTCAGCAGGTCGGAGGGCTGGCGATAAACATCGATGGTCTGGCCGAACTGGGTGATGCGGCCTTCGGAGAGCGTCGCCGTGTTGCCGCCAAGCAGCAGGGCTTCGGACGGTTCCGTCGTCGCGTAGACAAAGATCGCACCCGATTCCGCAAAGATTTTCGGCAGTTCCTCGCGCAGTTCCTCGCGCAGCTTGTAGTCGAGATTGGCGAGCGGCTCATCGAGAAGAACGAGGGTTGCGTTCTTGACGATGGCACGAGCCAGCGCGGTGCGCTGCTGCTGGCCGCCGGAGAGGCTGAGCGGCGTCCGATCGAGATAGGGCGTCAGCCGGAGAAGATCGGCGGCCTTGCGGACCTCGCGGTCGATCGTGGCCGCATCCTTGCCTCCGACGCGCATCGGCGAGGCGATGTTTTCATAGACCGTCAGCGCCGGATAATTGATGAACTGCTGGTAGACCATCGCGACATTGCGCTTCTGGACCGGCATGCCTGTGACGTCCTTGCCGTCAAAATGCACGGTTCCGGATGTCGGCTTGTCGAGGCCTGCCATCAAACGCATCAGGGATGTCTTGCCCGATAGGGTCGGGCCGAGCAGGACGTTCAGCGTACCCCGCTGCAACGTCAGGTCCGTCGGGTGGATGTGGTATCCACCTCCCGCCAATTTCGAGACTTTACGCAGTTCCAACATATGTCCTCGGGCCTCCTCCAAACCGTCGGTCTATTTCAGTGGGATTGGGCGATCAGGCCGCCGCCAGCATCCCCAGATAGGCATCCAGCCCCTTCGCCTCCTCCGGCGTCAGGAACAGTCCCTGTTTCGTTCTGCGCCACAGCACGTCTTCGGCTGTGACCGCCCATTCCTTTTCGACCAGCCAGCGCACTTCCGCCTCGTAGAGCGAGCCTCCGAAGTGGCGGCCGAGATCGGCGATCGACGTCGCACTCCCCAGGATCGACTTCGAATCCGTGCCATAACAGCGGATCAGCCGCTCGGCATGGCCGCGCTCCAGGAAGGAATAGGTCTGCAGCAGGTCGGCGACCGTCGCTTCAAAAGACGTGGCAGGGAAATCACCCCCCGGCAGACGACTTCCGGCGGTCCAGGGCGCGCCCTTTTCCCCGATCGCTTCGCCGATCTTCTGCAGCGCGTGTTCGGCCAGACGCCGATAGGTGGTGAGCTTTCCGCCAAAGACATTCAGCAAGAGCGCGTCGCCCTCGGCGCCTTCGATCTTCAGCACATAATCACGCGTCGCTTCCTGCGCCTTTGACGCACCATCGTCATAGAGCGGACGGACGGCAGAATAGCTCCACACGATGTCCTCGGGCCGCACCGGCTCCTTGAAGTACTCGCTTGCAGCACCGCAGAGGTAGTTTACCTCCTCGGAGCTGATGCGAACATCCTTCGGATCCTCGGTGTAGTCGCGGTCGGTCGTGCCAATCAGGGTAAAATCGCCCTCGTATGGAATGGCGAAGATGATGCGATTGTCCGGATTTTGGAAAAAATAGGCGCGCGGGTCGGTAAACTTCTTGCGCACGACGATGTGACTGCCCTGGACAAGGCGGACATTGTGCACGTTGTTGCGACCGAAGGCGCCTGCCAAAACCTGATCCACCCAGGGGCCTGCGGCATTGACCAGCATACGCGCGCGGTGCGTTTCGACAGCGCCGTCGCGCTGCGACTTTGTCGTCACGACCCAGTGGCCGTCCTCCCGATGGGCTGACATGACGCGCGCGCGGCTCAGAATGTTTGCGCCACGGATCTGCGCGTCGCGGGCATTGAGGACGACCATGCGGGCGTCATCGACCCAGCCATCGGAATATTCGAACGCCTTGGAAAAGACCGGCTTCAATGGCTTGCCAGCGGGATCGTGGCGCAGGTCGAGCGTCTTCGTCGCCGGCAGGAGCTTGCGGCCGCCGAGGTTGTCGTAGAGGAAAAGGCCGAGGCGGATCAGCCAGGCGGGGCGGATGCCCCCCTTCTGGAAGGGCAGGACGAAGCGCAGCGGCCAGATGACATGCGGCGCCATGGCCCAGAGGACCTCACGCTCCATCAGGGCTTCGCGCACCAGGCGGAACTCGTAGTGTTCGAGATACCGCAGTCCGCCATGAATGAGCTTGGTGGCGCCAGACGAAGTGCCCGAGGCGAAATCGTTCATTTCAGCCAAGGCGACAGAATATCCACGGCCGGCCGCATCACGCGCGATCCCGCATCCATTGATCCCACCGCCGATCACAAACAGATCGTAGATTGGCTGCCCTGACATCACCCCTCCGCATGTTCGCACCTGCAGCATTTGCTGCCATTGCGAAAGTCTGAATATAATTTGCGAAATTTAAACGAATGTCAAACGAAACTTGCCTCCGGCTAAGCTTGACCATTCAGAGGTGCTGTTTCGACGAGGCGGACATCCTGCTCGGCGCAGATGGCCCTGATGCTGTCAGACGGACAGTGATCGGTGATAAACGTCTGGACTTGCGAGATATGGCCAATGCGAACGGGTGCCGTGCGTTCGAACTTCGAGGCGTCGGACACGAGGATGACGTGGCGCGCGTTTGCGATAATCGCCTGGGCCACTTTCACTTCACGAAAATCGAAATCGAGCAGCGCACCATCCTCATCGATGGCGGAAACCCCGATGACGGCGAAATCCACTTTGAACTGACGGATGAAATCCACGGCCGCCTCGCCGACGATGCCGCCGTCCGATCCGCGGACCACGCCGCCTGCGATGACGACCTCGATCGAAGGGAAGACACGCAAATGATTGGCAACATTTATGTTGTTTGTGATGACCATCAATTCCCTGTGGTCGACCAACGCGTCTCCGACAGCTTCAGTGGTGGTTCCGATGTTGATGAAGAGCGAAGAATTGTCAGGGATCAGATCAGCGGCGGCCCGGCCTATCGCCTGTTTCTCGGTTGCAGCCATTGACCGGCGCGCTTCGTATTTGACGTTCTCGTTTCCGCTGGGGAAAACGGCACCGCCATGGATACGGTTCAGGGCCCGCGCATCGCACAGGTCATTCAAATCCTTGCGGATTGTCTGGGGAGTGACGGCAAATCGCGCCGCAAGCTCATCCACCAGGACACGGCCGTGTTCCTTGGCCAGAGCCATGATCTCTGCCTGCCTCGCCGAAAACATCATGTCGCCCCCTCCCGTTTTCGTTTTTCTTCAGTCTAGGCAAATACGAAACAGGAGCAATAGCCACGGTCCGAAACTATCGACGGCGCAGAAGCAGAATGAAGGCGAGGCCGCCGGCAAGGCCGGTGATGACACCAATCGGCAGATCCTCCGGCGCCATGATGGTGCGCGAGACAATGTCTGCGAAGATGAGGATGACGGCGCCGGCAAGCGCTGAGAGGGGAATGACGCGGATGTTGTCGCTACCGGCCGTCAGGCGAACAAAGTGCGGAACGAGGAGACCGACGAAACCAATGGCGCCAGAGAAGGCGACCATGACGCCGGTCAACAGGGCTGTGACCACGAAGAGCTCCGCTCGGAACCGGGCAACGGGAACGCCGAGCGTGGCTGCCGTTTCATCCCCCATGGCCATTGCGTTGATCTCCCGCGCACGCACGACAAGGAAGGTCAGACAGCCGACAAGCACCATCGCCGGGTAGAGCAGATGTGGCCACTGGGCGAGGCCCAGACCGCCCAGCATCCAGAACACTACCGTATGCGCCGCTCTCGGATCCCCGAGGAAGATTGCGAGATTTCCCAAAGACGTCGCGACAAAGGCGATCGCCACCCCCGAGAGGACAAGGCGGTCGGCACCGGCACCGGTGAAACGGGTCACGGCGACCACGGCCAGCGTCGCCAGGAGAGAACCGGCAAAGGCAAACAGCGGCACTGTGACAAGGCCGAAGATCAATCCGGTATGCAGAAGCGCGATGATGGCTCCCAGGGCACCGCCGGAGGAAACGCCGAGCAGATGCGGATCGGCGAGCGGATTGCGGGTGACGGCCTGCAGCACGGCACCCACCGTGGCGAGACCGGCGCCGACGAGACCGGCAAGAATCACACGCGGAAAGCGCACATCCCAGACGATGCTTTCGCGCCCGGCCGACCAGGTCGGCTCGAAGGTCCCGGGCATCAGCTTGTTGACTAGGATCGACCAGACTGACTCGGCCGGTATGGAGGCTGACCCCAGTGATACGCCTGCTGTCAGGCACAGTGCGAGAAGGAAGAGCGCTAACCCCGCCCAGATGAACAATCGACCTTGCATCATGCTGCCTTGAAACGTGTTGCCCGAGGGGGACGCAGGGCGACCCCTTCGCAGGCATCACATGTTACGCGGATGGAAGGCGTCGGCGAGACGATCGATCGCCTGCACATTGCGCGGGCCGGGCGTCGCCTCGACATATTCCAGCACGACAAAACGATCATGCTTGACCGCATCGAGATTCTTGAAAGCCGGGGTTTCCTTCATGAAGGCGATCTTTTGTTCTGCGGTCACATCGCCGTAGTTGACGATGACGATGACCTCCGGGTTGCGTTCGATGACCGGCTCCCAGGACACTTCGGTCCAGCTCTTTTCGACATCGTCCATGATATTGACGCCACCGGCGGCCTCGATCATGGCAGTCGGAATTCCGAAGCGGCCGGGGGTGAAGGGCTTCTCCGTGCCGGAATCATAGACGAAGACCCGTACGGGTTTCTCGACGGCGCCGACCCGCGTGGTGATCTCATCGAGGCGCTTGCGATAGCCCGCTACCAATTCTTCCGCACGCGCCTCTACGCCGAAGATCTTGCCGAGGTTGAGCAGGTCCACGAACATGTCATCCATGGTCGGCTTGTTCTTTGCCATGATGTGGATGCAGGATTCGGTGAGTTCATAGACCTTGACGCCGAAGGGCTCCAGCGTTTCCGGGGTCACTTCGCCGCCCACCTTCATGCCGTAATTCCAGCCGGCGAAGTAGAAATCGGCGTCGGCGTTCAGCATCACTTCCATCGTCGGGTATTTTGGCGAAAGCTCCGGCAGCTCCTTCACCCCTTCGCGCAGTCCCTCGTCCAGTGTCTTCCAACCGGAAATGCCAGTGTAGCCGACCATGCGGTCCTGCAGTTTCAGGGCGAGCATCATCTCGGTCAGGTTGACGTCGTTGGAAATCGCGCGGGCAGGTGCGGCATCGAAGGTGACTTCCCGATCGCAGCTCTTGACCGTCACCGGATAGGCGAAAGCCGACGTGGCGGTGAAAACCGAGGCGAAAAATGTGGCGGACAGGAGGAGGCGGGTCGCCATATGGACAGGTCCTTTCGAAATCAGTTCAATTCAATTCAAGGGAAAAGGAAAAGCGGTGGGGACGGTGGCTATCGCCCGGCTGGCGGGCGGCGAATACACCAAATGTCCCGGACAGGGCCTGCTCGGTCAGCACGGCTTCCGGCGCGCCGAAGGCACTCATCCGCCCGCCTTGCATCAAGGCCACATGGCTTGCGAATTCGGCAGCCAGATTGATGTCGTGCAGGGTGGTGATGATGGTGAGGTTCAAGGCGCCGAGCAGGTCGAGAATTTCAAGCTGGTGGCGAATGTCGAGATGGTTGGTCGGTTCGTCGAGAATGAGGATCTCGGGCTTCTGGGCCAGCGCACGCGCCACGAGGACACGCTGCTTCTCGCCTCCGGACAGGGTCGAGAACTGCCGACCTGCCAGACGCAGGAGGTCGAGATGGTCAAGCGCATGCTCGGCTTCCGCCCGATCCTGGTCGCTCCAGCCTGCGAAGCCCTCGCGCCACGGAACCCGGCCCATCATCACCACATCTCTGACGGTAAAGGGGAAGTCCCCCGGCATTTCCTGAAGAACCACGGCAACGCGGCGCGCGAGCTGGCGCGCGGTCATCGACCAGATGTCCTGGCCGTCGACCTCGACCCGGCCTTCGAGCGGCGAGACGCCACGATAGAGGCAGCGAAGCAGCGTGGTCTTGCCCGCGCCATTCGGCCCGACAATGGCCATGCGATCACCCGCATCGAGAGCAAATGACACGCCTCGGACGAGGAAATGCGATGGCTTTGGCCCCCAGCCGAGATCAGCGACCCGGACGGAGCATCCCTTGGTGCTGCAGCTCATGGCTGAGCCTCCGCCAGAGAGCGGTGACTTGCCGTCGGGTCACAGGCACGGTGAAAAGTCTGCCGTGCCGGCCTAAGATCGGGAAGAGAATGCATGCCAGTCCTCCGCAGGATTTGTCCGGAGGCAAAATGGCATGAGTTCGGCGCGCCAACGGGCGCTGTGCAAAAGCCAGTTCGTATCCATCGGAACACCCCGTCCGCTTCGGTTTCATCACTTGACGGCAGGTCTCCTGGCTCGCGGACAAACGCTTTCCAATTGCCTTCCCACGGTGACCCGCAGTGGCTCGGCGTGTGAACGCCGCAAGAATGGACAGCAATCCGCTTACAGTTGCGGGGGCAGCCACGGTCTTGGTCCCTATTGGGTCTTCCGCACCGTGTTCCCTATTAATCCCCTCGGAGTCATCCGTTGAGGGAACCGTCATCTGCTTGCATAGGATCTGCAGACCCCGGCGGTCAAGCCTTGATCTTTTCGTTATGTAATATCATTACGACTAGCAAGCGCCACCGACCTTGTCCACCCAAAAATCAGGCGCGCAATCAACTCGCCGCTCTATCCTTGGCTTCCGTTGCGGGCACCGTGGCGGCGACCGCCGTTTCGTCAATCACGCGCGCGCCTCTCTGGCGTGTCGAATAACGCCAGATCCACTGGATGCTGACGAGCAGCCGCTTCTCGAAATTGACAAGCAAATACACGTGGACGAGGGCCCATAGCAGCCAGGCAAGCCGACCCTTGATCTGCCAGGATCCGAAGTCAAAAATGGCGGCATTCCGCCCGATGACCGCGGTGTTGCCCCGATTGCGGAAGTGAAACGTGGGAATGGGTTTGCCAAAGAGGAGGTTGGCTTTCAGCGCGCGACCGAGAAATATTCCCTGTTGCTTGGCTACCTGCGCAAGGGCCGGCAGCGGATTGCGGTCCTTTCCTACGGCAAGAGCCGTATCGCCCAATGCGTATATGCCGGCCGTGCCCGTGACCGACAGATCCGGCGCCACCGGCAGCCGGCCGCCAGCTCCCGGCTCAATGCCCAGCCATTCGGCCGCGGGAGACGCCTTCACGCCGGCTCCCCAGACAATGCAGCTTGCAGGCAGGAACGTGCCGCCAGCCTGAACCCCCTCTGCCGTGATATCTTCGACAGGCGTATTGAGGCGTATATCGACGCCGATTCCTGCAAGGTAATCGGATGCATATCGCGAGAGAGTTTCCGGGAAGGTTGACAGAATCCTCGGTCCCGCCTCGATGAGCAGCACCGTCAATTGATCGGGATGCAGCCTGCGGAAATCCTGGGCTATCATGAAACGACCCAGTTCAGAGATTGCGCCCGCCATTTCGACGCCTGTCGGTCCACCGCCGATGACCACGCTGGTCAAAAGATTGCGCTTTTCGGCCTCGTCCGTGCTTCGCTCCGCCTTCTCAAAAGCGAGAAGGAGCCTGTGGCGGATGTCTCGGGCTTCGTGAACGGATTTCAGACCCGGCGCATGCTGCTGCCAGTCCTGATGTCCGAAATAGTTGTAGGTGGAGCCTGTCGCGAGCACGAGGCGATCAAAGAGGATCGAGCCACCGTCTTTCAGAATGACCGTCCGTGCGGGTGCATCGACCGACACGACCTCGGCCATCACGACATGGATGTTCTCATACCGGCCCAGCGTGCGGCGAATGGGTTCTGAGATATCTGCCGGCGACAAGGCCGCTGTCGCGACCTGGTAGAGCAGCGGCTGGAAGAGGTTGTGGTTGCGACGATCGATCACCGTGACGTCGATTTCCGTATTGCCCAGCGCCTGGGCACAGGCCAGACCACCGAAGCCTGCGCCGACGATGACCACATGCGGCCTCTTCGTCGCGCTCTCCGTCTCGCTTTTCATCATCAGCTCTCCGTCACCGTTCCCAAGGCAAACAGAAGGCACCTGCAAATGTTCCTGCGGAACGGTTGGCAGGCCTGGCAGTTGGTCAAAGTTCAACATCCACAAACAGCCACAAGGAGACTAGCCATGAGCACGTACTCGCCAAAAGATGGAAAGCCGGGAACCACAGACCAATCTCCGCGATGGGAAGGACCAAAGGATAACAGGCCAAGCGGCTATATGCCGGCAAAGGACGATCCAGATGTCGACCGGGATGCGGTCGGCGAGAATCTTCAGGACCCGGAAAAGCGGGACCTCGGCGACTCGCTCAAAACCAAGGACCAGCAGTAATCCTGCTTTTCGAATCGCAAAAATTCGCGGAACAGATCCCGTCGGTGGAGCCGTGCTGGGCGGGATCAATCTGAAGAACCTGCTTTCCGCTGGTCTCTCCGCCATGCCTGTCAATTCCGACGGCGTGCCGTTCGACATGTCCCACATCTATGCCAGCGGCAACATCGCCGCCGACATGACGGCGAATGTTGCCGCCGAGTCGACCGGACGCGTGCTTGCGACGCGGCTTTACAACATGACCAATGATCCCGGGATGAAGGACATTCTGTCCTATGGTCGATGGATGGCAAGGGGCAATTCGTGTCGCAGCCCATGCAGCCGCTGGGTCAGAAGCCGGATCTGGGACCGGCAAAGCCGAACAGTGGCGCTCAGGCCGAACAAGTCTGACGCCGTAGAAGGGTCCTCGAAACGATTCTTTGTTCCATCACGGGAACAATGGGCCGAAGTGGCAGTTCCTAAGTTCATATGGGATTGTTCCCCTCCTCCCACCTCCCCCGGCCGCCCCTGAGGGCGCCCACCTGAACCCCGCTTCGGCGGGGTTCTTTTTGTCCTGAAACCAAAGGTGCCGCCGTCAACCAGATGTGGCAAGGGTAGCAAACGACCATGTCCTGCCCCTCGCTGCGCTCCGCTCAATCATTGGTCAGTGACTGAGCCCGCACCTTGTGGGTTCGGACCAAAGGATAGTGCGCGACCGCATAAGTCTTCAGACTGCCGGCCGGACCGTGATCGGCATAGGCGCCGAGCAACCTGATCGCCTCATCATGTGCCTTCATCTGGGCCGACATGTAAGCACTGTTGAACTGGCTCTCCTCGGCCTGTTCCAGTGCCATCAGGGTCTGCTTCTGCTCCATCGACAACTCCAGGACGATCGCCACCGAATCGGCCTCGGCCGCCGACTGCAACTGTTCTTGCGCCCGGCGATGATCATCCAGCATGGTTTGCGCGAACTCCGTCACCTGCGGGTCCTGGCTCCGCCGCAAGGCGAGTTCGGCCGAGCGGATTTCGAATTCGTTGGAAGCGGCGGCCTGCTGGACGAAGCCGGCGGGACCAAGCGCCTCCGTCTCGGCTGAGGGCTGCGGCGTCGGCAACTGCTGGATCGGCGCCGTCTGCTGGGCATTTGCCGTTGCCACGAATGTCAGTGCGGTCGCAGCAGCGAGCGTGATGAGGCGGACCATGTTCGATCTCCTTAAATTGAGGTTCAAAGGGGTCCAACACGTCAGCCCGCGAAGCGTTCCAGAGTGCCGGATGGGCGGACCGGATTTGACAGCCGCGGGCAAACTTGGCAGCACTGTCGCCAGACGGAGGAATGACTTCATGGCGAAACGCGGCGAGGGGCAAACGAGGCTCGATGATGCGGCACGCGCGGGCTGGCTCTATTATGTCGCCGGGCGAACCCAGGACGAGATCGCTGCATCCATGGGAATTTCACGGCAGAGCGCCCAGCGTCTCGTCTCGCTTTCCGTTGCGGAAAAGCTGATCAAGGTTCGGCTCGACCATCCGATCGCGGCGTGCCTGGAGCTTGCGGAGGCGCTGCAGAAGAAGTTCGACCTCAAGGAAGTCGAGATCGTTCCGTCGGATCCGGCTTCGGAATCCGCGACCGTCGGCGTTGCCGAGGCTGGCGCTGCGCAACTGGAGCGCTGGCTCAAGCAACCCGATCCGCTGGTGATCGCCATGGGGACGGGCCGCACGCTGCGCGCCATGGTCGACCAGCTGTCGCCAATGGAATGTCCGCAGCACAAGATTGTCTCGCTGACGGGCAACATCAGCCCGGACGGGTCAGCCGCCTACTTCAACGTCATCTTTTCGATGGCCGACGCGGTCAAGGCGCCGCATTTCCCAATGCCGCTGCCTGTCATCGTGTCCTCTCCTGCCGAGCGGGAACTGCTGCATAGCCAGCCTCTGGTTGCACCGACCATCGCGCTGGCCCAGCGCTCGGATGTCACTTTCGTTGGCATCGGCGAGATGAACATGAACGCACCACTCCTCCTCGATGGCTTTCTCAAGTCCGAGGAAATGGAGGATCTTCTTCAGGCCGGAGCGGTCGGGGAGATCTGCGGCTGGATATTCGGGGAAGACGGGACATTGCTGACGCATTCCGTCAACGAACGGGTCGCGAGCCTCGAGATTCCGTCACGGAAGACATCGACCGTTGTGGCTCTTGCAAGGGGCCGACGCAAGCATCCGGCGATCCTGGCAGCGGTTCGCGGCGGCCATATCAACGGGTTGATCACCGATGAAGAGGCGGCGCGCCATCTTTTGGCGTCCTAGGCTGATCTAAAATTTCAATTTGAGATCCAAGCGTTAACCAGTTCATGCGGCGCTGCAGCATGGAATCCGGTTGACATTTTTCGCCCAGTGAGTGAGTAATTGCCCATGAGCGAAGCGAATGCTCATTTTTCTTCTGGGAGGAAGACATGACATTGAAGACGATCCTGCTGGGCGCATGCTCGGCGCTGGCGCTTGCCGGCATGGCTTCGGCCGAAACCCTGACGATCGCTACCGTGAACAACGGTGACATGATCCGCATGCAGGGCCTCACCTCCGAATTTACCTCTGCCAATCCCGACATCGATGTCGAATGGGTCACGCTGGAAGAGAACGTTCTGCGCGAGCGCGTCACGACCGACGTTGCCACAAAGGGCGGCCAGTATGACATCATGACGATCGGCACCTATGAAGTTCCGATCTGGGCCAAGCAGGGCTGGCTCCTGCCCCTCGACAATCTCGGCGCAGACTATGACGTTAACGATCTTCTGCCGGCGATCCGTTCGGGTCTCACCGGTGACGACGGCAAGTTGTATGCCGCACCGTTCTACGGCGAGTCCTCGTTCATCATGTACCGCAAGGACCTGATGGAAAAGGCCGGCCTGACGATGCCCGACGCCCCGACCTGGGAGTTCGTGGCTGACGCTGCCCGGAAGATGACCGACCGCGCCAATGACATCAACGGCATCTGCCTGCGCGGCAAGGCCGGTTGGGGCGAGAACGTCGCCTTCCTCACCGCCACTGCCAATGCCTTCGGTGCACGCTGGTTCGATGAAAACTGGGCTCCCCAGTTCGACCAGCCTGAATGGAAGAACACGCTCGACTTCTACGTCAAGCTGATGAATGACGCCGGCCCGCAGGGCGCATCGTCCAACGGCTTCAACGAAAACCTGGCACTGTTCCAGCAGGGCAAGTGCGGCATGTGGATCGATGCCACGGTCGCTGCCTCCTTCGTCACCAACCCGACGGACTCGACAGTTGCCGACAAGGTCGGCTTCGCCCTGGCACCGGACACAGGTCTTGGCAAGCGTGGCAACTGGCTCTGGGCCTGGAACCTCGCCATCCCGGCCGGCTCGCAGAAGTCCGCTTCGGCCGAGAAGTTCATCTCCTGGGCAACCGGCAAGGCCTATGCCGAACTGGTCGCCTCCAAGGAAGGCTGGGCCAACGTTCCTCCGGGTACCCGTACGTCTCTCTATGAGAACGCCGAATACCAGAAGGCCGCTCCGTTCGCCAAGATGACGATCGACTCGATCAATGCTGCCGACCCGAAGAATCCTGCCGTCAAGCCGGTGCCTTATGTCGGTGTGCAGTTCGTCGCCATCCCGGAATTCCAGGGCCTTGGTACGACGGTCGGCCAGCTGTTCTCTGCGGCACTTGCAGGTCAGATGTCGGTTGACGATGCGCTGGCCCAGGCCCAGCAGGTCTCGGTTCGCGAAATGACCCGCGCCGGTTACATCAAGTAATATCCTCCCGAAGTTGCCGTCCGGACCGAGGTCCGGGCGGCATTCTTCGAGGAGCTGAAAAGCGGACCGGCGGTTCCGCCCCGGAGGGACCGTGTCCCGGATATATTCGCCACCTGGAACGACGAGCCTGAGCACCCGAGAAGGGTATGCCGGCCTCTAGGAAGAGAGCTAAACCCATGGCTACGCAAAATACCCGGACGCTCGCCCGTCTGATGATGGCGCCTTCCGTCGGCCTTCTCCTCATCTGGATGATCGTGCCGCTGTCGATGACACTCTGGTTCTCGTTCCAGAACTACAATCTGCTCAATCCGGCCAATGTCAGTTTTGCCGGTCTGTTCAACTATCGCTTCTTCTACACCGACCCCGCATTCTTGCAGTCGATCTGGAATACGCTCCTGCTCGTCGGGGGCGTCCTGACGATCACCGTGGGGGGCGGCATCGCGATTGCGCTGCTTCTGGACCAGCCGATCTTTGGCCAGGGTATCGTGCGGATCATGATCATCTCCCCGTTCTTTGTCATGCCGCCGGTGGCAGCCCTTGTGTGGAAGAACATGATCATGCATCCGGGCTATGGGGTGCTTGCCGATATGAACCGTTGGTTCGGTTTCCAGCCTGTCGACTGGTTCGCTCAATATCCCCTCTTTTCCATCATCATCATCGTTGCCTGGCAGTGGCTTCCCTTCGCCACGCTGATCCTCCTGACCGCCCTCCAGTCGCTGGACGGCGAGCAGAAGGAAGCGGCAGAAATGGATGGCGCTGGTTTCATCAACCAGTTCATATACCTCACGCTGCCGCATCTCGCCCGCGCGATCACGGTCGTCGTCCTGATCCAGACGATCTTCCTGCTCGGCGTCTATGCGGAAATCCTGGTCACAACCAATGGCGGCCCAGGCTATGCATCGACGAACCTCGTCTTCCTGATCTATCGCACGGCCCTTCTTGGATACGACGTTGGCGGCGCATCCGCCGGCGGCATCATCGCCATCATCCTCGCCAACATCGTCGCATTCTTCCTGATGCGCGCGGTCGGCAAGAACCTTGACCGCTGAGGAGAACGACCATGGCAAGAGCTATCACCACCCGCAAGAAGATCGCTTTCACCGCGCTGGCCTGGACCCTGGCCATGCTGATCTTCTTCCCGATCCTCTACACGATCATCACGTCGCTGAAGACGGAGACGGAAGCGATCCAGGGCTTCAACCTCATTCCATCCTTCACGCTCGAAAACTATGTGACGGTTCAGACTCAGCGTGACTACTTCAAGCCGTTCATGAATTCCGTCGTGATTTCCGTGGGCTCCACCATTCTTGCGCTCATCGTCGCGATCCCTGCCGCCTGGGCCATGGCGTTTTCGCCGACCAAGCGGACCAAGGACATCCTGATGTGGATGCTCTCGACCAAGATGATGCCTGCAGTCGCCGTACTCGTCCCGATCTACCTGATGTTTCGAGACTTCGGACTGCTCGATACGCGCATCGGCCTGACCATCATGCTGATGCTGATCAACCTGCCGATCGTCGTGTGGATGCTCTACACCTATTTCCGCGAAATCCCGGGCGAGATCCTCGAAGCCGCACGCATGGATGGAGCCTCGCTCGTCAGCGAGATTGTCTATGTGCTGACCCCGATGGCGGTGCCCGGCATCGCTTCGACCATGCTGCTCAACGTCATCCTGGCCTGGAATGAAGCCTTCTGGACGATCCGCCTCACCACCACGAACGCGGCGCCGCTCACGGCATTCATCGCATCTTTCTCCAGCCCGCAGGGTCTCTTCTGGGCAAAGCTTTCGGCAGCCTCGACGCTTGCCATCGCTCCCATCGTCATCCTCGGCTGGTTCAGCCAGAAACAACTCGTCCGCGGCCTCACCTTTGGCGCTGTGAAGTAAGGAACAAGAAGATGGGTAGCATCACACTTCAGAACGTCTCGAAGACCTTTGGAGAAGTTTCGGTCATCCCCTCGATTGATCTCGAGATCAACGATGGTGAGTTTGCCGTCTTCGTCGGCCCGTCTGGTTGCGGCAAGTCAACATTGCTGCGACTGATCGCCGGTCTCGAAGACACATCGGGTGGCAGGATCCTGATCGACGGCAAGGACGCGACAGATCTGGCGCCCTCGCAGCGCGGCCTCGCCATGGTGTTCCAGTCTTATGCTCTCTATCCGCATATGAGCGTGCGCTCGAACATCGGCTTTCCGCTGAAGATGGCGAAGATGAACAAGGCCGAGATCGACCGGAAAGTCGAGGAAGCCGCCAAGATCCTCAACCTGACGGACTATCTCGAACGCAAGCCGCGCAACCTTTCAGGCGGCCAGCGCCAGCGTGTGGCGATCGGTCGTGCCATCGTTCGCTCGCCGGAATGCTTCCTGTTCGACGAACCTCTGTCGAACCTCGACGCGGCGCTGCGCGTCAATATGCGGCTCGAGATCTCGGAGCTGCATCAGAAACTGAATGCAACATCGATCTACGTCACCCATGATCAGGTGGAGGCAATGACGATGGCCGACAAAATCGTGGTGCTCAACAAGGGCCGCATCGAGCAGGTGGGTTCGCCGCTCGACCTCTACCGCAGCCCGCGCAACCTGTTCGTCGCCGGCTTCATCGGCTCTCCCAAAATGAACCTGATCAGCGGCCCCAAGGCTCAGGAACAGGGTGCTCACACAATGGGCGTCCGGCCCGAGCACATGACGTTGTCGACCACCGAAGGCGCGTGGAAAGGCAAGGTCACCGTCGCCGAGCATCTGGGCTCCGACACCTTCCTGCATATCGCCACGGAAGAGTTCGGCACGATCACCGCGCGCTGCAGCGGCGAAATGCCGGTCCGTCACGGTGACATCGTCTATGCGACGCCCGACGAGAACCGCATCCATCGCTTTGACGAGCGGGGACTGGCCCTATGAGCATGAGGCTTTCGGGCAAATCCGCACTGATAACCGGTTCCGCACGCGGTATCGGGCGGGCCTTTGCCGAAGCCTATGTTCGGGAAGGCGCGACCGTCGCCATAGCCGACATCGATCTCGCGCGGGCCGAAAACACGGCAGCCGAGATCGGCCCCCAGGCCTATGCGGTCAAGCTTGACGTCACCGACCAGACCTCGATCGAGGCTGCGATCCGGACCGTGGAAGATCGTCAGGGCGGTCTCGACATTCTGGTCAACAATGCCGCGCTCTTCGATCTCGCGCCAATCGTGGAGATCACGCGGGCGAGCTATGAGCGCCTTTTCTCGATCAATGTCGCCGGCACGCTCTTCATGATGCAGGCGGCTGCACGATCGATGATCGGGCGGGGACAGGGCGGCAAGATCATCAACATGGCAAGCCAGGCCGGGCGACGCGGGGAAGCCCTGGTCGCCGTCTATTGCGCCACCAAAGCAGCCGTGATTTCGCTGACGCAGTCAGCAGGCCTCGACCTGATCAAACACGGCATCAATGTCAATGCGATCGCGCCAGGTGTCGTGGACGGAGAGCATTGGGATGGTGTGGATGCGCTCTTTGCCAAATATGAAAACCGCCCTCTCGGCGAGAAGAAAACGCTCGTGGGAGCAGAGGTGCCCTTCGGCCGGATGGGCCGGGCAGAAGACCTGACCGGGATGGCCATTTTCCTCGCCTCGGCCGAAGCCAACTACATCGTTGCCCAGACTTACAATGTCGATGGCGGAAACTGGATGAGCTGACGGCTCTTGCGGCGCCAAGCCAAGGAATGCACCCATGACAGTCAAACTCTCGCTTGCAACTCTCGCAGACATTGGCGACCGGGCGTCCCTGCCCGCCTATCGCCGGAAGGATATCCGTCCCGGAATCCTGCATTTCGGCGTCGGCAACTTCCACCGCGCCCATATGGCGATCTATCTGCATGAGCTTTTTAACAAGGGCCGCGATCTCGACTGGGGCATCATCGGCGCCGGCGTCATGGTGTCGGACCAGCGGATGCGGGATACATTGAAAGCGCAGGACTTTCTCACCACTGTCGTCGAACAGGACAGGGACCGGTCTGCGGCGACAATCACCGGGCCGATGCTCGATGTGATTACGGCACCGGATTTCGAGCGGATCATTGCAACGCTCTCCTCGCCCGAGACCCGTATCGTCTCGATGACGATCACGGAGGGGGGCTACTTCATCGACCCGGCGACGGGGAAGTTCGACCTCACTCATCCCGCGATCGTCGCTGATGCGCAGGATCCCGCCAACCCCAAGACGGTGTTTGGTCTGGTGATTGCGGGCCTCAAGGCGCGCCGCGCCGCAGGCATTCCGCCTTTCACCGTGATGTGCTGTGACAATATTCCCGGCAATGGCGAGGTGACGGAAGCGACGGTCTGCGGGCTCGCCCACCTTTCAGACCCCGAATTCGCCGACTGGATCCACCACAATGTCGCGTTCCCGAACTCCATGGTCGATCGCATTACGCCCGCGACCGGACAGCGGGAGATCGACATCACCCGCGAGGCCTACGACATCGAGGACGGTTGGCCGGTCTTCTGTGAAGGCTTCAAGCAATGGGTGCTGGAAGACAAGTTTCCGCTCGGACGCCCGGCGCTGGAAGACGTTGGCGTCACCTTCGTGCCGGACGTTGCGCCCTATGAGCTGATGAAACTGCGAATCCTGAACGGTGGCCACGCAGCCATTGCCTATCCGGCAGCCCTCATGGATATCCATTTCGTGCATGAATCGATGGAGAACCCACTGATCCGCGCTTTCCTCGCCAAGCTGGAAAACGAGGAAATCATCCCGGTCGTCCCGCCTGTCCCGAACATCAGCCTTCAGGATTATTTCGGGCTGATCGAAACACGATTCTCGAATCCGAAGATCGGCGACACGATTCCACGCCTTGCTCAGGACGGCTCGAACCGGCAGCCGAAATTCATCCTGCCGTCGACAGCCGATCGCCTCGCCCAGGGTCTTGACGTACAGGGCCTTGCTCTCGTTTCCGCGCTCTGGTGCCGATACTTTGAGGGGAAGACAGACAGCGGAATAGAAATTACCTTCAACGATCCCAGCGCCGATCGCCTTCATGCAGCCGCTCTGGCATCTCGCAACGATCCTACGGCCTTTATCGGGATCAGCGACATCTTCGGGTCGGTCGGAGCCGATCCCCGCTTCCAGACGCAGTTCGCCACGGCCATCGACAGTTTGCGAAGCTATGGCACCGCCACTACGCTTCAACGCTACATCGACGGAACCCTTGCCAGCTGAGTGACCATGGAGCCGCAGCCGATTCGCCTTGTGATCTTCGACTGTGACGGCGTCCTCGTCGATAGCGAGGGGATCGCGCTCGAAGTGCTGGTCGAGGCCCTGGCGAAGAACGGTGTTCGGCTGACGATCGAGGGGGCCGCCGATCGCTTTCTCGGGCGCAGTCTCGGTTCGCTGGCGGAAGCCGTCAGATCCGAATTCGGCGTCGAGATCGATCCACCCTTTCTCGCCGGTATGCGCGAAGTTCTCTACGCACGCTTTCGTGCCGAATTGAAACCCCTGCCCGGCGTCGCGACGCTGATCGACGCCCTCAAGGGCGCGAATGTCGAATGCTGCGTGGCCTCCTCCAGCCAGCGGGAACGCATCGATCTTTCGCTCTCCGTCACAGGGCTACTGGCGCGTCTGACTCCACATATCTTCAGTGCCACCATGGTCAAGAATGGCAAGCCGGCGCCTGATCTCTTCCTGCATGCGGCGGCCGAAATGGGTACCGCGCCTGAGTCATGCCTCGTCATCGAGGACAGCCCCGCCGGTGTCAGGGCTGCCCAGGCCGCCGGCATGAAAGTCTGTGCTTTTACCGGCGGGTCCCATACTCACCATGCCAGCTATCGACAGGCGTTGATGCAACTCCAACCGGATGCCCAATTTGACGCCATGGAGAATTTGCTCCACTTTGTCTTCGGGGCGAGGAGACCGGAAGATCTGACTGATGCGTGAGCACATCTTGGCCGTGGATGTTGGCACGGGCAGTGCACGAGCCGGGGTGTTCAATCTGAGCGGTCGCCAGCTGGCCCGTCACGTCGTGCCAATCGGCGTGTACCAATCCCTCCCGAAACATCTGGAGCAGGACAGCGAAGAGATCTGGGCCGCTGTGTGTACGGCCGTTCGCGCTGCGCTTACGGAAAGCGGCGTTTCCGGAGAGTCCGTGCTCGCCATCGGCTTCGACGCAACCTGTTCGCTGGTCGTGCGGGATGGGGACGGCAAACCGATTTCCATCTCGGCTTCCGGCAGCCCCGGCCTCGACACCATTTTGTGGATGGATCATCGGGCGATTGCCGAAACGGAGGCCTGCAATGCCATCGCCGACCCCGTGCTGGACCGCTTCGGCGGGCGCCTGTCTGTCGAAATGCAAATCCCGAAGCTGCTGTGGTTGAAGACGCATCGACCTGACATCTGGGCCACCTGCGGGCAGATCTTCGATCTTTGCGACTACCTGACGTGGCGTGCGACAGCATCGGACAAACGCAGCCATTCGGCGCTTGCGTCGAAATGGGGATATACGCCTGAAGCGCCGGGCGAGCCGCCTCTCGACTACTACCGGAAAGTCGGCCTCGCGGATGTCATGGAACGGGCCGGGCTGCCATTGCGATCGGAGCATCCGGATCGGCTGATTGGCACGCTTACATCCGCAAGCGCTGCGGAGCTCGGCCTCGACGAGCATTGCCTGGTGGCGCCGGGTCTCATCGACGCCTATGCGGGCACGGTTGGCCTCTTTGCTGCGGGTGCTCGGCCTGAGGTGCCGCTATCGGCCGAGGCCGTGCTGATCGCGGGGACTTCGAGTTGCATCGTGCGCCTCAGCGAAGAACCGATCGCGGGTCCCGGGTGCTGGGGCGGATTTCGCGATGCCGCCGTACCGGGACTCTGGCTGACAGAGGCCGGGCAATCCGCCTCAGGTGCCTTTCTCGACCACATCGTCAAGCTGCATCCCGCCGGTGGCACGCCGATGAAGGCGCGTCACCGTGCGATCCTCGACGCCATCTCCGGGCATCTCGCGGAGGAAGGATCCGACTTCGGCCTTCCCATCACAGTCTTGCCCGACCTGCACGGAACCCGCTCGCCGCTCTCCGATCCCCTTTTGACCGGAACCATCGCCGGACTGGATCTCGATCTGAGCCCGGTGTCTTTGCACAAGCTCTATTGGCGCAGTTGCGTCGCGCTTGCCTGTAGCATCCGGCACATTATCGAGCACCAGCCGCTTCGCGCCGGTGCGCCGAAGCGGTTGTTGCTCGCGGGCGGACTGGCCGATCATCCGCTTTTGTCTCAACTCTATGCCGACGCCACTGGCTGTGACGTGCATGTGCCAAAGGATTGCGATGCGGTGCTTTTAGGTTGCGCGCTTCACGCCGCAGTGGCAGCTGGCGCCTTCCCATCCGTCGAAGAGGCGGGAAAAGCAATGCAGTTTGCCATGGCGCATTTCCCGCCATCACCCCTGCGCCAGGCTGCTCTCGTCCGCGATCATGCGCTTCTGAAGGCCATGATGCGGCACCGGGACGAGCTGGCGGAGCTCGCATCTGCGCCGGCTCCAAGTCCCGCTGCCATTCATCGGGCCATCTGATCTCGGCCGGTCGCAAGGCCGAACGAGATTTTGAAGTACCCTGGGCGGCGCACCGCTTGCGCTCAGAACTGAAACCTGCCATGTTGCCTATACAACTTGACGAGGTTTCGAGATGAAAACGCCTCAGACGCTGTTTTGTGAACGTGTTCTTCTGCCTGAGGGCTGGACGTCCGACGTCATGATCGGGATCGACGACGGTGGAATGATTGTCTCCATCCAGCCGGGACGCACCCGCGATGCGGACTCGATGCTTGCAGCCGGCCCTGTCGTTCCCGCCCTGCAGAACCTGCATTCTCACGCCTTTCAACGCGCCATGGCGGGGCTCGCTGAAAAGTCGGGATCGACCGATGACAGCTTCTGGACCTGGCGCGAGACCATGTACCGGCTGGTCGAACGCATGTCGCCAGACGATGTCGAGGTTGTGGCCACGAAGTTGTATAGTGAACTTCTGAAAGGTGGCTTCGGCCATGTCGTCGAGTTTCACTATTTTCATCATGCGGTCACGGGATCAGGTCGATCCGATGGCTTCGAGATGTCGGCCCGTATTCTGCGCGCAGCCGAGACGGCCGGGATCGGGCTGACGCATCTGCCCGTCTTCTACGCGCATGCCGGCTTTGGCGGCATCGCGCCCAATGATGGCCAGAAGCCGTTCATTCACAGTGTGGACGGTTTTCTCTCCTTGCTCGAACGTCTGGCGCCGGAATGCAAGGCAGTCGGCGCGCGCCTTGGCCTGGCCATTCATTCCATCCGGGCGGCGACGCCGGATGAAATGCGGGTTATCCTGTCATCCGAACATACAGGCGGTCCCATCCACATTCATGTCGCCGAACAGGAGCGGGAAGTGGAGGACTGCTTGGCTTGGAGTGGCCGTCGACCCGTCGAGTACCTACTGGATGAAATGCCCGTGGACGGTCGTTGGTGTGCTATTCACGCGACCCACATGACACCGGACGAAACGATGCGCCTGGCTCGCTCTGGCGCTGTCGCCGGCCTTTGCCCGGCCACTGAGGCCAATCTTGGTGACGGGATTTTTCCGGCGACGGACTTTGCTGCACAAGCCGGCGCATATGGTATCGGAACCGATAGTCATGTGGCGACCTCCGTTGCGGAAGAGTTACGCCTCCTCGAATACAGCCAGAGACTGCGCGATCGACGCCGTAACCGTCTGGCAGCCGGTCCGGGAACTTCCAGTGGTCGTACTGTCTTTGATGCGGTGCTCAAAGGGGGCGCGCAGGCTGCCGGTCAACAGACCAGCGGCATCCACATCGGCGCTCGCGCGGATCTCGTCGTCTTAGACGGCAGCAATCCGTTTGTTGGGACGAGCACTGGCGACCAGGTTCTCGACCGCTGGCTGTTTGCTTTGGGATCCGAAGCGGTTCGGGATGTCATGGCCGGTGGTCAATGGGTCGTCCAGGATGGGCGCCATCGAAACGAGGATGAAATCAACCGGGCTTTTCGGGAGGTTCTCCTGAAGCTGGCTTGAGCTTTTAAAAACGACATCAATCAGCACACAGAGAAGGGGAATTCCATGCTGAATAATAATCTGAAATACGCGTTGCTTGCGAGCGCCATCATACTCGGCGGATCCGCCTTCAGCGCCAATGCGGCTTCGTATTGCGCCGATGGAAAGACTGTGACGTTTGCCGGAATTGATTGGGAAAGCGGCGCGCTGATCACCGAAGTTATGAAAACAATCCTTGCCAAGGGGTACGACTGCAAGGTCGATTCTATCCCGGGCAATTCGGTGACGCTGGAGCAGGCGACCGCCAACAATGATGTCCAGATCTTTGCCGAAGAATGGATCGGCCGGTCCGACATCTGGAACAATGCGGTGGCCGCAGGGCAGGTCGCGTCGGTCGGGAAACCCTTCGTCGGCGCCTCTGAGGGGTGGTTCGTGCCCGAATATCTGGTCAAGGGTGACGCAGAAAAGGGGATTGAGGCGAGGGCGCCGGACCTGAAGAGCGTCTCGCAGCTGTCCGATCCAAAATTCGCCGAACTGTTCAAGGATCCGGAAGAGCCATCCAAGGGCCGCTTCCTCAACTGCCCGTCGGGCTGGACCTGTGAAGGCGTTAACACGGCCAAGCTGGAAGCCTACAAGCTGACCGATTCCTATGTGAACTTCCGGCCGGGCACCGGGACAGCGCTCGACGCGGCGATCAGTTCCGCGTACCTTCAGGGTGAACCTGCACTGTTTTACTACTGGAGCCCGACGGCTGTGATGGGCAAGTTCAAGCTGATTAAGCTCGAAGAGCCTGCCTATGACGAGGCCTGCTGGAAGGAACTCACAAGCGCCACCGGCAAGCGCGAAGGCGGCTGCGCCTTCCCGGCAGTGGACGTGGCCTACGGGGTCAACAGCACCTTCGCCAAGGAGGCACCAGAGATCATCGAGATCCTTGAGAAGGCGACCTTCCCCCTCGAGGATGTCAATGCAAGCCTCGCCTATATGGTTGATCAGAAGGCTGACGCCGGCGCAGCCGCTCAGGAATTCCTGAAGACCAGGGGCGACGTTTGGGGAGCATGGGTTTCGGCCGAAGCCAAAGCAAAAATTGAAGCATCGCTGCAGTAATTTCCGTCGGCCGCGCACTTGTTGTGCGGCCGACTCTCTCATCGATCGCGCCGCGCGCGCGGCACCGTATGGCCTCTCAGCGCCAAAGGACTGAGCGATGTTCCCAGACAGTTTCCACATATCCATCCGTGGACCGATCAACGACGCAGTCCAGTCGCTGGTGATCAACTACGGCTTCGTTTTCAAGGCGATTTCCCACACGATCCTACAAGCGGTTCTATTCATCGAATGGATCGTGCGAGGTCTTCCTTGGTGGCTGATCATCATTGTCTTCATGGCAATTGGCTGGCAAGCGACCAAAAAGATCACATTCGTTGCAATGGTTGCGATCCTGCTTTTTCTCATCGGCATGCTCGGCCTGTGGGACCTCGCCATGCAGACCCTCGCCCTGATGCTGATGGCCACATTGATCTCCGTCGCAATCGGGGTCCCCATGGGGATATGGCTGGCCAAGAGCAGGGTGATGCGCAGCGTCACGCTTCCAATCCTCGACGTGATGCAAACCATGCCGAGTTTCGTTTATCTCATCCCGGCGATCATGCTCTTTGGGCTAGGCAAGGTGCCGGCAGTGCTTGCTACCATCGTCTATGCCGTCCCGCCTCTGATACGTCTGACAGACCTCGGCATCCGCCAGGTCGATGGTGAAGTCGTGGAAGCCGCGACGGCCTTTGGTGGCAGCCCGCGACAGATACTGTTCGGGGTCGAGCTTCCGCTCGCAACGCCTACGATCATGGCCGGTCTCAACCAGACCATCATGATGGCGCTTTCCATGGTCGTGGTCGCCTCCATGATTGGTGCCCGCGGCCTTGGCGAACAGGTGCTGAACGGCATTCAGACGCTTGATGTCGGCAAGGGACTGGAGGCGGGTCTCGGCATCGTGATCCTCGCTATCGTGCTCGATCGCATTACCCAGGGCTTCGGCCGCTCTAAGCTGGAGGATCGCCAGGATGACTGAGATTTCAATTCG
The DNA here is from genome assembly GCF_030369675.1 of Peteryoungia algae. Classification (NCBI taxonomy): domain Bacteria; kingdom Pseudomonadati; phylum Pseudomonadota; class Alphaproteobacteria; order Hyphomicrobiales; family Rhizobiaceae; genus Peteryoungia; species Peteryoungia algae. The sequence continues at coordinate 3,333,397 of NZ_CP128477.1, read as the reverse complement.
CAACGTCTTCAAGATTTTCGGCCGCAATCAGAAGGAGGCCGTCGCCATGGCACGAAGCGGTGCGGAGAAGGGCGAAATCCTCGAACGCACCGGCTGCAGCGTCGGCCTCAATGATATCAGCCTGACCATCGGCTCGTCCCGCATCTTCGTGATCATGGGTCTGTCGGGATCTGGCAAGTCAACCCTGGTGCGTCACATCAACCGCCTGATCGAACCGACGAGCGGCGAAATACTCGTCGATGGCCAGAATGTGCTGGAACTCAATGCCCGCGACCTGCGGGAATTCCGGACCCGCCGCGTCAGCATGGTGTTCCAGAGTTTCGGCCTCATGCCACATCGCACTGTCCTGCAGAATGTCGTCTACGGCCAGCGTGTGCGCGGTCTAAGCAAAGCCGAGGCCAATCCGATCGGCATGAAATGGATCCAGACGGTCGGTCTCTCAGGCTACGAGAACAAGCACCCGCACCAGTTGTCAGGCGGCATGAAGCAGCGCGTGGGCCTCGCGCGCGCGCTTGCCGCTGACACCGACGTGATCCTGATGGACGAAGCCTTTTCCGCGCTCGATCCACTGATCCGGACAGACATGCAGGATCAGCTACTGCAACTGGAAAAGAACCTTTCGAAGACCATTGTCTTCATAACTCACGATCTCGACGAGGCGCTCAGGATCGGTCACGAAATCGCTATACTCAAGGATGGACGACTGGTGCAGGTTGGCACGCCGAGCCAGATCCTCAACACGCCGGCAGATGACTACGTCGCCCGCTTCGTGCAGCGACGTGCCGGCGCGGAGGCGTCGAAACATGTCTGAAACAATCGCCCTGGAAACGTCACTCACCACTGACATGGTTGTTGCCATTGCCGACGGCGCGCAGCTCGTTCTGAGCCAACCAGCACGCCTCCGGATCAAGAATTCCCGCGCGATCGTCGATGCCTTGGTTGACCGGGGTATCCGTGGCTACGGGATCAACACCGGCGTCGGGGCCTTGTGCGACGTGATCATCGACCGCGAGGATCAGGCGGCACTCTCGCGCAATCTGTTATTCAGCCATTCCTGTGGCGTCGGTGAACTGCTCGGGCGGGTGGAAACGCGTGCCATCATGGCGGCTCAGATCGCCAATTTCGCCCATGGTTATTCCGGCATCCGGCTCGAGGTCGTCGAGGCGCTCGTCACCCTTCTGAACAATGATATGCTTCCGGTGATCCCATCCAGGGGGTCGGTCGGTTACCTGACGCATGGCGCGGCCATAGGGCTTGTCCTGATCGGATCCGGCGAATGCCGACATGACGGCCAGCTAATACCGGGCGCAGAGGCGCTGGCAGCACTGGGCCTCAAGCCGCTGGTGCTCCAGACGAAGGAAGGTCTGAGCCTCGTCAACGGCACCCCATGCGCGACAGGGCTTTCGGCCCTTGCCGTCACCCGGCTCGCGCAGCTTCTCGACTGGGCGGATGCCGCTGCGGCAATGACCTACGAGAACCTTGGCGCACAAGCCGATCCTTTCGCGGAAATGCCGCTGGCTTTGCGGAAGTCGGACGGACTGCAGCAGGTCGGACGCAATCTGCGAAAACTGCTGTCCGGGAGCGCACTTCTGGCCGAAGCTGCCGGTAAGCGGACGCAGGACCCGCTCAGCCTCAGGGCCGTGCCACACGTGCACGGCGCGGTGCGCGATGCGCTCTCACAGGTGCGCGCGGTGGTCGATCGCGAACTGGCGAGCGTCACCGACAATCCCGCTGTCAGCGGCTCGCCCGCGGATCCGCAGGTGCATTCGCAGGCGCATGCCGTCGGTGCGGCGCTTGGCCTTGCCATGGACAGCCTCGCCACCGCCGCCGCCGAGCTGGCTGCCATTTCCGAGCGGCGGGTTGACCGGCTCGTGAACCCGCTGGTGAGCGGGCTTCCCGCTTTTCTCGCCTCCGGTAGCGGCGTCGAATCGGGCTTCATGATCATTCAATACACGGCCGCTGCGCTGGTTGCGGAAAATCGGCGACTGGCGATGCCGGCCAGCCTCGACGGCGGGATCACCTCGGCGCTGCAGGAGGATATTCTGACCCATGCGACGCCGGCTGCGGGCAAGGCTCTGGCGATCCTCGACAATCTCGAGACTGTGCTCGCAATCGAGCTGGCCGCCGCCGCGCAGGCCTATGATCTTCAGCCATCCGGCGCCGGAAGGGCGATGGCGACAGAGAAACTTTATCAGTGGGTCCGGCGCGATGTCGGCTTCTACCGGGACGATCAGCCGTTGAATGCCGTTATCCGGAAGATCCAGGACATGCTGAAATCGACGGCAGCGTGGTCGGAAAGCGAGGCGACATGACGACGGTTCTGACAAATGCACGGCTTGCCACCATGGCGGCCAACAGCGCTGATCTCGGAACGATCGGCTCCGGCACGATCGTCATCGAGGGGGGCATGATCGCTGCGGTCGGCGAAGCCGGCGAAATCGGTCTGCCGCACGATGCCGACGTCATCGATTGCGAAGGTCGCTGGGTGACGCCCGGCCTCATCGATTGCCACACGCATCTCGTCCATGCCGGCAATCGCGCCCGGGAATTCGAGATGCGTCTCGCCGGTGCCTCCTACGAAGAGATTGCGCGCGCCGGGGGCGGCATCGTCTCTTCTGTGCGCCAGGTGCGCGAGGCGAGCGAAGCGGATCTTGTCTCGCAAACGCTTCCCCGGCTCGATGCGCTGATTGCCGAGGGCGTGACCACGGTCGAGGTCAAGTCCGGCTATGGGCTGACCGTCGAAGACGAGCTCAAGATGCTGCAGGCTGCACGGCGGCTCGCCGAGAAGCGCCAGGTTTCCGTCACCACGACCTATCTCGGCGCGCATGCGACACCCGCCGAGTACAAGGGCCGCAATCGCGACTTCATCGCGGAGGTCGTGATGCCGGGACTGCGCGCCGCGCATGCCGAGGGGCTGGTGGATGCCGTAGACGGGTTTTGCGAGGGCATCGCTTTCTCGCCCGAGGAAATGCAGCTGGTCTTTGATGAAGCGAAGTCACTCGACCTTCCGGTGAAGCTCCACGCAGACCAGCTTTCCAATCTTCATGGGGCAGCACTTGCGGCAGGATATCAGGCCCTCTCCGCCGACCATCTGGAATATACCGACGACGAGGGGGCCGCCGCAATGAGCAAGGCGGGGACAGTGGCCGTGATGCTGCCCGGTGCCTACTACTTCATTCGCGAGACGAAGAAGCCGCCGATCGAACTCTTCCGCAAACACGGGACGGCCATGGCGCTCGCTACCGATTGCAATCCGGGCACCTCACCGCTGACCTCACTCCTGGTGACGATGAACATGGGTGCAACCCTGTTCAACATGACGGTCGAGGAATGCCTTCTCGGCGTCACCCGCAATGCCGCTCGCGCGCTCGGGCGCCTCGATACGGTGGGGACAATCGAGCCCGGCAAGCAGGCAGACCTCGCCATCTGGTCGATCGAAAGCCCTGCGGAGCTCGTCTACCGCATCGGCTTCAACCCGCTCTACCGACGCATCTGGAACGGCCAAATCACCGAAGGAAACCTGTCGTGACCATTACGCTTCACCCCGGCCGCGTCACCCTCGCCGAACTCGCCCGGATCTACTGGACCGAAGAGAGTGCGGTCCTTGACCGCAGTTTCGATGCAGGGATCGAAAGGGCGGCGGCGCGCATTGCGGAAATCGCCGCCGGCAACGAGCCGGTCTATGGCATCAATACCGGCTTCGGAAAGCTCGCCTCGATCAAGATCGATGCGGCTGATACGGAAATGCTGCAGCGCAATCTCATCCTGTCGCATTGCTGCGGCGTGGGTCAGCCGCTGGCCGACGATATCGCCCGGCTGATCATGGCGCTGAAGCTCATTTCCCTCGGCCGTGGCGCTTCCGGCGTTCGGCTGGAGCTCGTCCGTCTCATCGAAGGCATGCTGGCGAAGGGTGTCACGCCGCTCATTCCGGAAAAGGGGTCGGTCGGCGCCTCTGGAGACCTCGCGCCGCTCGCCCACATGGCGGCGGTCATGATGGGCGAGGCCGAAGCCTTCTATCAGGGCGTCCGTCTGCCGGGCGCGGAGGCCCTGACGCGCGCGGGACTGACGCCGGTCGTGCTGGCGGCCAAGGAAGGTCTCGCACTGATTAACGGCACACAGGCCTCGACGGCGCTGGCGCTGGCCGGCCTCTTCCGCGCTCACCGCGCGGCGCAAGCGGCGCTCATCACGGGAGCACTCTCGACCGATGCGGCCATGGGCTCCTCGGCGCCGTTTACGGCGGATATTCACACGCTCCGCGGCCACAAGGGCCAGATCGATACCGCGGCGGCCTTGCGTGGGCTGCTGGCCGGGTCGGTCGTTCGGGAAAGTCACCTGGAGGGTGACGAGCGGGTGCAGGATCCCTATTGCATCCGTTGCCAGCCACAGGTCGATGGCGCCTGCCTCGATCTCCTGCGCATGACCGGGCGCACACTCGAAATCGAAGCGAATGCCGTCACCGACAATCCGCTGGTTCTTTCCGACATGAGCGTTGTCTCGGGCGGCAACTTCCATGCCGAGCCGGTGGCATTCGCCGCCGACCAGATCGCGATTGCGGTCTGCGAAATCGGCGCGATCGCGCAGCGCCGCATCGCGCTGCTGGTCGATCCTGCCCTCTCCTACGGATTGCCTGCCTTCCTCGCGAAAAAACCCGGCCTCAACTCTGGCCTGATGATCGCGGAAGTCACATCCGCTGCGCTGATGAGCGAGAACAAGCAGATGGCACATCCGGCCTCGGTTGATTCGACGCCGACATCGGCCAATCAGGAAGACCATGTCTCCATGGCCTGCCATGGCGCACGGCGTCTGCTGCAGATGACCGATAACCTGTTCTCGATCATCGGCATCGAGGCCCTGACGGCCGCCCAGGGCGTCGAATTCCGCAGCCCTCTGACAACGAGCCCGGAACTGCAACGGGTGATCTCCGCCTTGCGTGTCCATGTCGCCACGCTGGAGGAGGATCGTTACATGGCGCCCGATCTTGAGGCTGCCGGTCGGCTCGTGGCTGACGGCACGTTGATCTCGGCTGTCTCTGCGGGGCTTCTGCCGGGTCTGGAGGGTTGAGATGACGGTGTTTGAAGTCACGCGCGGCTCGTCGCCCGTCATTCTCGCCTTTCCGCACACAGGTATGGAGGTCCCGCCTGAGATCTGGGGTCGCCTCAATGACAACGGGAAGCTGCTTGCCGATACCGACTGGCACATCCATGAGCTCTACGCCGGCCTGCTGCCGGAAGCGACGACGGTCAGGGCGACCTTCCATCGCTATGTGATCGATGCAAACCGCGATCCCGAAGGTGTGAGCCTCTATCCGGGACAGAATACCACCGGTCTCGTGCCGCAGACCGATTTTGACGGGGTCGCGATCTGGAGAGGCGGCAAGGAGCCTGATAGCGACGACATCGCCGATCGACTGGCGCGCTTCCATACGCCCTACCATGGGGCGCTCAAGGCCGAGATCGAGCGCGTGAAGGCCATGCACGGCATGGCGGTCCTCTACGACTGTCATTCAATCCGCTCGCTGATCCCTTTCCTGTTCGAAGGAGCTCTGCCGGATTTCAACATCGGAACTGACCTGGGACGCACCTGCGACGACAGGATTGAGAAGACCGCCGCCGAGATCACCGGTCGGGCCCAGGGTTACACGTCGGTGGTCAACGGGCGGTTCAAAGGTGGCTGGACGACCCGGCATTACGGGAAACCGGACACCGGCGTTCACGCCATCCAGATGGAACTGGCACAGGTCACGCATCTGACCACTGAAGCACCACCTTTCGCCTATGACGCCGGGAAGGCCGAGAGGCTGCGACACCATCTCAAGGACATTCTGACATCAATCGAAGCCATCGCGCTCGACCTGAAACGCTGAGGAGCGACGACCATGAGCAATCCCCGACACAATATCCGCGACGTCCGCGCCGCCACCGGAACCGAACTCTCGGCCAAGAGCTGGATGACGGAAGCACCGCTCCGGATGCTGATGAACAATCTCGACCCCGATGTTGCCGAACGGCCGCATGAACTGGTCGTCTATGGCGGCATCGGCCGTGCTGCCCGGACCTGGGAGGATTTCGACCGGATCGTCGAGACGCTGAAGACGCTGACCGAGGAAGAAACGCTCATCGTGCAGTCGGGCAAGCCGGTCGGCGTGTTCCGTACCCACAAGGACGCGCCCCGCGTGCTGATTGCCAATTCCAACCTCGTGCCGCACTGGGCGACCTGGGATCACTTCAACGAGCTGGATAAAAAGGGCCTCGCCATGTACGGCCAGATGACCGCTGGCTCGTGGATCTATATCGGCACGCAAGGCATCGTACAGGGCACCTACGAGACTTTCGTGGAGGCCGGCCGGCAGCACTATGATGGCAACCTCAAGGGCAAATGGATCCTGACCGGTGGCCTTGGTGGCATGGGCGGTGCCCAGCCGCTGGCGGCCGTCATGGCCGGGGCCTGCTGCCTTGCCGTCGAATGCGATGAGACGCGCATCGATTTCCGCCTGCGCACCCGATACGTCGACGCCAAGGCGCAGACGCTGGACGAGGCGCTTGATCTGATCGATCAGTGGACCAAGGCGGGTGAGGCGAAATCCGTCGGCCTGCTCGGCAACGCCGCCGACGTTTTCCCGGAACTCGTCCGCCGCGGCGTGCGTCCCGACATCGTCACCGACCAGACCTCGGCACATGATCCGATCCATGGCTATCTGCCGGTCGGCTGGACGGTTGCCGAATGGCGGGCACGCCAAGAGAGCGATCCGAAGGCGGTGGAAGTTGCCGCCCGCGCTTCGATGAAGACCCATGTGCAGGCCATGGTCGACTTCTGGAACAGGGGCATTCCGACGCTCGATTACGGCAACAACATTCGCCAGGTCGCCAAGGAGGAAGGCTTCGAGAATGCCTTTGCCTTCCCCGGTTTCGTGCCGGCCTATATCCGTCCGCTCTTCTGCCGCGGCATCGGCCCCTTCCGCTGGGCCGCACTTTCGGGTGATCCGGAAGATATCTACAAGACGGATGCTAAGGTTAAGGAGCTGCTGCCCGACAACACGCATCTGCACAACTGGCTGGACATGGCGCGCGAGCGCATCGCCTTCCAGGGCCTGCCGGCGCGCATCTGCTGGGTCGGTCTTGGCGATCGTCACAAGCTTGGCCTTGCCTTCAACGAAATGGTTCGCAGTGGCGAGCTGAAGGCACCCGTCGTCATCGGCCGCGACCACCTCGACTCCGGTTCGGTCGCCTCGCCCAACCGCGAAACGGAGGCGATGAAGGACGGCTCGGACGCCGTGTCCGACTGGCCGCTTCTCAACGCTTTGCTCAATTGCGCCTCGGGTGCCACCTGGGTTTCGCTGCATCACGGCGGCGGCGTCGGCATGGGTTTCAGTCAACATTCGGGCATGGTCATCTGCGCCGACGGCACGGATGATGCTGCACGCCGGCTGGAGCGGGTGCTCTGGAACGACCCGGCGACCGGCGTGATGCGCCATGCCGACGCGGGCTACGAAATCGCGCTCAATTGCGCGAAGCAAAAGGGTCTGCGCCTGCCCGGCATTCTCGGCAACTGAGAGGGATCGATGCGCCCATGTCCATCCGCATTCAGCGCTTTGACGAGCACCTGAAGATGCCCTGGAAAAACGGGCTGGGGATCACCCGCGAGGTGATCTCAAAGCCCGCTTTGCATGGCCCCGGCGGTTTTGACTGGCGGATCAGCCTGGCGACGGTTGGCGCATCGGGCCCCTTCTCGGTCTTTCCGGGTATCGACCGGACGATTGCCGTTCTTCAGGGGGACGGCATGCGGCTCACGGTTGACGGTCACAAAGAGGCGCCCTTAACCGTGGGGACCATGCCCTTTCCCTTCTCCGGCGATGCTGAGGTCGATGCCGATTGCCTGGGTGGTGAGACGCTCGACCTCAACGTCATGAGCCTTCGCGGGCGTTTCGTTCATCACATGACCAAAGCCATTGTCTCCGATGCTCAGACATTTCCCGTCTCCGGGGACATGGTCGCCGTCGTCTTTCGCGACGATGCCCTCGTCACGATCGATCGCATGCGATTGAATGTCGGGCTCGGCGACGTTCTGCTGGGCCTGGAGGGGCGAAGCGGCTTCGAGATCGAACCGCAGGCTTCTGGCTCAACGCTCTACACCATCGCGATCAGAGCCTCATCTGGCCCGACATCGCATGGGGAACAGGTTGCCTAGACAAGGCCTCTGCCGATAAAGAGAGCGGTTCCCGCGTTTTGGCAGCGGCAATGCCGATACGCTCAGCCACCATCAGGGTCGACCACCATGTCCAACGATCAATCAGGATTTGCACTCCCCGAGGAACGGCAGGACACGCCGCTCTACGAGCAGATGAAATCCGAGATCAAGGCGCGGATCGAGCGTGGAGACTGGCCGACCAATCATCGGATCCCCTCGGAGAACGAACTGGTCGATCTGCTGGGGGTGAGCCGCATGACGGCGCATCGGGCCCTGCGGGAGCTTGCCAGCGAGGGTGTGATCATCCGCGTCCAGGGGCGCGGCTCGTTCGTCGCGCCGAAGAAGCGCAGCGCCAACGTTGCAGATGTTCGCAGCATTGCGGACGAGATCGCCGAGCGTGGCGGGGTGCATTCGGCAGAACTCGTGCTGAGACAGGCCGAAGTCTGCGACCATGACCTCGCCGACCGGCTGGAGGTTGCAGCCGGCACGACCGCCTTCCATTCGGTGATCGTGCACAAGGAAGATGATCTTCCGATCCAGCTCGAAGACCGCTTCGTGAATGCGGAAATTGCCCCTGATTATCTCGACCGCGATTTTCACACGATCACGCCAAGCGCCTATCTGAGTTCCATCGCGCCGATCTCGCGCGCCGAGCAGTTCGTCGAGGCCGTCCTCCCGCAGCCCTGGGAGTGCCGCCTGCTGGCGATTGCGAAATCGGAACCGTGTCTTCAGGTCCGGCGACGGACCTGGTCCGGCAACCGCCTGGTGACGTCGGTGCGGCTTCTCTATCCGGGCGGTCGTTACAGCCTGGAAAGTTCCTACTGACCCGCCGAGCAGATCAGCAATCCTTAGGCCCCGGATGCGAATATATCCGGGGTGGGAGCCATTTATCCACCTGCTGGCCCGCAAAGCGCAAAGGCAACTGCCAAAAAAATAAGCCCCAATCTGTCCGGCTCAAAAATTAGGCCGACAGCTTGCCAACTTTGCTGCATTGCGTCATCAATCGCGGCATGAACCATCTGAACCTCACCATCCTCGTCATCGATGAGAACGCCGTTCGCGCGGCGATCATCGAGGATGGTTTGCGCGAAGCAGGACACCAGCATGTCACTGTCGCGCTGGAGGTCCAGGGAATCGCGAAGATAGTCGAGACCTTGTCTCCTGACGTCATCATCATCGATATCGAAAACCCAAACCGCGACATGATGGAGCATCTGTTCCAACTAACCCGGTCCGTCAGCCGGCCGATCGCCATGTTCGTCGATCGATCCGATACAGCCTCGATCGAGGCCGCGGTCGATGCCGGCGTCTCGGCTTACATCGTCGACGGATTGCGCAAGGAGCGCGTAAAGCCCATCCTCGACATGGCGGTGAGCCGCTTCAATGCCTTCAGCCGCCTGCAACGGGAGCTTGCCGATGCGCGCTCGGCGCTGGAGGAGCGCAAAATCATAGAGCGGGCCAAGGGCATTCTCATGAAGATGCGTGGCATGAGCGAGGAAGAGGCCTTCACGCTGCTGCGCCAGACGGCAATGAACGAGAAAAAGAAGCTGGTCGACATAGCCCAGAGCGTGGTGACGGCAGCGGGATTGCTGCTGTGATGACGATGCGGTGGGGACACTAAAGTGAGCGACATGATGAGCAGGCAGGGAGAAATCGGCACAGGCGCTCCGGCGCTTCTTAGTTCCGGACGAGAGCAACGGGTCCTGCGTGCCGGTTTCATTCCGCTGATGGACGCCTCGATCCTGATCGCGGCAGCGGAAATGGGATTTGCATCGCATGAAGGCCTCACGCTCGATCTCGTGCGCGATGTCTCCTGGGCCAATGTCCGTGACCGCCTCGCCTTCCGCCAGTTCGACATAGCGCACATGCTGTCGCCCATGCCGGTCGCCTCGATGCTCGATCTCGGCTCCAATCCCTCTCCGACGATCACACCCTTTTCTCTCGGGCGCGGCGGCAACGCGATCACCCTCTCGCTCAGGCTCTATGAACGCATGAAGGCTCGCGCCGATCTCGCCGAGGATGCGAGTGCGCTCGACAATGCCAAAGCGCTCGCCGCTGTATTGGCCGACATGCGGCAGAAGGGGGAGCAACCCCCGACGCTCGGCATGACCTATCCCTTCTCCTCGCACAATTATGAATTCCGCTACTGGCTGGCGGCGGGCGGGGTCGATCCCGATCATGACGTGAAGCTTGTGGTTGTGCCGCCGCCGCTGACCTCGGACGCGCTCGCGGCCGGTGCCATCGACGGCTTCTGTGTCGGTGCGCCATGGAACATGGTAGCCTCCGAGCGCGGCGTCGGGCGGATCGTCGCGGCGAAACAGGATATCTGGCCGTCAGCACCGGAAAAGGTCGTGGGCATGCGGCCGGACTGGGTTGCGACGAATGGCGATACCGTCAGCCGATTGATCGTTGCGCTCGACAAGGCGGCCCGTTGGTGCGACCAGCCGGACAACCACGATCATCTCTCCGAGATCCTGGCTTCGCCGCGCTATATCTCAGCCCCGCAGGACATCATCCGCCGTGTGCTGGCAGGTGAATTCAGTCTCGACGCCTGCGGCAACCGGCGACTGATCCGCGACTATTTCGTCTTTCATCGCCAGGCTGCCAACTATCCCCAGGCGAACCAGGCGCTCTGGATCTACAGCCAGATGATCCGTTGGGGACAGGTGGAGTTCAGCCCCGACAACATGCAGCGCGTCCAGAGTGCCTATCGCACTGATCTCTATCGCGACGCGCTCGGGACCGAGGCCTCTCTGCCGGAAGACGCGGGCCTGCTGCCCGGTGCATCGCCGAGCGATCGCTTCATGGATGGCCGCGTTTTTGATCCTGACCGGATGCAGGATTACATCGAGGGATTTGCCGTCCGGTCCGAGCGGAGACCTGTCCGGAACACCGCGGAAGACTGAGCACGCGCACAAATCGTGTCGCTTTTTCGTGCGACTTTGTGCAGATGCACAAATTTTGCGCCGTGAGAAAATCGGCATCCTGAAGCGAGCCGCCCCAGCAATACGCTATATTCTGATTTCTTATCATATACTTGGCGCAGACTCCTTTAAACTGGCACGGCAATTGCGTTATTGAAAATATCCGGTCAACGGCGACCGGACGAAAGAGCGCCTGAAGCGCGCTCACCAGAGACATCGACGTCGCTTGGTTTGCACACGGGATCCTCAATTCCCGCAGATGCAGTCACCGAGCGGCGTTTTTTTGTTTTTCCGGATCTCCGTCACACCAGAGGGACCACACGACATGACGAAGACTACAGGAATGAGCACCACCCGCCGCCAGCTCCTCAAGGTCACTTCCGCCGCCGCGCTCGTCAGCGCCGCCCGGCTGGCCTTCCCATCGGGCGCCTTCGCCGGAGGCGCGGGTCCGGAAGTCAAGGGCGTCAAGCTGGGCTACATCGCACTCACCGATGCCGCACCGCTGATCATCGCCAAGGAAAAGGGGCTATTCGACAAGTTCGGCCTGACCGAAGTCGAAATCCTGAAACAGGCCTCCTGGGGCGCCACACGAGACAATCTCGTGCTCGGCGGCGGATCGAACGGAATCGACGGCGCACATATTCTGACCCCGATGCCCTACCTCATCTCGGCAGGCACGGTGACGCAGAACAATGTGCCCGTTCCAATGTCGATCCTGGCGCGCCTCAATCTGGACAGTCAGGGCATCTCGGTTTCCAAGGAATATACCGAGACCGGTGTCCAGCTCGACGCATCCAAGCTGAGGGACGTGTTCGCAGCCAAGAAGGCTGCCGGCGGCGAGGTGAAGGTCGCCATGACGTTCCCCGGTGGAACCCATGATCTCTGGCTGCGCTACTGGCTGGCTGCCGGCGGCATCGACCCTGACAAGGACGTATCGACCATCGTCGTTCCCCCGCCACAGATGGTGGCGAACATGAAGGTCGGGAACATGGACGCCTTCTGCGTGGGTGAACCGTGGAACGAGCAGCTGGTCAATCAGGGGATCGGCTTCACGGCCTGTACGACGAGTGAGCTTTGGAAGGGCCATCCGGAAAAGGCGCTGGGTCTCCGATCCGACTGGATCGAGCAGAACCCGATCGCCGCCAAGGCTCTGCTGATGGCCGTGATGGAGGCCCAGATGTGGGCTGACAGCATGGACAACAAGGAGGAAATGTCGGCGATCCTCGGCAAGCGCCAGTGGTTCAACGTGCCGCCGAAGGACGTGGCTGGACGCCTCAAGGGCACGATCAACTACGGCAATGACCGCGTGGTGGATAATTCCGGACTGGAAATGAAGTTCTGGAAGGAGCACGCGTCCTATCCCTTCAAGAGCCATGACGCCTGGTTCCTCACCGAGAATGTCCGCTGGGGCAAGCTCGCGCCCGATACCGACATCAAGGCGCTGGTCGACAAGGTCAACCGCGAGGACATCTGGCGCGATGCCGCCAAGGACCTCGGCGTTGCCGACGCCGACATCCCGGCTTCCACCTCCCGCGGCCCGGAAACCTTCTTCGACGGCAAGGTCTTCGATCCGGAGAATCCGCAGGCCTATCTCGACAGCCTCGCCATCAAAGCGAGCGCCTGACGCTGCGGCCTTTTCCCTGCCCAGTCCCGCAACGGCTTGGGCAGGGGAACACCCCGCTTCCAATTCGATACGCGCAGAGGATATTTCCATGACCGCCACCGCTCGAAAAGCAGAGACCGAGTCGATTCCTGCCTCCCAAAGCCGGAATGGCATCGTTGTTCACCTGGCGAAGCGCACAACGCCGAAGTTCGATGTGAGGCGCGCCGGGCTCGGGCTTGCTCGCAACACGCTTCCGCCGCTCCTGGTCACGCTGGTGCTTCTGGGTATCTGGCAGCTCACCTGCTCCCAACCGGGCGCCACCCTGCCACCACCCTCGCAGGTCTGGATCGAGAGCTACGATCTGATCGTCGATCCCTTCTTCGTAAACGGTTCGCAGGATATCGGCCTCGCCTGGCGTGTCCTGACGTCCCTGGAGCGCGTCGCCATGGGCTTCGGCCTCGCCGCCATCGTCGGCGTTTTCCTCGGGGCCGTCGTCGGACAATCCATCTGGGCCATGCGCGGTCTCGATCCGATCTTCCAGATTCTGCGCACCGTGCCGCCGCTCGCCTGGCTGCCCCTCTCGCTCGCCGCCTTCCAGGATTCGAATCCTTCCGCAATCTTCGTCATCTTCATCACGTCGATCTGGCCGGTGATCATCAATACGGCCGTCGGCGTGCGCAATATTCCCGACGACTATCGCAACATTGCCCGCGTTCTGCGTCTCAACCCGCTGGAATTCTTCGTCCGGATCATGGTGCCGGCCGCGGCGCCCTACATCTTCACCGGTCTTCGCATCGGCGTGGGCCTCTCCTGGCTTGCAATCGTCGCGGCCGAAATGCTGACCGGCGGCGTCGGCATCGGCTTCTTCATCTGGGATGCGTGGAATTCGTCTCGTCTCCCCGACATCATCGTGGCGCTCGTCTATATCGGCGTGACCGGCTTCGTCCTCGACAAGCTCGTCGCACTGCTGGGCAGCGTCGTCACCCGTGGCACAGCCAAGAACTGAGGGGGATGCCATCATGTCCAGCTATCTCAAGATCGATCACATCGACAAAAGTTTCGAACGCGGCGGCGTCCGCGCCGAAGTCCTCAAGGACATCACACTCACCATCGAGAAGGGTGAATTCGTCTCGATCATCGGCCATTCTGGCTGTGGGAAGTCGACTTTGCTGAACCTGATTGCCGGGCTCACACGCGTTAGCGCCGGCGCCGTGCTTCTGGAAAACCAGGAGGTCAACGAGCCGGGTCCGGACCGTGCCGTCGTCTTCCAGAACCACTCGCTTCTTCCCTGGCTCACCGTCTACGAGAACGTCAACCTGGCCGTCTCGAAAGTGTTTTCCGGGCGCAAGACCAAGGCCGAAAAACATGACTGGGTGATGCACAATCTCGACCTGGTGCAGATGGGCCATGCGAAAGACAAGCGCCCGGCCGAGATTTCCGGCGGCATGAAACAGCGCGTCGGCATCGCCCGGGCCCTGTCGATGGAGCCGAAGGTTCTTCTCCTCGACGAGCCGTTCGGCGCGCTCGATGCCCTGACGCGTGCGCACCTGCAGGATGCTGTCATGGAGATCCACGGCCGGCTCGGCAATACGATGATCATGATCACTCATGACGTCGACGAAGCCGTGCTGCTCTCCGACCGGATCGTGATGATGACGAACGGTCCAGCGGCCCGCATCGGGGAGATCCTCGACGTGCCGATCGAGCGCCCGCGCAATCGGATCGAGCTCGCCTCGGATCGCACCTACCTCAAATGCCGCGAGGCCGTGTTGAAATTCCTCTACGAACGTCATCGCTTCGTAGAAGCTGCGGAGTGAGACCCATGGCGGAAAAACTGGTCATCATCGGCAACGGCATGGCGCCGGGCCGCATGCTGGAAGAACTGTTCGAGAAGGCGCCCGGTCTCTATGAGACAACGATCTTCAACGCGGAGCCGCGGGTCAATTACGACCGCATCATGCTTTCTCCCGTTCTCTCCGGCGAGAAGGCCTATGAGGACATCGTGATCCATGACGATGCCTGGTATGCCGCGCAGGGCGTGACGCTGCACAAGGGCGCAAGGGTCACGGAGATCGACCGTCTGGCAAAGACGGTGACATCGGCGAATGGCATCACCGCCGGTTACGACAAGCTGGTCATCGCGACAGGATCGCTCCCCTTCATCATCCCGGTTCCGGGCCATCAGCTGCCAGGCGTGCTTGCCTATCGCGACCTCGACGATGTCGAGAAAATGCTGGAGATCGCAGAGCGCAAGGGCCGCGCGATCGTCATCGGCGGTGGGCTTCTCGGCCTCGAGGCAGCCTATGGCCTCAAGCGCCAGGGCATGGAGGTGACCGTCATCCACCTGATGCCGACGATCATGGAGCGGCAGCTTGATCCGGCAGCCGCCTATCTTCTGGAAAAGGCGCTCTCGGAGCGTGGAATCGAGATCATCACCAAGGCAAACACGAAGCAGATTCTTGGCACCGACAGGGTCGAAGGGATCGAGCTCGAAGACGGCAGGGTGATTGCCGGTGACATGGTCATCATGGCGGTCGGCATTCGTCCGGCATCCCAACTTGCCAAGGATGCGGGCCTTGCCGTCAACCGGGGCATCGTCGTCGACGACGGCATGATGACTTCGGATGCCTCGATCTTCTCGCTCGGGGAATGTGCCGAGCATCGCGGCATCTGCTACGGCCTCGTGGCACCACTCTACGAAAGCGCCCGCGTTCTGGCCGACCGCCTGACCGGCGGCGACGCCGAATATCATGGCTCGGTCGTCAACACGAAGCTGAAGGTGACCGGTATCAACCTCTTCTCCGCCGGAGACTTCGGCGAGGCGCCGGATCGCGAGGAAATCGTGCTGCGCGATGCAGCAGCCGGTATCTACAAACGTCTGGTTCTCAAGGAAAACCGCATCATCGGCGCGGTCCTCTATGGAGAAACCGCCGATGGTTCCTGGTTCTTCGATCTGCTGAAGAAGCAGACCGACATATCGGAGATGCGCGACACACTGATCTTCGGCCAGTCCTACCAGGGAGGGTCTCCGCTGGACCCTATGGCGGCCGTTGCAGCCTTGCCGGATGATGCGGAAATCTGCGGCTGCAACGGCGTGTGCAAGGGCAAAATCACCGCGGCTATCACGGGCAAAGGTCTGACGACGCTGGATGGCGTGCGCGCACATACCAAGGCGTCGGCCTCCTGTGGCAACTGCACGGGCCTTGTCGAGCAACTCATGGCGCTCACACTCGGCGACGCCTACAACCCGGCTGCGGTCACGCCGATGTGCACCTGCACCGAACTCGGGCATGACGACGTGCGCCGACTGATCAAGGCCAAGGGGTTGAAGACGATCCCGGCGGTGATGCAGGAACTCGAATGGAAGACCTCCTGCGGGTGCGCCAAATGCCGGCCGGCCTTGAATTACTACCTCGTCAGCGACTGGCCTGACGAATATGCGGACGACTACCAGTCCCGTTTCATCAATGAGCGCGTGCACGCAAACATCCAGAAGGACGGCACCTATTCCGTCGTGCCACGGATGTGGGGTGGCGTAACCAACGCTGCCGAGCTGCGCGCCATCGCCGATGTAGTCGACAAGTTCGAGATCCCCCTCGTCAAGGTTACCGGAGGCCAGCGCATCGACCTTCTCGGCATCGAGAAGGAAGACCTGCCAGCCGTCTGGGCCGATCTCGGCAAGGCCGGTTTCGTCTCGGGCCAGGCCTATGCCAAAGGATTGAGGACCGTGAAGACCTGTGTCGGTTCCGACTGGTGCCGTTTCGGCACGCAGGATTCGACCGGGCTTGGCATCCGCATCGAGAAATTCATGTGGGGTTCCTGGACTCCGGCCAAGCTGAAACTCGCTGTGTCCGGCTGTCCGCGCAACTGTGCGGAGGCGACCTGCAAGGACATCGGCGTGATCTGCGTGGATTCCGGCTTCGAGATCCATTTCGCAGGTGCTGCAGGTCTCGATATCAAGGGTACCGATATCCTGGGGCTTGTGAAGACCGAGGACGAGGCGCTGGAGCATATCGTGGCGCTGACCCAGATGTATCGCGAGCAGGGTCGCTATCTCGAGCGCATCTACAAATGGGCCAAGCGTATCGGTCATGACGAGATCCGTCGCCAGATCATGGAGGATCCGGACAAGCGCCGGGCCTATTACGAACGCTTCGTCTTCTCCCAGAAATTCGCACAGGTCGATCCCTGGTCGGAACGCGTGTCCGGCAAGGACAAGCACGAGTTCAATCCGATGGCGACCGTCGGATACTCGGCGGCGGCGGAGTAGTTCCCTTCCGCCGCTGCGGGGAGAAGGGAAGAAACAACAAGGAGCATGCTCATGAACTGGATCGCTATCGGCACGATCGACGACATTCCCCTTCGCGGCGCGCGCTGCGTGAAGACGCCGCAGGGCAAGATCGGCGTCTTCCGGACGGCCGAGAATCTGGTCTATGCGATCGAGGATCATTGCCCCCACAAGGGCGGGCCGTTGACGCAAGGCATCGTGCACGGCACTTCCGTTACCTGCCCGCTGCACAATTGGGTGATTTCGCTCGAGACCGGCAAGGCGCTGGGCGCAGACGAGGGTGCTGTCCGCACCATCCCGATCCGCAACATCGACGGGCAGTTGTCGATCGCGCTCGAGAGCGCCCTCGTGGCGGCGGAGTGATCCATGACGTGCGAAACCCGCACCACCTGCCCCTATTGCGGCGTCGGTTGCGGCGTGATCGCAAGCATCGATGATACGGGGACCGTCAGCGTCCGGGGTGATCCGGAGCATCCTGCCAATTTCGGCCGCCTGTGCTCGAAGGGCTCGGCGCTTGCCGAAACGCTGGACGAAGACGGACGCGCCCTGTTTCCGGAAATATACGGGCAGCGGGCGAACTGGGACACGGCACTCGATCTCGTCGCGGATCGTTTCAGCCGCACGATCGCCGAGCATGGGCCGGATTCCGTGGCCTTCTATCTCTCCGGCCAGCTCCTGACCGAGGACTATTACGTCGCCAACAAGCTGATGAAGGGCTTCATCGGTTCTGGCAACATCGACACGAATTCAAGGCTTTGCATGGCCTCTTCGGTCGCTGGTCACCGCCGGGCCTTCGGGGCCGACACGGTTCCGGGCACCTATGAGGATCTCGAACTCGCAGACCTCGTTGTTCTGGTCGGATCGAACCTCGCCTGGTGTCACCCGGTCCTCTACCAACGCCTTGCAGCCGCCAAGGCCTCTCGACCGGCGATGAAGATTGTCGTCATCGATCCGCGAAGAACTGCTACCTCCGACCTTGCCGACCTGCATCTTTCCGTGCGCCCGGACGGGGATGTGGCCCTGTTCAATGGCCTGCTGACCCATCTGGCCGACACCGACAGGATCGATCAGGGCTTTGTGGGCAGACATACGACAGGTTTTTCAGATGCTCTGCTTGCGGCATCGCGCATGTCGATGGCGGACCTCGCGGAAGCGACCGGTCTGTCCGGCATGCTGATCCGCCAGTTCTTCTGGCTTTTCGCCAGCACCGAACGGGTCGTGACCTGCTACAGCCAGGGGGTGAACCAGTCGGCCTCCGGAAGCGACAAGGTCAATGCCATCATCAATTGCCATCTGGCGACGGGTCGCATTGGACGGCAGGGTATGGGCCCGTTTTCCCTGACCGGCCAACCGAATGCCATGGGCGGGCGTGAGGTCGGCGGGCTCGCCAACATGCTGGCAGCGCATATGGCGATCGAGGATCCGCAACACCGGGAGCGGGTGCAGCGATTCTGGGCTTCGCCACAGATCGCCGGGCGTCCCGGCTTGAAAGCCGTCGACCTGTTCGATGCCGTTGCCGACGGACGGGTGAAGGCGCTCTGGATCATGTCGACCAATCCTGTGGTTTCGATGCCCGATGCCGACAAGGTCAAAAAGGCCATCGAGGCCTGCCCGTTCGTTGTCGTTTCGGACATGCAGACGAATACCGACACGGCACGCCTCGCGCATGTCCTGTTACCGGCCACCGGCTGGGGCGAGAAATCCGGCACGGTTACCAATTCCGAGCGGCGGATTTCACGCCAACGGCCGTTTCTCGCGGCGCCTGGAGAAGCGCGTCCCGACTGGTGGCACGTCACCGAAGTTGGCAAGCGCATGGGCTTTGCAAACGCTTTCGACTTCGACTCGCCGGCCGCGATTTTCGCTGAACATGCCGCCCTTTCCGCCTTCGAGAACGACGGCGCCCGCGATTTCGACATCGGCGCCTTTGCAGCCATCAACCGCGATCAATATGAGGCGCTCGTCCCCTTCCAGTGGCCCCGGCCCCTGGCTGGAGCGGCAAAGGAACGGTTTTTCGCGGACGGCCAGTTCTATCACCCTGACGGCAAGGCGCGTTTCGTCCCCGTCCAGCCCCCCCTTCTGCCTGTGGAACTCGCACATGGCACCTTCGTGCTGAACACCGGACGCGTGCGCGACCATTGGCACACGATGACCCGAACCGGGAAGAGCGCGCGCCTTTCCGCGCATCTGGCCGAGCCTTTCTGCGAGATCCATCCGCTCGACGCAGCCATGCATCGGATCCGCGATGCCGACCTGGTCAAGGTTGCGAACGACGAGGGGCACTTCATCCTCGTGCGTGCCCTGCTGACGGAGCGACAGGCGCGTGGGTCGATTTTCGTGCCGATGCACTGGACGGATGAAACAGCATTCCCGGCACGGGTGGACACACTCGTTAAACCGGATGTCGATCCTGTCTCCGGCCAGCCGGCGCTCAAGCAGAGCCGCGTTTCACTCGCACGTCATGCGACCACCTTTCATGCCTTTCTGGTGGCCGCGGAGAAGCCGACACATCTGCCCTTCGAATACTGGGCGATCGCAAAGGCCGAAAACGGCTACCGGCTCGAGCTGGCCGGAGATGAACCGGAAGACGGGTTCGAGACCTGGTTCAGCCAGAGCCTCGGCCTGGATGAGGATATCGAGATTGTGCGCTACCGCGATGTCGCGGCCGGAGATTGCCGGATCCTCGCCTTGCGCGGATCCCGGCTGGTGGCAGCGTTCTTCGCATCGCGCTCTCCGGTGGCCGTTTCGCGGCAATGGGCTGTCGACCAGTTGCTCACCGACCATGCCGATGCCACCGCCCGTTCGCGGATCGTGGCGGGTCGTCCCGGTGCAGGCCAGCGAGACAAGGGGGCGACCGTCTGCGCCTGCTTTTCGGTGGGCGCCAAGGAGATCGCCCGTGCCGTCGGCCAAGGCTGCAGATCGGTGGAGGCCATCGGCCAATTGCTCAGTGCTGGAACCAATTGCGGCTCTTGCCGCCCGGAAATCAGGAGGATCATCGATGCGCAAGCGCTCCTCGCAGCAGAATGAAGACCCAGGCCGGATCGAACCCCTGGCCAAACTTCCGGTGTTCTGGAACCTCACGGACAAGCGGGCCGTCATTGCCGGTGGATCGGATGCGGCGGCCTGGAAGGCCGAACTTCTGGCGGCCTGCGGAGCGCATGTTGACGTCTACGCCGAAGCCGAGGGGATCGGCGCGGCCATGCAGGATCTGGTCGAAGGCAAGAAGGTCGTGGTGCAGAACCAGCCTTGGCATACCGGCGTATTTCACGGAGCCGTCATGGCCATCGCTGATTGCGAGAGCGACGACGAAGCGCGCGCCTTTTCCTGTGCGGCGCGTGCGGCCGGCGTCGCATTCAACATCATCGACAGACCCGCCTATTGCCAGTTCCAATTCGGCTCCATCGTCAATCGCTCGCCCGTCATCCTGTCCATCTCGACGGATGGGGCAGCCCCGATCCTCGCCCAGGCCATTCGCCGGCGTGTCGAAACGCTTCTGCCTCCGTCGCTCAAAGGGTGGGCCGCGACGGCGCAAGCGCTGCGCACGACCGTGAACAGTCAATTGGAGCCCGGGCCGAAGCGGCGCGCCTTCTGGGAGCGCTTCGTCGATCGCTGCTTCTCATCGACGAAGCCACCCAGCGAGCTCGACCGGCAGGAGCTCGTCTCAGATGTCGAAAGGCTCTGCAGCCTGCCGATCACGGGTTCGGTGATCATTGTCGGCGCCGGGCCAGGCGACGCGGAATTGCTGACACTCAAGGCCGTCCGCTGCCTGCAATCGGCAGACCTCATTCTCTTTGATGACGGCGTCTCTTCCGACGTGCTGGAACTGGCAAGGCGGGAGGCCAAGCGCATGCTCGTCGGGGCGGTCGAGGAAGACGAGCCCGGGCGCGACATGAACCTGCGCCAATTGGTGACCGGACTTGCACGAACGGGAAAACGCGTCGTGCTGCTGAAGGCCGGAGACGCGGCAG
This sequence comes from Peteryoungia algae, assembly GCF_030369675.1. Classification (NCBI taxonomy): domain Bacteria; kingdom Pseudomonadati; phylum Pseudomonadota; class Alphaproteobacteria; order Hyphomicrobiales; family Rhizobiaceae; genus Peteryoungia; species Peteryoungia algae. Next base: position 3,312,433 of record NZ_CP128477.1, on the reverse strand, counting down.
CGTCGGAGGCGGTAGCCAGCATGATCACGGAATTGCAAATGGCGGGACTGCAGGTCGATCTCATTCCCGGGATTTCTGAAAGCGCGGGCCTGTCAGCCAGGGGACACGCGCCGGCATATGTCGAAGCGACGGCGCCCAGAGCGCGCAATGCCCGAGCCCAGGCGAGATAGCGTCGGCCGCAACCGTGCAACTCTGCCATCTTCGTTTTCAGCGTGCCGCCCCGCTCGCGATCTCCAGCGTTACTGCGAATAATCCCGTTCAGAAGACCATTCCATCTGTCGTCGGAGCACTCCCCCCACGAAAATACAGGTCCGGGCAAATTTGTAAGTATTTGTAAAAATTTCTTGCGGCGGTTCTGATATCGTGGCACATCACATGTCGTTGAAGTGTCATAGAGGGAGGATCATATGGCAACGATCATCAAGCGCCGGCTGTCGCAGCTGGCCCTAGCAGTAGCGCTGTGCGTTGGCGGAACGGGAGTGATAAGCACGCCAGCGAGCGCGGAAACCTGGCGCGGATGGAACATCCATGTCGCGGAATATCCGGTTTCGCACGCAATGGATTTCTTCATGTCGCGCGTCGCCGAAAAGACGGAAGGCCGGATCACCGGCAAGGTCTTCCATTCCGGCGTCCTGGGCGATCAGCCCGACGCGATCGAGCAGACCCGCCTGGGCGTGATCAATTTCGGGGTTTTCAGCCTTGGACCAATGGGGCAGGCCGTGCCCGAAACCAACGTCGTTTCGCTGCCCTTCATCTTCAAGGGTATCGACCAGATGCACCGCCTGATGGACGGTGAAGCTGGCGAGGCCATCGGAAAGGGACTTGAGGCGAAGGGTCTTGTCGCGCTCGGCTTCTATGACGCTGGGGCAAGATCGTTCTACAATTCGAAGCGTCCCATCAACGCACCTTCGGATGTCTCCGGCATGAAGGTTCGCGTCATGAGCAACGACCTGTTCGTTGGAATGATCGAAGCGATGGGCGGCAATGCGACACCGATGGCCTTTGGTGAAGTCTACCAGTCCCTCAAGACGGGCGTGGTCGACGGCGCGGAGAACAATTCCCCGTCCTATGAATCCACCAATCACTACGAAGTCGCCAAGTATTTCTCGCTCTCCGAACACCTCATCATCCCGGAATGCCTGTGCATGTCCAAGAAGACCTGGGACGGGCTTTCGCCGGAAGATCAGGCGATCATCCGTGAGGTCGGGAAGGAGAGCACCGCCATGCAACGTGCGGAATGGGCCGAGCGTGAAAAGGCGAGCATGGAGAAGGTGAAGTCCAGCGGGACGGTGGTCAACACCGTCGAGGACAAGGCTGCATTCCAGGCAGCCATGGCAAGCGTCTATGACAAGTTCCTGGCCGATAATCCGGAACTCACTGACCTCGTCAACCTGATCCGCAACGCCGACTAGCGGCATGTTCGGGACGCGGCTCTCGCCGCGTTCCGCTTCATCAATCTGGAAAATCGACATGAAGACATTGGTGACAGCTCGGGATTTTCTCGAGATGGCCTCGGCGCGACTCTCCCAGCTTTGCCTTACAGTGGCATCTCTGGCTCTGGTCCTGCTGATTGGGTCCTTCGGCTGGCTGGTATTCGGCCGGTATGTCCTCAATACCACCCCGACCTGGGTTGAGCAGCTGGCGCTGCTGCTGATCTGCTACATCACGTTTCTTGGTGCAGCTGTCGGTGTGAAGGAAGATACCCATCTGGGCGTCACGCTGTTCCGCGACATGCTGCCGGTTGGGCTCAATCAGATCGTGCTCCTGCTTTGCGATATTGCGCTCGCGATCTTCGGGGCCGTCATGTGCCTGAGCAGCATCGAGCTCGTGCGATTCGGTTGGCCAACGCTCCTGCCAATGCTGAATTTGCCGGAAGGCGTCAGAAGCCTGTCGGCCGCACTGTGCGGAGGACTGATCGCTCTCTTTTGCGCAATTCGAGTTTTATCGCGTGCCGTTCAGCTCATCGAACAGTCCGCCTCCGGTAGGGAGCACTGAAATGGGCCTGACAATTCTGCTTGGAATATTCGGCTTAACCGTCGTGCTTGGATTGCCGGTTGCCTTTGCGATGGGAATAGCCGCGGCCGTCACCTTCGCCTATGAAGGCATGCCGCTGCTGATGACATTCCAGCGTTCGGTCGCCGGTGTATCCTCGTTTTCGTTGCTGGCCATCCCATTCTTCATCTTTGCTGGCGAACTGATGATGCATGGCGGCATCGCCCAGCATCTGGTGCGTTTTGCAACGACCCTTGTCGGCCATGTCCGCGGCGGCCTGGCGACTGTCAACATCTTCTCCAGCATGCTTTTCGGAGGGATCTCGGGCTCTGCCATTGCAGACATTTCAGCACTCGGCTCCATCCTGATCCCGGTGATGAAGGAAAAGGGCTACAGACCGGACTTTGCCGTCAACGTCACGGTGACATCCTCTATCGCGGGCATCGTCATTCCACCCAGCCACAACATGATCATCTTCGCCGTAGCTGCCGGTGGCGGAATCTCCGTATCGAAGCTGTTCATTGCGGGCGTCATTCCGGGCATACTGATGTGCGTCTGCCTGGCAATCGCGGCATACGTGATCGCGGTTCGACACAATTATCCTTCGGAGGCATTTCCCGGCTGGCGGGAAACGGCACGTGCGGCGATGCAGGCCCTGCCCGGCCTCTTCACGGCTGTCATCATCGTCGGCGGCGTCCTGTCCGGTGTCTTCACGGTTACCGAGAGCGGTGCATTCGGAGCCATCTATGCACTCGTTTTGACGGCCGTCGTTTACCGGACACTATCGTTCGAGGCGTTTGTCACCTGCGTCACATCGTCGGTGCGCACCACGGCCATGGTGATGATCCTCATCGCCTTTGCAGGCTCTTTTGCCTGGCTGCTGGCGCTCTATGACGTGCCGACGGCGCTGAGCGATGCCCTGCTGTCCGTATCAGACAATCCAATCGTCATATTGCTGATGATCAACGTTATCCTTCTGATGCTGGGGATGATCATGGACATGGCGGCGCTCATTCTGATCTGCACGCCGATCTTCCTGCCGATCGCCCAGGGGCTGGGCATGGATCCAATCCAGTTCGGCATAATGCTGCTGATCAATCTCGGCCTCGGGCTGTGCACCCCCCCTGTCGGAACCTGCCTTTTCGTCGGCTGTGCGGTCGGCAAGGTCAAGATCGAGACCGCATTGAGAACCATCTGGCCATTCTATCTGGCCCTGCTGGTCGCGCTTTTGCTGGTGACTTACGTGCCCGCGATTTCGCTCTGGCTGCCCAGCATTATCGGCTAAAAATCCCGGGTTCGGGCCGCGGATCGACCAACGGAATACAAGCCCGAACCCGCCATATTCAATCAAATCTGTCTCCGACAGATTGGCGACACAGGAAGTGAGACATGATGAAGCTGGATCCGAAATTGCACGCCAAGTTCATGGCGGTCAGCACGGCGACGCTCACCACTGCGATGTTCAAGAAGGGTCTGCGGAACATCTTCCTGCAGGGACCGCAGAGGCTTCGTTCCGGTGAAAACATGGTCGGAACTGCGTATACGCTCCGCTACATTCCGGCGCGTGAAGATCTCGATGTTCTGGAGTCCTTCGCGGACAGGAACAACCCGCAGCGCAAAGGGGTCGAAGAATGCCCCGAAGGAGCCGTGTTCGTTATCGACTCTCGCGGTGATGCCAGTGCGGCCTCCGCTGGCTGCATTCTGGCCGCCCGGCTGCAATCGCGTGGATGTGCCGGTCTTGTGACAGACGGCGGCTTTCGCGACAGCCCTGAAATCGCGGAACTCAAAATGCCCGCCTATCATGTACGCCCGAGTGCTCCGACCAATCTGACGAAGCACCACGCGGTAGCCATCAACGATCCGATCGGCTGTGGCGGCGTGGCTGTGTTTCCGGGGGACGTCATGGTCGGAGACAATGAGGGCGTTGTATGCATTCCTCGTCATCTGGCCGAGGAAATCGCGAATGAAGCGACCGAGATGACAATATTCGAGGATTTCGTTATGGAGAAGGTGAAAGAAGGTGCGTCCATCTTTGGACTTTATCCACCGACGGACCCCGAAATCGAAGGAAAGTATCTCGAATGGAGGCAAATCAACGGACGCTAGCGGCGAGCCTGCTGTCGAGCGCTCGGCAGTCTCGACGGGAAGAGCGAGACAGAACGCTATCCGACACCGTTTATGAGCAGATCCTGGCGAAGATCGTTAGTGGCGAAATCCCCGTTGGCGGGAAGCTGCCGACAGAAATTGAGCTGAGCGAAGGCTTTGGCGTTTCGCGGCCAATTCTCCGCCAGGCGCTGAAACAGTTGAAGATCGATGGCGTGATCGTCTCAACGCAGGGATCGGGTTCGTATGTCCAAAAGCAACCCGATCGCGCTGTTCTGACCTTCGCCCCCATCGGATCAATTGCCGATATACAACGGACTTTCGAGTTTCGCATGGCGATCGAAGGGGAAGCAGCGATGCTGGCTGCCGAGCGGCGGTCCATTGAGCAATTGGCACTTCTCAGGCAATCACTGGATGAGCTGGAGCGCTGTGTGCAGCAAGGAGAGTTGGGCGTCGATGCGGATGAAAAATTCCACGCGATCGTCTGCTCATCTTCCGACAATCACTATTTCGTCTCCGTGCGTACTTCCATGCACGCAAACATCATCACCGGCCTGAACCTGACACGCAACCTCTCGCTGAGCAAATCGACGGAGCGCCTGCGACTGGTTCAGGCGGAACACGAAGCGATCTACGCAGCGATTGAGCGCCAGGATGCAGAAGCGGCGCGAAACGCGATGCGAGCCCATATCGACAATGCGCGAAAGCGCGTTTTCGTGGGCGGCTGAGCGCCCGACAAGCACAAGAGCTCAACTTGCGGCAACCTGCGGCTTCTCGTCGTGGAACGGTGGCCAATGACGCGCATGCCATGCCTTTCATGGATCAGAGAGGATGGCAGATGTCCAAGCTGCTCGTCCCCTGCAACATCATGTTCCTGACCCTTGAAAAGCCCTCGCCTGCCCGCTCCGGCCACTTTACTCCGACACTTCAGAATCCTTCCAGTCGCCCCGATGAAGGCGTCTGTGAAAGGCTGGAAACTTCAGGAATTCTTCCCAGAGCTGGATAGACAGGACCCAGGCTGCCGGAAGTTGAAGGTAGAGGACCGCGATGGCAGTTGCGGGAATACGGAACAGCCACTGTGCCCAGATAAAGATGTGCATGACGTAGACAGTATCGCCGCTCGCCCTCAGAGTATTGCCGCATATGGCATTCGAACCTTTCGGAAAGGGCAGGATCAAGAGGACCGGCAAGAAGCCCAAGAGAATGACGCGGGTTTCCGCACCCAGATCGGAATACAGCCAGTCGGCCGACAGGCACACAGCGCATAGCAGCACCGCGACAGCGCCGGATGCAACGAATGCGCCGCGCCAGGCACTGGCGAGAAACCGCTCGAGGACATCCTTCTCCGTCTTCTGACCGAGAAGTTGCGCGACGATGATCCCTGTCGCTTGCGCCCATTGCATGCCGACCGTTCCCGTCACCATTATCCAAGGGCCGATGATCGTCATTGCGGCAAATTCATTGAGGCTCAGGCGGGCATAGATCAGCGCGCTGACCTGCATGGCGAAGGTCGCGCTGAAAAATGTTGCTGCAATTGGCAGCGAAAATCCGAGATGTCGGCGCAACGTTGCGGCGAAATCCGATTGCCTCCAGCCGGATAGTCTCAGGAGACCACCATCGACCCGCGCAAACCGGAGGATGAGATAGGATACCTGCGCGGTAACCGCGATGGCGCTTCCCATGGCGGCTCCCGCTACACCGAAGGCAGGAAGCCCCAAGAATCCGTGGATCAATACGATACTTGAGGCGATGTTGATCGGGACAGCCAAAAGAAAGCTGTAAAGCGGCAGTCGCGTCCGCCCGCATCCGTTGAAATGGCTGGAAATTACCTGGCCAATGGCTTCGCCCAGAATCACGAGGGAAAATATCGCCAGATAGTCCTTCGCAAGGGATCCAATCTCGACTGTCGGCGCCATGACATCCAGCAACGCGTCGCCGAACAGGAAAATTGTGGTCAGGCCTATCAACCCGATCGCCAGGCTGACTGCCATACCCGAAGCAAAGACCGACTTGAGGAAGATGCGATCGTTCGTGCCGAAGGCCTGTGCAGTCCGGATCTGCATGGCGTTTGCGAAGGCCAGGATTGCCCCAAGCACCAGGCCGGCCACGGCGGTCGAAAGACCCATCGCAGCAATGGCGCTCTCGCCTAGCGAGGAGACAAGATAGGTGTCGATGACAACGGTCCCATGCAACATGATCGCCTTCAGCGTCATCGGCCAGGCAAGGGCGAATACGTGGCGGGCTGTCGGACCTTCGGTCACCGGCATGGGAGAGGACCGGAACATGTCTTTCGTTCGTCTTTCACGGTGAGCCAGGAAGGCCCTTCAGGGGAGATACATCGATCCATATCCGGCAGCGGTCGCTGATTGCTGCCTTCAATCCAATGCCGGTTCGAAATAATGGGCGTTGATATGGGCGATGCGGGTGATGGTGTCGTCGAGGCGCGAGAGGTGCAGCATGCCGAGTTCCACCGCTTTCTCTGCGTCGTTTGCCTTTACGGCTGCGGCAATAGCACGATGATCGGCTACCAATTGCGGCATACGATCTTCCTTGGACAAGCCGAGAATGCAGAGACGATCGACCTTGATCTTTTCCGAGGTGATCACCTCGAATGCATAGTCCACACCGGCGATCAGACAAAGTCGCTTGTGGAAGTCGTAATCCAATGCACCGAAACCATCGACATCGACCTCTTCGATGGCGCGCTGCTGGTCGGCGAGGGCCGAATCGAGCAGTTTCGCGCCTTCCGCGTCGCAGAGCTTTGCCGCCCGCCTCAGGACCTCGGTCTCCACCGCAGCCCGCACGAAACGCGATTTCTCGATTTCGCGTGCGGAAAAGCGCTTCACCTCGGTGGCGCGTTGCGGGCGAATTAGCAAGAGATCGAGATTTGCGAGCCGGCTGAAAGCATCGCGCACAGGCTGGCGCGACACCCCGAAACGAGCGGCGATTTCCGCTTCCGAAATCTTTTCGCCGGGTTTGAGGCGAAGCGAGAGGATTTCGTCGTGAAGGTAGTCGAATATGTCATCGACATTCGTCCGATGTTCACCGAGCCTCATTTGCGCATCCCCTCTTCTCTGCACTTCCATGTCCGCCATCTTCTGCGCCTAGCACCGACGCGGCTCCCGGCGCATATCATCTCGCATCCGTTTCACCGTCTCCTCCATATCCATTCAGACGGCTTGCCGAAACGCATTAATCGCCACCAGAGAAGAGCTCGATCACAATTGGCTCAGCCGTCAATCACACAGCACCTGTGGCGTACGGCATTCGCTTTTCTTTCCAATCACTTCACATCATTTCCGAAACTGTAGCCCATTTTGTACTGGTATACCAGATTTAATTCTAGTATACCAGTTTGAGTGAGAGCAGCATGGCGCCTGGAGAGAGGGCGCTGTAGCTCGCCAGACCCTGGAAGAGCGGGAGGCTTGATGTCAGGCGTACAACTCAATGGAATCGTGAAGGCCTATGGCGCGCTTCAGGTCGTCCACGGGATCGACCTCGAAGTTCAGGAAAAAGAATTCATCGTGCTTGTCGGTCCGTCGGGGTGCGGCAAATCGACGACGCTGCGCATGATCGCAGGGCTCGAAGAAATCACAGACGGTGATCTGACCATCTATGGAAGACGGGTCAATCGCGTGGCGCCAAAAGATCGCGATGTCGCGATGGTGTTTCAGAATTACGCCCTTTACCCGCATCTCAACGTCGCCGACAACATTGCATTCGGCCTGCGAATCCGCGGCGAGAGCAAGCAAAACATTGCCTCGTCCGTCGAGGAGGTCGGCAATATTCTCGGCCTCACGCCATATCTGGAAAGGCGCCCGGCAGACCTGTCAGGCGGCCAGCGCCAGCGCGTCGCCATGGGACGGGCAATCGTCAGGCGCCCTAAGGTGTTCCTGTTCGATGAGCCGCTTTCAAATCTCGATGCAAAATTGCGGACCCAGATGCGGGCCGAGATCAAGCGGTTGCACAACAGGCTGGGGGTCACCTCCATCTACGTGACGCATGACCAGGTCGAGGCAATGACGCTGGCGGACCGGATCGTCGTGATGCATGACGGACGGATCGAGCAGGTCGGATCGCCGATGGATCTGTTCATCAACCCGGTAAACACCTTTGTTGCGGGATTTCTCGGCTCACCGCCGATGAACATGGTCAAGGCGAAGATTGTCGACGGCACGGATGCCCTGCGCGCCGAATTCGGCGGCCAGTCGATCGAACTGGCACCGGTACCCTCCTTGGCAAACAGCGCTGGTCGCGAGGTCATTCTGGGCATCCGCCCCGAATTCGTGACAGTCGCGGGCCCAGACGTACCCGGCCGTATCGAAGTGACACTCGACCTCGTGGAAACCCTGGGATCCGAGGCGCTGATCCACACGACGCTGCTCGACGAACCCTTCATCATCCGCGCAGGAACCATCGGACAGATGGACATCCTGAACGGGGTCTCAGGCTTTACGGTCGAACCGCACCTGATCCGGGTCTTTGACGCAAAGACCGGCATGGCCTTCGACGGCCAGGGAGGCGGCCGATGAGTGCGAATAGCGGACAGGTGATCGGCAAGACCGAGGAAATCGTTCTTCAGGCGAAGGAAGCTGTTCGCCAGCGCAGACCCGGCACGATCGAGCGTGTGGGAGATCACCTGAAGCGGGAGTGGCAACTCTATGTGCTGCTGCTGCCGACGATCCTGTGGCTTCTCGTCTTTCTGTACAAGCCGATGTACGGCCTTCAGATCGCGTTCAAGGACTACAGCGTCTTTCGCGGTGTCGCCGGTAGCCCATGGGTCGGTTTTGAGCATTTCCTGACCCTGTTCGAGAACGATCAGTTCCTGCGGGCTCTGAAGAATACGGTCATCATCAGTTTCTACGGCCTGCTGTTCGGGTTCCCTGTGCCCATCCTGATCGCATTGATGTTCAACGAGATCCTGAACCAGACGTTCAAGAAGACGGCGCAGACCATCGTGTACCTGCCCCATTTCATCTCGTCCGTCATCATTGCCGGTATCGTCATGACGGCCTTCTCACCTTCAGCCGGCATCGTGAACACCATCCTGGGCTGGTTCGGATTCGACCCGATCTACTTCCTGACCAAGGCCGAGTGGTTCAGGCCGATATTCATCGGGACCGGCATCTGGCAGGAGGCCGGATTCCAGTCGATCGTCTATCTCGCCGCCATCGCTGGGGTGTCTCCGACGCTTTACGAGTCTGCGGTGGTCGACGGCGCGTCGCGCTGGCAGATGATGTGGAAGATCACCATTCCGTCGATCCTTCCCACGATCATCATCATGCTGATTATCCGCATCGGGAACATCCTCGAAGTCGGCTTCGAGATGATCATCTTGCTCTACCAACCAGCGACATACTCGACCGCTGATGTGGTGAACACCTTCATCTACCGGCAGGGGATCCAGGGCGGCCAGTACGATCTGGCCGCTGCTGCCGGCCTGTTCAATGCGGTGGTCGCCTTCGTCCTCGTGATGACCGCGAACACGATCTCAAAGCGCTACTCGCGCACGTCGCTTTGGTAGGGGAATACAGATGGCCAACATGAACCTCTATTCGCGTGGAGACAGGCTTTTCGTTCTCCTGAACGTGGTCCTGATCGGGGTGTTCGCCCTCTCGACGCTGTATCCCTTCATTTACATTGCATCATTGTCCATGAGCACCGGATTCGAGGCGCGTGCGGGCAACGTGGTGCTTGGCCCGGTCGGCTTCACGCTCGAAGCCTACAAGCAGGTCCTCAGCGAACCGATGTTTTGGACGAGCTACAAGAACACGTTCATCTATACGATCGGCGGCACGCTGATGAGCCTCGCCTTCATCATCCCGGGGGCCTATGCGCTGTCCCGACCGCAGCTTTGGGGACGGCGATTCTGGAACCTGATGGTGGCCTTCACCATGTGGTTCCATGCCGGGATGATCCCGTTCTTTCTGAACATGAGGGACCTCGGACTGCTCGACAGCTATTTCGGGATCATCATCGGGTTTGCTGTCAACGGCTTCAACATCATCCTGCTGCGCAACTTCTTCGAAAGCATTCCGAAAAGCTTCGAGGAAGCGGCGCGGATGGATGGAGCGAACGAGTTCCAGGTGCTCTGGAAGGTCTTTGTTCCGCTGTCGAAGCCGGCGATCGCGACTGTCGCGCTGTTTTGTGTCGTATCCCGCTGGAACGGCTTCTTCTGGGCCATGGTGCTGCTGCAGGATGACAGCAAGATCCCGCTTCAGGTCTACCTGCGCCACGTCATCGTCGACCTGCAGGATGACGAGTCCTTCGCCAACTCGCTCCTGACCGCTCCCTATTCGGTCGAGACGATCAGTGCGGCGATCATCGTCTGCTCGATCATCCCGATCCTGCTCATTTACCCCTTCCTGCAGAAATACTTCAGCAAGGGCATCCTGCTGGGCGGGGTGAAGGAATGACTGCTGGACAATTCAAATTTCGCAAGAGGAGGAGAACTATGCGGAAACTAACATTGACACTGGCGATACTCGGTTCGACGGCCCTGACGGGACCCGTCTTCGCTCAGGAGGAGATGAAGATCGTCGATGAGCCGCTCGAACTGACGATCCACCTGCACTGGCCGCGGGCCCAGGGCTATGGGGTCGGGGGGGACGCGAGCAAGATCTATCCGGTCGAGGAAGAAGCGCGCAAGCTGACCAATATCCATCTGAAGGACGCGACCGCCGGTAAAAACACCAAGGACAACAACGAGGCGATGAACCTGCTGCTGGCGCAAGGGAATCTGCCGGATATCGTCGGCGGCAATCTGATCCAGCAGCCGGTCAACCAGTATGGTCCGGAAGGGGCCTTTCTTCCGCTCAACGAGCTGGTCAAAGAGCACGCACCGAACATTCAGGCCTTCTGGGACAGTCACCCGGGCCTGCAGCAGGCGATCTCGGCCTATGACGGAAATTACTACTACATCCCGTATCTCCCCGACGGCAAGTTCGGGCGCGCCTGGTATATCCGTCAGGACTGGCTGGACAAGCTCGGGCTGCAGCAGCCGCAGACGGTGGATGAACTCCACGACGTCCTCGTGGCTTTCCGCGACCAGGATCCCAATGGCAACGGCCTGAAGGACGAGATCCCCTACTTCGCGCGCGACTGGGAGGAAGTGAACCGACTGCTCACGCTATGGGATGCCCGCTCATCCGGCTCCGACACCTATCACGATTTCTTCGTCAAGGACGGGAAGGTCGTTCATCCCTACGCGCAGGAAGCCTACCGCGACGGCATGGCCAATATCGCTGCGTGGTACAAGGAAGGTCTCATCGATCCGGAAATCTTCACGCGTGGATCGTCCTCTCGGGACTATCTGCTCGGCGAGAATCTCGGCGGCGTGACCCATGACTGGTTTGCATCGACCTCCGGCTACAATGACGCCCTGAAAGACAAGATCCCGGGCTTCAACTTCGTGCCTTTCCTGCCACCGGCTTCCGCCAAGGGTGTCCGGATGGAGGAACATCGCCGCACTCCGATCAAGCCTGACGGTTGGGCGATCTCGCACCTGAACAGGCACCCGATCGAGACCATCAAGTATTTCGATTTCTGGTTCAGCGAATACGGCCGGCTCCTCTCCAATTTCGGGGTCGAAGGCCAGACCTGGGACAGGGTCGACGGCCAGCCGGTCTACAAGCCCGAGGTGCTCAACAGCGACCAGCCGGTCAACAGCCAGATGTATCTCGTGGGGGCCCAGATCTATCGCGGTTATTGGCAGGACTACCGCTACGAGTGGCAGTGGACCTCGGAAGCCGCTCGCAAGGGGATCGAACTCTACGACGCCAATGACCTGCTGATCGACCAGTTCCTCGGGGTCGCCTTCAACAAGGAAGAACAGGCGATCTACGACAGGTATTGGCCTTCGCTGAAGACCTACATGCTGGAGCGTCAGCAGGCCTGGATCCTCGGCACCGGCGACGTCAAGGCCGACTGGGAGGCTTACGTCTCCACGCTCGACAAGATGGGCTATCAGGACGTCATCGCCGTGATGAACAAGGCCTACAAGCGCCAGTACGGCGGCTGACGAAGCCAAGACGCCGCCCGTCGGTACTCGGCGGGCGGTGACGACCGATACACGATTGACGAGTCCAGGAACTTCTCGATGCCCGTAGCAACATCACGCGACCGCAAAGCCTATCTCGACGAACCGACCGCCGGGCGGTTGAATATTCAGTACGCGCCTAACGCTGGTGACACGCTGGTAGAGAATCCACCCCGGTTCACCTGGCTTCCGGTGGTCGAGGACGAGGCGCGATACGTGCTGCGCCTGTCGTCCGATCCCGCATTTCCGGGCAAGACGACCCGGATGTTTACCGATATTCCGCTGAATTTCTTCACCCCCGACGCGGCACTCGAGCCCGGCACCTATCACTGGTCCTATGCCGTCTGGGACGCAAGCAAGGGCATGCCGGCGACCGAATGGAGCGCTACCCGCAGCTTTGATCTTGCGGCCGACTTGCCGGAAACGCCGCTTCCCGGGCGGGCTTCCCGCTATGATCACGTCGACAAGGCCCACCCGCGCCTCTGGCTCGGGCCAAAAGCGCTTTCCGAATTCAGCGCGGTTGTTGCCGCCGATCCGGCCCATTGCGGCTGGTCGACATTCTACGAGAAGAGTGTCAGGCCATGGATGGAGCGGCCCGTCATGGACGAGCCGGCTGGCTATCCCGGCCATCAGCGCGTGGCTCCGATCTGGCGTCAGACCTATATCGATTGCCAGGAACTGATTTATGCGATCCGCCACCTCGCAATTGGAGGCCATGTCACAAAAGATGCGGCGATGCTCGCGCGCGCCAAGGAATGGCTTCTGGCGGTCGCCGGATGGGACCCCGCAGGCACGACATCCAGAGCCTATACCGACGAGTGGGCGTTCCGGGTCACCCTGGCTCTGGCCTGGGGATATGACTGGCTGCATGGCGAACTGACGGCAGAGGAACGCGAGATAGTGCGTGCAGCGCTGCTGGTTCGGACCCGTGAAATTGCCGATCACATCATCAGGAATGCCAATATCCAGCTGTTCCCGTATGACAGCCATGCCGTACGGGCGGTCTCCGCCGTGCTGGTGCCGGCCGCCATCGCGATGCTCGATGAGGAACCCGAAGCGCGGGAATGGCTCGATTATTCCATTGAATTTCTGTTCACGGTCTATTCGCCGTGGGGCGATCCCGAGGGAGGCTGGGCCGAAGGGCCTCACTACTGGATGACCGGCATGGCCTATCTGATCGATGCTGCGAATGTGCTGAAGAACTATACGGGTATCAGTCTCTACGTCCGTCCCTTCTTCCAGAAGACCGGTGACATGCCGCTCTTTACCAAGGCACCCGACACGCGGCGGGCAACCTTCGGGGATGACAGCACGATGGGTGACCTGCCGGCGGTGAAGATCGGCTACAACCTCCGCCAGTTTGCGGGTGTGACGGGCAACGGGGCCTATCAGTGGTATTATGACGAAATCTGCCGCACCAATCCCGGCACGGAAATGGCGTTCTACAATTGGGGCTGGTGGGACTTCAACTTCGATGACCTGGTCTATCGCCACGACTGGCCAGAGGTACAGGCGTCTCCCCCGTCCGAAACGGACAAGCTCCGCTGGTTCAAGGGCATAGGCTGGGCCGCCATACAGCATCGCATGGGCGATCCCGACCAGCATATCCAGTTCGTCTTCAAGTCGAGCCCGTTCGGCTCGATCAGCCACAGCCATGGCGATCAGAATGCCTTTTGCCTGTCTGCCTTCGGGGAAGATCTGGCAATACAGTCGGGCCACTACGTCGCGTTCAACAGCACCATGCACCAGGCGTGGCGAAAACAGACACGATCGAAAAACGCGATCCTGATCAACGGCAAGGGCCAGTATGCCGATCGCAACAAGGCGCTCCAGATCAAGTCGACGGGCAACATCAGTCTCGCCGAGGATCGGGGCGACCACATCTACATAAAGGGTGACGCGACCGCCGCCTATGCACTGGTTTCGCCCGAGGTCACCAGCGTCGAGCGTGAAGTGTATTTCTTCAATGACAGCTTTTTCGTGTTCGTCGATTCGATCAATGCGACCGAGCCGGTCGAGATCGATTGGTTGCTGCACGCCAATGAACCCTTCCAACTGGGGCAAAGTTCATTCCGCAATACCGGGAAACGGGCGGGATTTTATGGCGAGATCCTCTGGTCGGAGGGTGGGCCTCCCGTCATTAGCCAGGAAACGGGCTTCCCTGGCGTCGACATGGCCGAAGTCGAGGGACTGCCGGTCAGCACCTGCCTGACAGCCCGCTTTCCCAAGGCAAATCGCCACCGGATCGTGACCCTGCTGGTACCGTATCCGAAGGACGCACCCCGGCGGATCTTCCACTTCATCGACGATCAGGGCTACGACGCCGACCTCTATTTCACCGATGCGGACGAGAACACGTTCAAGGTCGTGGTGAAGAAGCTGGCGGGGACGAGTATCTGATGGCCGTCAAAAGCGCCCCCACAGGAGCAACACCATGACTACCAAGAACTATTTCCCAGCAAGCGAAAACCCGGTTGCCGACGCAGGGGGCGGACTGAAGCGAGTAGTGGCGGCCTACAACACCAATCTGATGTGCGTCGAAGCGCATTTCGAGACTGGCACCGTGGCAGCGTTGCACAGCCACCCCCATGAGCAGATCACCTACGTCATTTCGGGGAAATTCGAATTCAAGGTGGGTGACGAGACCTATTACATCTCGGCTGGCGATTCCCTCTACAAGCAGCCCAACATCATGCACGGGGCCACCTGCCTCCAGGCGGGCACGCTGCTGGATATCTTCACCCCACATCGGGAGGATTTTCTTTGATCCCGACAGGCGCTTAACCAATCAGGAAAGAGCACGACATGAGCAAACCCACCATAGGCTTCATCGGCCTCGGCCTCATGGGCGGAAACATGGTTGAAAACCTTCAGAAGAAGGGCTTCAGCCTGGTCGTCATGGACCTCAACAAGGATGCCGTAAAGGCGGTCCTGGAGCGCGGCAACGCCGAAGAGGCTGGATCGCCGAAACAGCTCGCGGAAGCGAGCGACATCATCATGCTCTGCCTTACCACATCCGAGGTGGTCGAGAAGATTGTCTATGGCGACGATGGCATCCTGACGGGGATCCGCAGCGGCGCCGTGCTGATCGATTTCGGCACCTCCATACCGGCTTCGACCCGCCGGATCGGCAAGGATCTGGCGGCCAAGGGTGCCGGCATGATCGACGCGCCCCTTGGGCGAACTCCCGCCCATGCGAAGGATGGCCTGCTCAATATCATGGCTGCCGGTGACCGGGAGACCTTCGACAAGGTCAAGCCGGTGCTCGAGCAGCAGGGAGAGAACGTCTTCTATCTCGGGGCACTCGGCGCCGGCCATACGACAAAGCTGATCAACAACTTCATGGGAATGACCACGGTCTGCACGATGAGCCAGGCCTTTGCGGTGGCGGATCGCGCCGGTGTCGATCGCCAGCAACTCTACGACATCATGTCGACCGGACCATCCAGCTCGCCCTTCATGACCTTTTGCAAGAACTATGCGGTCGACGGGGTCAGCGACCTGGGTTTCTCCATCAACAACGCCAACAAGGATCTGAGCTATTTTCTGAAGATGGCGGAGGACATCGGCGTCCGGGCCGAGATCGCCGAAGGCACTGCCCGCAATTTGCAAGCCGCTGTCGATGCGGGGATGGGTCAGGGCAATGTGCCGGAGATTTTCGATTACTTCCTCACCCGCGGAAATTGATCGCCACAGGCGCGCGGCATGAAATCGCACAGAACGACTGACCAAATCGAGAGCAAGGTAAAATAATGAAACTTCAGGGAAAAACTGCAATTGTCACAGGTGGTGGACGCGATCTGGGGCGAGCCTGTGCCGTCAAGCTGGCCTCCGAAGGCGCCAATGTGGCGATCAACTATTTCGCCAGCAAGGCCGGGGCCGATGAGACGCTGTCGCAAATAAAAGCCTTGGGCGGCAAGGCGATCGCGGTGCAGGGCGACCTGAGCAAACCGTCCGATGTCGATGCACTGGTGGCAAGCACGGTGGAAGCCTTTGGTGGCATCGATGTGCTCGTCAACAATACAGGGGGTCTCATCGCGCGCAAGTCGGTGGCCGAAATGCCGCTGGATCACTGGCAGGCTGTGATGGACCTGAACCTCACCAGTACCTTCCTGATGATCAAGGCCAGTCTCGCCCACATGAAGTCTGGCGCGATTGTGAATATGTCGAGCCAGGCAGGACGCGATGGCGGTGGTCCTGGAGCGATAGCTTATGCCACGTCGAAGGGCGCGATCATGTCGATGACGCGCGGTTTGGCGAAGGAGCTGGGCCCCGCAATACGCGTAAACGCGCTCTGCCCCGGCATGATTGACACGGATTTCCACAATATCCATACGGCGGACGCTGCACGTCGTGGGTTCGAGGCTGCGGCGCCATTGAAGCGGCAGGGCGTGTCGGACGATGTCGGGAATCTCGTATTGTTCCTCGCAACCGACGACTCCTCGTTCATCACGGGGGCGAGTTTCGACATCAATGGCGGAATATTGTTCTCCTGATCAATGTCGGCGGACGCTTTCCTTGATGGATTCAAGTGGAAGCTGAGTGTCGCGGGCGGGGTTTGACTGTCCGCGCCCATCCAGGATGGCCAGCCTCGCTGCGCTCATCGCGTTATCCCCTTCGGAGCCTCAATCGGGGCCCCGAAGGACCCATGAACCGAAACGACCCGATGCCTGCTTCCCCTTCATCGCGGACGCTGCCGTCCAGGCTTTCAACGATAACGTTCTGCATCGGCCTGCCTGGGGCGATATAGTCCCCGTCGACCTCACTTACCTGGACCAATTCCAGGATGGCAATGCTGGTCATCTCCGCGCCGTTTCCAGGAGCGAATGTTGCATCCGAGATGCCCTGCGTGCCTCTGCGACCGGCCGTCTGCGCGCCCAACCTCTGCTATCTCAATATCCTGATGATCAGCGCTTGCGTGAGCCGTAACCGCTTCATGCCGCCCATTTCCTGCGATGCCTGGACCCCGGCAAAGCCCTGAGGAAGTTCAGTATTTCAGGTCGATCCTTGCCCCTGGCGCCTTCATCCACAGCAGAAGCAGAAAAACGGTTCGCGGCTTTTCGGCGCGATTTTGTGGACCTTAGATTCCCAGGCCGAGCACAAAGCAAACAATTCGAAAGCAAACGCAGGCCCAATCGACACAACGAAGCAGTAAACGCGCCTATTCACAATATGATTGACACATTTCTGAATCAATGATCAATATTCCGTCGGCATTCAAAACCATACGATATCATTCGAAAGCCTCCGGGCGAAGAAGAGATAGGTGGCGGCAATTGCAGCGCCAGTTATGGGGAGGCCGCCGTAAGACTAAACTCATTGAAAATGGACTGATCTTGGCGCGAGGAGGCGGCAAGGCAGATCGTCAGGGGAGGATGGAACATGTTCAAAACGTTTATTAAAGGGCTTGCGACGACCGCGGGCGCACTACTGCTTACGACCGCCGCTTATGCGGACAGCCTCAAGGGCGCGATTGTGGTGATGGATCTCACGACCAACGCCTTCCAGATCGAAATGGCCGATCAAGCGGTCGCCTACGGAACTGAAATCGGTGCTGACGTCAAAGCCTATGCGCCCGAAGGCTCCTTCGGTGACTACGAAGGTCAGATCTCCATCATCGAAGACCTGATCACCAAAAAAGTGGATTTCATCGTTCTGGTCGCGGGTCACACGACGGCACTGGTTCCGGTCGTTGACAAGGCGATGGCAGCAGGGATCCCGGTCGTCAACATGGACAACCGCCTGAACACGACCAATGTGGTGACCTTTGTCGGCGTGGACAACGGCCAGGGCGGCAAGATGGCGGTCGACTATATCGCCTCCAAACTGGGCGGCGTTGGCAAGATTGCCCTGATCCAGGGCGAGACCGGCAATCCGGTTCAGATCCTGCGCACCAAGGGTTTTGAGCTTGGCGCTCTTGTTCACCCGGGCCTTGAAGTTGTGGCACAGCAGGGCGCTCACTGGACCGAAGAAGAGGGTCTGAAAGTGATGGAAGACATCCTTCAGGCGCATCCGGAAGTGGACGCCGTGTTTGGGGAGTCTGACAACCTTGCGGTAGGTGCGGCACGCGCTGCCAAATCGGCCGGTCGTGACGATATCATCTTTGTGGGCTACGACGGCCAACAGGGCGGCTATGCCGCGATCAAGGCAGGCGATGTTGCGGCAACCATCCGCATGGATGCACGCAAAATGGTGCAGCTGAGCATCGATGCCGCTGTTGCCTATGTCAAGAACGGCAAGTCCAAGGACGGCATCGCGCCAGAGACCTACATCAACCCCGAGCTGGTGACGGCAGCCGAAGTCGATCAATACATCAAGTGACTGTTGGTGAGATGCCCTCAGCGTCGGGCGTCCGAACGTGAGTGACGGGGCCGGGAAACTGCTGCTTTCCGACCCCTTGTCCATCGATCCAACAAGGCAATCCCATGCAATCGCTTCTAAAAGTTCGGAACGTTTCCAAGGAGTTTCCGGGGGTTCTTGCCCTTGATGACGTCGATTTCGACCTTGCCGCCGGCGAAGTACACGCCTTGCTGGGTGAGAACGGCGCCGGAAAATCCACCTTGGTCAAGATCATCACCGGCGCTTACCGCCTGGATTCCGGCAGCCTCTCGATCAACGGCAAGGAGGTGCATTTCCACACCCCCGCCGATGCGCAGGCCGCTGGTATTGGTGTGATCTATCAGGAGTTTTCGTTGGTTTCGAGCCTGACTGTGGCTGAGAACCTGTTCCTTGGCGAATATCCACGCCGCTACGGGCTGGTTGACTGGGGCAAGATGAACCGCAATGCCAGCGCCCTGCTAGAGCGCTTCGGCGTCAATGCGCAGGCGAAGGATGTTCTGGCCAATCTGGGCGTTGCCACGCGGCAGATGATTGAAATCCTGAAGGTGTTGCGCCGGCAGAACCTCAAGATCCTGATCATGGATGAACCGACCTCGTCACTGTCGGAGGCCGAGGCGCGGCTGCTGTTCGGCTTTATCGACAGCTTGCGCGCGCAGGGGGTGTCCGTGATCTACATCTCGCACCGGCTGGATGAAATCAAACAGATCTGCGACCGCGTCACGGTTTTTCGCAACGGCAAGCGCATTTCGACCGAGGCTGCCAAGGACCTGAGCATTGCCGATATCGTCACCAAGATGATCGGCGCTGAATTGGCCGAGCACTACCCTGTGAAAACCGCTGAACTGGGCGAGGTTTATCTCAAGGTGGACGCGCTGAGCGGCCCTGGTTTTGCAGATATCAGCTTTGCCGCCCGCAAGGGCGAGGTCCTGGGGATCACCGGGCTTGTCGGTGCGGGCAAATCGGAATTGGTTGAAACCATTTTTGGTGCGCGCCAGCCTACGCAGGGCTCGATGTGTCTGAAAGACCAGGCGTTTGCGCCCAAGACCCCCAAACAGGCGATAGCGCGGGGCATCGGCCTCTTGCCGGAAAGTCGGAAAGAACAGGGTCTGGTTTTGCCGCTCAGCTGCGCGCACAACATCAGTCTTGCCTCGCTCGATAAGATTTCGACGCCGTTTTTGGCACTTGGTGCCGAGGCCACGAACGCAGAAGACAGCTTCGCTAAACTGGAAGTCCGGCCCGGCGATCCGCGCAACCGTGTCGTCAACCTCAGCGGCGGCAATCAGCAAAAGGTGGTGCTTGCCAAATGGCTGATGCGCGATTGTCTGGTGTTGCTGTTTGACGAGCCAACCCGCGGCATCGATGTCGGCGCAAAGTTTCAGATCTATTCGATGATCGCGAAGCTGGCCGAAGCGGGCAATACCATCATCGTCGCCTCAAGCGAAATCGAAGAAATCAGTGGGATCTGCAATCGCGCATTGGTGATGCGCAAGGGCAGGATCGTAGAGGAGTTGACCGGATCCGCCCTGAACAGGGAAAGGATTCTGGCCGCAATCGCAGGGGCTTAGCATGAATTTCGATCGCATCTTCAAAGAAAACCGCCAACCGATCATTGCGGCATTTGCGCTGTTCTTAATCGTTGTCACCCTTTCGTTTTCATCGGAATATTTCTGGACGGTCGGCAATGTATTCAACATCGGCAAACAGGCCTCGATCAACCTGATCATCGCCCTGGGGATGACCGTGGTGATCATCTCGGCCGGAATTGATCTTTCGGTTGGCTCGCTCCTGGCGCTGACGATTTCCGTCACCGCTGTCTTGGGCATAGCCAACGAGATGAACATCGTTCTGGCCGCCTTCATTGCGATAGTGCTGACTGTCGCGGCGGGTACACTGAATGGCGTGATCATCCAATACGGCAAGGTCCCGGCCTTTATTGCAACACTCGGCACGATGGGGGTGGCGCGGGGCGTTGTTCTGCTGATCTCGAGCGGCAATCCGTCGATGTCATTTCCATCACCGTTTCTGTGGATCGCGGACGGCAAGATCATCGGCATACCCTTCCCGATCTTGCTTTCGCTTGTCATGGTGATCGCCACGGTGATCCTCTTGAAATACACCCGCCTTGGACGCGAAATCTATGCGATTGGTGGCAACGAAGAAGCCGCGCGGCTTTCGGGCATCAACATCCCCTTCGTGCGCATTGTCACCTATTCACTCAGCGGGTTCTGCTGTGCCATTGCAGGCATTGTGTTTGCAGCGCGCGTCGGTGCGGCGCCTCCTTCTGCGGGAGTGGGATACGAATTGAACGCAATTGCGGCGGTCATCATTGGTGGCACGTCGCTGAGTGGCGGGCGCGGAAATGTCATGGGCACGGTTGTCGGCGCATTTTTGATGGCTGTTATATCCAACGGATTGAACATCATCGATGTCGATCCCTATTGGCAGGGCATCGTCATTGGGACCATCATCGTTTTCGCCGTGATGATGTCCAATTTGCGCTCCGGCAATCGCTAGCATCCGTATCCGGCGTGTTGCTGGGATGCGATCCGGTTGCGCTGTCTGGCTGGATCTTTCGTAGCCATCCGTGATTTCCGGTCGGGCCGCGTTGCTTCGAGCCGGCCCGAGGGGCACTACCGGTTAACCGACGATATGATAAACCAGCCAGGCAAATCCGCCACACAATCAGGCGGTGAGCTTCAGATGGAGAACGGGCCGGGGCATCTGCATCTTGTGGCAGAGCTGCAGATCTGGCGCATGCATCTCCGCCTACGCGTCGCGGCTAGGTCTCCGCGTGGTGAGGCTTTGGCCTATATCCCCGAAAATGCTCGGCGGATTTGAAGTTCAAGTTATTCGCTCAAACGCCAAAAGCTCCTCGACCGCTATGGTGAGGAGCTTACACGTAAATATTTGGCTTGGGAGAATTTCGATTTTGATTGGTTGCGCTGGCAGGATTTGAACCGAGACTTGTAAAAAGCCCGCGTCGAGAACTAGCCTTTTGTGGGCTAAGGTCGAATTATGGAACTACGGGCAGGCTGCTCCACCGGACATTCTACGGACAGGCTGGCTACACGTTGCTACATTCAATTCCTTTGACTCGCGGCGAATAGGTTCTGCATGGTGTCGGCGAACCCTTTACGAGATGCCAACACCAGGCAATCACACTGATCCTGGAGGAGCCGGGCCGGCGGAAAGCGATCCCACTCCGGCGCGTCGTTCCGTCATCACGGTCCGATAGTTGGCCAGCACGATCATGGCACCGCCAAGGACAACCCAGAGGTCGATCGCCTCGCCATAGGCATAGGAGCCGACGACGGCTGCCATCGGCACCCGCAGAAAATCAATCGGCATGGCAACGGACGCATCAAGGCGCTTCAGGGCTTGCGCCTGGCAATAATGGGCGCAGAGAGCGCCGAGACCGGCAACTACCATCCAGGGAATATCGGCTGCGTGCACCGGCCGCCAGTCGGTCAGCGAGGCCCCGAGGCCCCGAGGCCGAGTGGCAGCTGGATGAGGATCATCCAGACGACGATCGCAGCCGGCGAGACGTCGCGCGTCAGCCTTTTGACGAAAATCAGCGAGAGTCCGTAACCGGCGGCGGCGATCAGGACGAGACCCGCGGCCGGTTCGACCGTCCCGATACCGGGACGGATGATGACAAGCACGCCGATGAAGCCGCTGATCGTTGCGACGATCCTTGGCCTCGTCAACTTCTCGTGCAGAAACAAGAAGGCAAACAGGGCAACCCAGATCGGCATGGTGAATTCCAGCGCGAACACGGAAGCGAGCGGCAGCATGACGACGCCGATCGTCCAGAGATACTGGGCCATGAAATGCACGAGGTTGCGCGCAAGATGCAGTTTGAAGAGCTTTGCATGACGCAGCTCCGGCAGCAACATCCGGCCGAAGGCGACGATGACGCAGAGGCCGATCAGCGCGCGAAAGAAAAGCACCTGTTCGATCGACAGCGTGCTGGCAAGCTCTCGCGATCCGACGGACATCCCGACGAAAGAGATCATGCCAAGGGCCATCCAGAAGAGCCCCTGGATGAAATCGGAATGTTGAAACTGCGTGATTTTATGCATGTTCGGTTCTTTCAGGTCGGAAGCGTGCCCGAAAAAAGCACGCGTCCGAGAGAGTGATGAATGGGAGTCAGGCCGCCGAAGGACCCGGATCGTCGAAACCGTCCGAAGCACCGATCAGCTCACCGTGGAGTCCATCCATGCCGCCCGACACGAGACGCAAGTGCGGTCTTTGCAGGCTCGTGACCGGCTCCTGACCAAACATCTGCCGTTCCGGCCGCGATACCTCGGGCTGGTATTCCACGGCTTCCAGCAACATGGTCTCTGGGACACCATTCGTATTTTCAAACTCGATCTCCTGGCCTTGGCGAAGCCCGAGTAGAGCAAGGCCACGCAGTGTCGTGATAGGCAGGAACAGGCCGACCGGGCCAGTTGCCTGGCCGGTCGAGATCACCCGGATATCGCTCTCGCCGCCGCGGACGCGAAAGCGCACACGGCTGTTGATGCTGGCGACATCCCCCGGAAGATCGTCGCGGAACACGACGATGGCCTTTTGGATCTTGTGCCGGAAAAGCCCAACGAGCCGATCATTTCGGCCCTGCCAGTTGTCTGCCATGGCCTCGAGTATGGTGAAATCCTTTGTGGTCAGTATGTAAGTGTTGTTCGACATTTCGCAGTTCTCCATCGCGCCGTCGCCAGCGCGTCCATCGACATGAGCGGGAGATACCCCTGCGCGAACATCGCGCAGGGGAGCCTATCCTGCGATGAGACAACCTCCCCTGATCGCGAGGCGGGAAACTGTGGGCAACATCATGCCGGATCGACCAATTCAGGAGATGCCACCTCTTCGACATGAAGGCAGTGCGAACGCCCGTCCCGTGCCACCCAATCGATGGACTGACCAGTCGAAAGACCGATCAGGGCCGCGCCGATCGGCGTCAGGATGGAGATCTTGTTCGCCGCAATATCCGCTTCAGCTGGGAAGACCAGCGTGACGCTGCGGTCTTCCCCGAGATCGCTGGTGAAGCGGATCCTCGATCCCATGCGTGCGACATTCGCGCCGATCTTGGCGTCCTGCACGATACGCGCACGGTCGAGCTCGATAAGAAGCTCCTCGGAAACATCCGGGTTCCGTCCGGCATGGGCCTCCGCGAGGCGGTAGAGCCTTCCATGATCGGTCCGGGTGAGAACGATTGCCGGCTTGCGTTGCCGTTTCTTTTCGAGAGCCATGCTCGGGCCTCCTGTACAAGACGCGCGGTCGCGCATCCGGCGCACCGCTCTAAAACATAAAACTGGGATTGAGTGTCGCTTCGTAGCCCATTGCCCCGAGCGGGGACGCTACCCATGCCCCACGACCTTATCGCGACGCGATTGGGCCGGGGGTCAGATGCCTGCGATGAGGCACATCCGTGAGCGGATGTTATGGAAGCGTTCGATCAACATGATCAAAAGATGGCGGGCTCGGACAAGGAAGTCAAGCATAGCCGGTCCATCATCAACCGGCGTTACAGGACGGGCGATCTGATGCCGAAGACACAGGCCATCTGTGGAGACAAACTCGACCTCGGAGCTTTTTGACTTCTATCAATTAAACACAAGGGCTAGCTTCCCATGTAGGTCTGTCGAATCGAGCGAAATTGGCGCGTATCATTGCACCGTCTTCATCGTTTTTGCTGATTGGGTGAAATCAGGGGCGAAATGGCCAACACGCACGAAAGGAAAGACGATTGCTCCCCAATTACTGGAGTTGTGTCTTTGCAGATCTCGGAACGGTCGCGATCGTCGTACCTCGTGCGTCTGCTACGAAGTATGGCGACTGCACGGGGGACCAAGTTCTGGTCCCAGCGTGCGTGTGAGGCGCGGTTTCGGAGCGATGCAACCTCATCATGTCAGCCGTTGTGCATTTGTCGTGACGTTCCGATTTTCAACGTATAAACAAGGACATCTCATCGCCACCTCTACTGGATGGCGTGATTCTCGGTAAAACACAGAAGTCATCATGACAGTCACTGCTTCCGCCACTCGCCGTTCCAATACTTACATCGGCGTGCTTGTCGTTCTGGGTCTCACCCACCTACTGAACGACCTCATGCAATCCTTGATCCCAGCGGCTTATCCGATTTTGAAAGAAGCCTATGCGCTCAATTTCGTACAAATCGGTATGATCACCATGACATTTCAAATTGCTGGCTCGTTGTTGCAGCCGGTGATAGGCTTCGTTACCGACAAGCATCCCGCGCCGTACTCGCCTGTCGTGGGGATGATGTTTACGGTGGCAGGGATCATCAGCCTTGCATTTGCACACAGCTACGCGATCATCCTGGCCTCCGTCGCACTCATCGGAATCGGGTCTTCCATATTCCATCCTGAAGCGACCCGCATGGCGCGTTATGCGGCGGGAGGAAGGCAGGGACTGGCTCAAGGGCTTTTTCAAGTCGGCGGCCAGGCGGGCGGAGCGCTCGGCCCTGTCTTCGCCGCTATCCTGATCGTGCCTTTCGGCCAGTCCAGCCTCTCTTGGTTCGCTGTTCTCGCGCTGCTTGCCATGGCACTTCTAATGTGGATTGGATCCAAACAGAGGGCGATCAGCGCCGTGTTCGCGGCCACGCGAGCGAATGGAATTAGCAAGGAAGGTGGCGTACGCCAAGCTCCGGCGTCGGTCGCCACGGCTCTTGCCGTCCTGACTTTCCTCATGTTCACGAAGAACGCGTACGGCGAAAGTTTCCGCTCGTTCTACACCTTCTACCTCATGGAAAAATTTGATCTTTCCATCCCGTCCGCCCAGATGATGCTGTTCATCTTCCTGCTCGCATCAGCTGCCGGAGCTTTGATCGGAGGCATCGTGGGGGACAGGATCGGCCGATACCGCATCATCTGGATTTCAGTGCTCGGGCCACTGCCGCTGACCCTAATCCTTCCTCATGTCGATCTGTTATGGACTGGCATTCTGACCGTGATGATCAATCTCATCATGGCCAGCGCTTTTGCTTCCATCCTGATCTACGCGATGGAACTATTACCGAACCGCATCGGCCTCATTGGGGGGCTGTTTTACGGCCTGAATTTTGGTCTGGGTGGCATCGCCGCCGCACTCTTGGGCGTCCTCGCCGATCGCTATGGCGTGGAAACGGTCTACCTTATCTGCTCATTTCTGCCACTTGCGGGGCTTTTTGCATGGTGTCTGCCAAAGATTGAGCACAGAAGCATATAAATGGTCTCTCTGGAACGCGGTCAAACGCCTTGAACCGGGTCTTGCAGAGTTGGCTGGGGACCCCGAGAGCCGTTGACTAGGCAGAGCCTCTATCAAGCTGGCGGCTTCTTATTCGCTTTACCTGAACCTCGGCATCACAACAGCCCGAGACTACCCTCCAGGTTTCTGTCAGCTTTCCGGGTCAGTGCATCGGATCTCTTTGATCCATGCATGAAAGGAAGCGGGCTTATTCAAGACGCTTTCGAGCCTCGGGCCGCGGATGCGCAGCGAGTGGCTGAGTATCCTCACGGCAGTATATGTCCTCTTCTAGGATGATAATACGACCGCGTTCCGATTTCTTCGCTTGCCTTAGGGACCAGCGCTTCCCAATCTTTCCGATCAATCAGAAACCCTGATCCAGTAATTGCGACTGATCATGCGACAGTTGCCACTCCCGCCCAACACGGCGGCTTCCTTCGGCAAAACGATCTGGACGGTCGAGAGATGTTCTATCTCCGTCTCACTCTTGAGCGTGAGGCGCCAGGTCATCTTACTGCCTGCCCCCTGTCCTGCGGGTAACTGGCCGAAAAGCTCAGGAAACACCTCGGTTGTCCAGGCATTCTCCCCGGCATTGCGCCAAGCAATCGAGTTCAGCCCTTCGGCCGACAGTCGGCGAGACATTTCAAGCTGGTCTGGATGGAAAGGCACCTCGAATTCGAGTATTCGCGGCGCCAACCATTCCGTAGGTAGGGCGCCAAGCGATTTCGGGAAAACCTGCTGCATCAGGGCCGGGCACTCATCAAGCCGCGTTTCGCCAAGACGCGCCTGCCAGAGACCGGACTGCGGTTCGATGCCGGGGAAAAGTTCGAGCGGCGGATTGCCCGGTGGAAGCTCCTCCGGTTGGCGCCTGTTGTCCGGCAGATCGACGGGCAATCCGGGCGGCAGGCAGTGGCTTGGACCGGAATAGAGGTAGCCATCGCTTTTGGCGCCGAACCCTACCAAGACCAACGGCAGTTCCGTTTGCGCGATCCATGTGCCCTGGCGGGTTCGGGCGTCTACAACAAGGATCGAGTCTGGCCTCGGCGACGCACCAAAGAAGCTCTCCATTTCGCGCTTCACTTGCCGGTCAGGGGAAATGAATTCCGCCTGTCCGTTTGCATCAATGGAGATGATAGGGCTGTTGCAATCCTCCGCGGCAAAAGAAAGCGAGGCAGTTGCCAAAAGAAAAAGGCTTGTCGCGATGACATGGCGGCGCATGTTTCAGTTCCCCCTGACAATGGAGAGGGCACGCTCGAATTCGGCGGGCGCAAGCTTTCTGGGCCCGGATGCCGCAAGTGCACTGACCTTGAGGTTTTTGCGGATGAGGTTGAACTCGTCCGTCGAGATGTAGGGGGTGAACTCGCAGAGCATCTGCCCTGCCCCGGCCTCAAGGCAATTCCCACCGCCCGGCTGATTGAGACCGACGAGTTTGAAATTGCCTGCGGGATCGCGATCCCAGAACCAGGTAGAAATACGACCGTCCGGGAGCGGGCGCCCGACCTCGACCGACCAGAGCGCCGGTAGCCTGCCCGACAATGCGGGATTTGGGTGTGCAAAGTCGCAATCCTCGTCGCCGCAGCGGCGCAGGACCTCACCTGTCGTCAGCGTAAACTGCAGGGTCTGCCGCACACCATCCAGCGTTTCATCTGCGCTGTCCGGATCCAGGCACACTTGCCCGACCCGTGTCAGGAAACAGCCCCGATCGCCGAGAGGCCGATCCTTCGGATTGAGCCAGATCGAATGGGCTGAACCCGCCTGCTGTGCAAACTCAGCGAGCGGAAAGGGGGATGATGGTTCCACCTCCGCGACCCAGTTCTCCGGCAGATGGAAGAAGAGATTGGTCTCGCCATCGCGCATGTCGCAGTTTTGCACTGAACGGTCACCCGGAAGGCATCGATGCGGGTAGTCCGAAAATACTTTCGCACCCGCCTCCATCCAGTTCTCGCAAGCGTCCGGACCATGGCCGTCATCATCAGCGCAGCCGTCGCGGAGAGTTGCTTGGCCTTGCGGTGGTTCCCATTTCAACGTCGCCTTGACGAGCTGATAAGCGGCCAGCACCTGCGGATCCGCGCTCTGAAACATACAGAACTGACCGAGTGCACCAACATCTTCACATGGGCCGTTCATGGCAACCCACTGGCGGGGGCCGAGGACCAGCGCATCGTCTGTGCCCGTCCGGAAGAAATTGACGCGCGGGGCAAAGACGTCACCTGCCGCCTCAGCGCCACTGGTGTATCCCTCGGTCGTGGGATAATCCGTCCACCAGCCAGCGGGCAGCATGAAGGCAAGACCGGTCTTCCCGTCCGTGATGGGGCAAGGTGCCGGACCGTCGCAGAGGTATCCGGTGTCCTCGCCGTTGCCGTCAGACCCGGTATCTTGCGGAGCACCATCGACAGCTCCCGCCGGAGACTGCGTCTCATCCGGGAGAATCACAAAGCGGTTCTCGCCAACGGGAGCGATGGTGACCTCGCCCGTGAAGACGACGTCAGCGGCGTCTCCGCGAACAGCATATATCCCGGGTTCAAATTGCTCCGTGACCGGCCCGGTCACGAAGTCATTCATAGCCCAGCCTTCCGGAGCAATGGATTGGCCCGGCAAGGGCGCAGCCGACCACTGGATCGCGGTTCCGGCGAAATCAGCAGGCACCTGAAATGTCGCCTCTACCATCGGAATGGCTGAGATATCTGGTG
The DNA here is from genome assembly GCF_030369675.1 of Peteryoungia algae. Taxonomy (NCBI): domain Bacteria; kingdom Pseudomonadati; phylum Pseudomonadota; class Alphaproteobacteria; order Hyphomicrobiales; family Rhizobiaceae; genus Peteryoungia; species Peteryoungia algae. The sequence goes on along the minus strand of NZ_CP128477.1, from coordinate 3,284,026 downwards.
CGTTCGGGTCCACTGTGAGTGGGATGCTGGCAAGTACCCGGCGTCCGCCAGCGCCCTCTGACAGATAGCGGATCAGATAATTTCCCTGCTCCATTGGTGCCCCTAGTTCACGGGGTCCTGGTCCTGCGCCGCCAATATAGGCATAGGTCAGTTCGCCACTCGGTTCCGTATGGTTCGAGGGCACAATATCAATGTAATCCAGGCTGCTTCCGGGACCTACCCAAAGCACGGGGACCGTTGCGCCAGGACGAACGGCAGGTGCCGCCTTCAGCGACACCTCGCCCTCGACAATCCTGAGAGGAACGGAAACACCAGATCGGCGTTCTCCCGTTCCCTCGACAATATAGAGAAGCTCGTAGTCTCCCGAGACATTTGGGACCACCATTTCGGCAGGGTTTGCGTCCCTGGTATAGGCATAGTTGATATCGCCCGCCTCGGCGTTACCGACCTTCCGGATTGCCAAATAGTCTCCGGGACCATCCGGGCCTTTCCAACGCACCGAAATGGTAGAACCCATCTGGATTTCGCCTTCCGGCAGCACAAGCGCAAATTCCGAATCGGTGACCGATAATGGCGCTGTGGCGAGCACCTTGCGACCATCGGGCCCGTTCCAGATGTAGCGGACGAGATAGTCGCCTTCGCTGGCTGGGACGACAATGCGCACTGGTGAGCCATCTTTCGCATAGGCGTAGTTCCGGCTGCCACTTGCGGCATCGCGCGTCGTTGCAGGCACGATTTCAAGATAGTCTTCCAGGCCATTTGGACCTGTCCAATCGACATCAACATTGGTCGCGATCGCGGCAGTCGATGGGGCTGAAATCGTTGCTTTTGGTGTTGCAACAGGCGCGGGCTCTGGTTCAGTCTTTTGTGCAGAGACCGTTTGTGTCAGCGCATCAGTCAAATCCTTCGCGTTGCTGGCCTGAATGTAACGTCCGCCGGTATTTTCTGCGAGGCAGGCAACTTGAGCGCCTTCCTCATTGCTCAATCCGAAACCCACGACATGGGCGGTAAAATTGAGGCCTGCCGCTTCCAGTTCCTTGCCCAGAGCGCAAGGGTCGGCCTGACAGGTTTCCAAGCCGTCTGTGACCAGCACGACGGTTGCCTCTTCCTCCGTATAGCGCAGGGATATGGCCGCCTGACGGACGGCTTCGCTCAGCGGCGTTTTTCCCAGAAAGCGCATCGTATTGACGCTTTCGAGAATGCGGTCCGAGGTGCCCTTTTCCGCAGGGACCATGAGTTCGATATCGTCGCAACTACCCTTCTTGCGGTGGCCATAGGCCACCAGTCCAAGTTCCCGGTCGGCCGGGATCTTGCCGAGCACGTTTGCCACGGTTTCACGGGCGATTTCGAGTTTGGCACGGCCGTCGATCTGTCCCCACATCGAGCCCGAGCCATCCATGACGATGATCGTGCGTGGCGCGTCTTCGGCCTGTCCCGTCGGGATCTGAACAAGCAATAGCCCTGCAAGCAGACTGCCGGTTTTCAGCAAAGCGTTTTTCATGGATCTGTTCCTCTCAAGCCGATGCCGCAAGGGGGCGGACAGGTGTCTGCCGACCCGATGCCCAGCTTGCAGCCTTGCTGCCGATGTCTCTGAATTTTCCCGACAGGTCCTGGAGACGTGCCCGCCATTGCGGATCCGGCACCTGTCCTTCGGTCGTGTTGAAGAAGACCTGCAGCATGCAGGTGATGGCGAGCGGTTCGAGCAAGGCTGCCTTGAAGGCCCAGGCGAATAATAGAGCAAAGACGACGCCGCCCGCGCTAAGCGTGCCGGGCATCAGATAGACAAGTGCAGCAGCAGGCGCGAGCGCCAGCAGGAACACGATGAAGGATAGGCCGTAGATGATGACCGCGAGCCAGGCTGCATTGCGCAACATAATCTTGTAGTTCTGCCCATAGAGGACAAGGGCCTCTTCCGCCGAAGCCCATGGATTGGCTGCACGGCTTCGCAGGGCATGGGCAAGGATCACCTCGTCGGTAAAGCCGACAGCGATCTTCAGGAAACTCCGGAAAGCGCGGGCTGCCGTATCGAGACCGGGAATGGGGAGGAGCGACGCGATCCCCTCAATGAGTCCAGCAATGGCGGCAATCACACCCTTGACGAGTTGGTCGATACCGAAAAGAACGCTCGCCTCGGTGAAGCGTTCGCGCACCATCCGGCTGCCATAGGTCACCTGTCCTTCGCCCGCAGGCAGAGCTCGACCGTCCATCAGTTCCACGAGCACGGCGATATGCCCCGCCTTGACGAGATAGAGCAGATATTCTCGCAGAAGATAGACGATCGCCGCCACCAGGCCAAAGCCAGCCAATCCACCAAATACTGTGCTGGTCGCCAGGAAGTCAGCGTCTCCAAACTGGCCGACGCCATAACCGACCGCGCCCCCCGTTCCGGTCGCGATCACATAGGCGCAAGCCAAGGCGAAGTAGACGGCCATCCGGAAGAAAAGAAAGGGAGCAGTGCGCACCATGAGCGCCAGAGCACCCGATAAACTGAAATTCCACATAGAGCTTGATCCTCAAAAAGGTCACGAGGGGGCATGTCCTGGCAAGGGAATGGCCGCCAGGATCGACAGTAGATTTCGATGAAGCTTCGGTCTTGGGCCTGACGGCACCCATTTGCGGGGGCAATGGCACAAGGACACAGAGACGGGCACCAAGGCGGACTAAAGCTGGTCCCGCCTCTTCCCTGTCAGGCGGCTATGCGAGTCCGGCCCGCACATCCCTTGGTGTCATGCCATAGGTCTGTTTGAAACGAGTGTTGAACCAGGACAGATCCCCAAAGCCTGCCTCCATGGCGATCTGAGCGATATTGAGATGCTGCAAAGCCGGGTCGCACAGCATGCGATAGGCTCGCGCCAGACGGCGGCTCGCCACATAGTCGCGGAAGGATGTTCCCTCCCGCTCAAAGAGGGCGCGAAGATAGCGCGATGAAAAGCCCAGCCGGCTTGCGACACCGTCGGCACTCAATTCAGCCGAGAGGAGATTTTGCTCGATCTCTCTCTTTACTTCCTTCAATCGTGCGGCCCGCACGCCGCGCCCGGCGGCAATCTCGGTCGCCTCCCGCGTCGCCCCCAGGGCCATCAAAGCAAGATCCTGGACATGCGCCACGCATTGGGCTGCCTCTTCGGGGGCCAATGCTGGCAGTTCGGCATGCAGACTGCGGGCGTAGTTGAGAAAAAGCCGCCATTGCGGTGTCAGCGGTGCAGAACGCCTGAGTGCCGCCTGAAGCCCTGCCTCAGCCATTCCGAGATGGGCCTTTGGAATGGAGACATAAATGCCCTCCATGTATTGGCCACCGAACCGCACGGTCCCGGGGACGTCGCCCGGATCGACATAGACAGTTCCGGCACGCAAAACCTCTTCGTTTCCACCGATCTGCGAGATCGTGCCACCGCCGGCAAGCGGGATATGAAACATCACGTCGTCGCTACACTCCGCAGCATGGCTTCGTGTCCGGATGGCTCTCGACGCAGAATGCCGACCATGCCCGATGATCACACCGGGCAAGACGGCGATCGATGTCTCCGAACTGAAATGCTGCCGGTCATCCGGAATGAAGTCCACCTTGGTCATACTGGCAACGACATTGCGAAACGCATCGACGCGGCTTGCCCGGTCGAAATCCTGCGATCGAATGGACAGCAATGGCATGATGACCTCCCCTATGGCTCGTCTCCCCTGCCCTTGTAGTGATACCCGTCATTTGTCGCATACACCATTTGGCGTATCATCCCGATCAAGGGTTTTGGCGGAGGTTAGCCCATGGACAGAGATGGGGCACGTTCAAATCATCCTGTGAAGGCAGCCATAGACCGCAAAGACGGGCCGGTTGCTACCGCGATGATAGATGCAGACGTGGACCTCGATATCATCTCGAACACCTATCGCGCCATTGTCGATCAGGAGGCCTTCGACGCCATGATCGATAGTTGGCAGGCGAAACTCGGTCGCATTCCGGATGATGAGAAAGCTTCGAAGCAACTGTCGGGCGCGCTTCTGGCGCAACTTGCCTTGGCACGCACAACCCTCGACGGCCTCGACATTCCCGCCGAGAACGACCCCTTGGCACGCGCAGTGCAGGATGTGCCCGGTCCGGCACTCGTGCTGTCCCCCGAAGGTCGCGTCGTCGTCACCAATACCGAAGGGGCATCCGTTCTCGGAGCCCGACAGGGAAGCTTCCTTGATCTGGACAGAGTAGACCCGCGATCACTGGAAACCTTTCGGACCATGATGCGCGCAGCGAACAAGCGCGCCAATCGCTCGCAGGCCATTCTCCGGATGACCCCGCTGGATAACAGTGATCCCATCCTGGCCGAGGCGTGGCTTCTCACTGCGAAGTTCGACGGCGCCGCCTTCGTCGCCATTCGTTCCTTGGAAATCGAGTGGACCGATCGCGCTTCAGAGATGCTCGCGCAAGCCTTCGGGCTCTCGGCCGCCGAAATAGAAATCGCGCGGATCTTCTTCCGTGTCCGTGACGTTGCCGCCACCGCTGCCGCTCGCAATGTTTCATTGCTGACGGTGCGCACCCAGCTCAAGAGCATCATGGCAAAGACTGAGGCACCCTCACAGGTCGAGCTCATGCGGCTTCTCGCAATGACCGCCGGGCGGGCCATTCAGGACCGTCAGGGCAAGACCGATACATGGAGGGACCCGCTTGGCCGCGAAGAGATGCTGAGCCTACCGGACGGGCGCTGCATCGCCTGGACGTGGCTCGGTGACCCCGATGGTCGACCCGTTATTCTCTGCCGCGGTCTACCGATGTGCTATCTCCTGCCACCCGACAGCGAAGGCCAATTGCGAGATGCCGGCATCAAGCTTCTGGCCCTTTCCCGACCGGGCTTCGGTAATTCCAGCCAGCATTCCAATCTATCTCCGCTGGAAGATAATCTCGCCGCGCTTCGTGGCTTTCTCGACCATGTGGTCAAGGCACCCTGCATTGCGATCGGGCTGAGCAACGGCATCTTGCCGCTGCTCGCTGAAGCAAGCCTGCGCCCAGACCGGTTCCACGCGCTTATCGCCATCGGCTATACGGGCGTCCTTGATCGCAGCGGCATCCGGCGATTGCAGCCGACACAACAGGCAATGATGCGGCTCGTCGGGATGTTGCCGTGGCTCGTCGACCTGATGGCCAAACAGGCTCATCGGATGATCCAGACCTATGGCGTCGATTGGTATATCGAGCGCGCCTATCGCACTCGACCTCTCGATTACGCAACCTGTACCGATCCCAATCTCGCGCCCCTATCTGACAACCGGTCTGGGCACCTGGGATGGTCTGCCTGATGAGGTGAAGGAAGCTGCCTTGAGCGTCTCTGCCTCGGTCCAGGACTGGTCGTTTTCCCAAGGTGAGACTGCTGACAACGAGCTCGTTGACAAGGTCAAGGCGGCCGGCGTCGAGGTCAACCAGCCTGACAAGAAAGCGTTCATCGAAGCGTCTGCTCCGGTCTACGCGGCTTTCGCAAGCCAGGTGGAGGGCGGTGACGTACTGGTGAGCCGCGCGCAGGCTCTGGCCAAGTAAAAAAGCGGTGCGGAGTCGGCCGGATAATCCCGGTCGGCTCCTTTTTTTTGGGAGGAAACCTGTTTCATGGTCGCAAAGTTTGAAAAAGCGCTTCTGTGGGTGATCGAGACGATCTGTCTTGCACTGCTGATCGCATTGGCGCTGTCGGTCATCTATTCGGCCACAATGCGCTATCTCGGTTCGTCGCCGTCCTGGTACGACGAGATCGCCATCGTTCTTCTGGCCTGGCTCACCTATTTTGGCGCCACCTATGCGCTGTTTCTGCGCCAGCACATGAGCTTCGGCGGCATCGTTACCGCGCTGCCGAAATATGCTGCGGTCGCACTTGCGCTGGCATCCGAGTTCCTGGTGATCGGCTTCTTCGCCATCGTCGCGTGGTACGGCAACGCGGTGCTCGCGGCCGCCAAGTGGGATTCGCTGCTCTCGATCCGCTGGATGACGCTGGATATCGTACAGTCGATCATACCCGTTTCCGCCGCGCTGATGATCATCGGAACCTTCCTGACGATGCCGCGCGCTCTCAGAAATGCCGCAGCAGGCATCGATGCCGACCATGCCGAAATCGAACAGGCCATTGCCGAAGCTGAGCGCGAGAACGCGTCCGCGTTCGGAAAGGACGACCACAAATGATCCTTCTTGCAACCACAGCCGCCCTGATCACCCTAATCCTGATCAATGTGCCGATCGCCGTCGCCATCGGGATCGTTGCCGTGGGTGGACTTGTCCTGACACCGGGCGGCGCCACGCTCTACGATATGGCGATCGCGCTTTATTCCGGCTCGACTTCGTTCCCGCTGATCGCCATTCCGCTGTTTATCCTAGCTGGAAACCTGATGAACACCTCGGGCATTTCAGTCAGGCTCATCAACTTCGTCACCTCGCTGATCGGCTTCGTCCGCGGCGGCCTTGGAATGGTCAATATCGGCGTTTCGATGGTCTTTGCCGAAATTTCCGGCTCCGCCGTCGCCGATGTTGCAGCCACCGGCACAGTGCTGATCCCCGAGATGAAGAAACGCGGCTATTCCAGAACCCTTGCCGCGGCAATCACATCCTCGTCAGCGTCGCTGGCCATCATCATTCCGCCGTCGATCCCGATGATCCTCTATGGCGCGATTGCCGAAACCTCCGTGCTCAAGCTGTTCGTCGCCGGTGTCGTGCCGGGCGTCCTGGGCGGTGTCCTGCTGATGGCGGTCACCTACGTGTTGGCGGTTCGCTATAATTTGCCGCGTGCCGAAGGCTTCGACCTCTGCCATGTCTGGAGGTCGTTCAAGGAGGCCATCTGGGCACTGCTGATGCCGGTGATCATTCTTGGCGGCATCTTCTCCGGTGTGGTGACTGCGACCGAAGGTGCTGGACTGGCGGTTCTCGCCGCACTGGTCATCGGCATCTTCATCTACCGCGATCTTGATGTCACGCGGCTGCGCAAGGTGATGCTTGAAGGGGTCAGCCAGACCGGCGTCGTGATGCTGCTTGTATCCACATCGGCGGCACTCGGGCTGTTCCTCACCCAAGCGCAGGTCCCGCAACAGTTGGCGCAACAGATCACCGAGCTTACGACAAACCCTCTGATCGTGCTGGCGCTGCTCAATCTGCTGCTTCTGGTGCTCGGCATGTTCCTGCACGGTGCTGCAGCAATCATCCTGGTGGTGCCGGTGGTTATGCCCCTGGTCAATGCCGTCGGGATCGACCCCGTGCATTTCGGCATCATGGTGACGCTCAATCTCGCCATCGGTCAGCAGACCCCGCCCGTGGCCTCGGTGCTGATCACCTCATGCTCGATTGCCAAGGCCGGGATCTGGGAGACCTCCCGCACCAACCTTCCGTTCATCGGCGTCCTCGCCTTCATCCTCTTGCTGGTCACGTATGTGCCGCAGGTATCTCTCGCACTCACAGGGTTGATCCAATGACCGACCAGAAACCACGTATTGCCATCATTCCCGGAGACCCCTCCGGGATCGGACCGGAACTGATCTTCAAGCTTTTGGCTCAGGAGGGCGTCAGGGACGCCGCCGACATTGTGCTGATTGGCGATCAGCATGTCTGGCAACAAGGTGCCCAGCAGGCGGGAATGACGGTCGACCTAGCGCAGATCGATGAGGCAGGGGTCAACACGCAGGAGGGGCTGAGCTGGCTTCCGATGCAGACCATTGCTCCGGAGGATGTAAGAATCGCGGAAGTCACCGTTGCAGGCGGAGAGTGCAGTCTGCGTTGCCTCGACAAGGCGCTGGACCTGGCCATGGCGGGTAAGGTGGACGGCGTCCTGTTCGGCCCCTTCAACAAGGCGGCTTTGACCAGTGCAGGCCTGAACGCCGAGGATGAACACCGCTACATAGCCCGCCACATCGGCTTCAAGGGTTATCACAGCGAGATCAACGTTCTCGATAATCTGATGACCACCCGTGTCACCAGCCATATCGGTCTTCGCGACGTCGCTGAACGGATCACGGCGGAAGCCGTGGAAAAGGCAATCGGTCTCGCAGAGGACACCTGCCAGCGTGCCGGCAACGCCCGTCCGCATATTGCCGTTGCAGCCCTCAATCCGCATGCCGGCGATAATGGCAAGTTCGGTCGCGAAGAAATCGACATCCTGCAGCCCGTCGTCAAAGCAGCACAGGATAAGCAAAAATATGTCACTGGGCCGTGGCCATCGGACACTGTGTTCCTCAAGGCCCAACGTGGCGAGGTTGATGCGGTGGTCACGATGTATCACGACCAGGGACAGATCGCCATCAAGCTGATGGGCTTCGACCGTGGCGTGACCGTGGCCGGCGGCCTGCCAATTCCTGTCGCCACGCCTGCCCATGGCACCGCCTTCGACATTGCCGGCCAGAACAAGGCAAATGTCGGCGCCACCCTGCAGGCCTTCAACCTGCTCGTCCGCATGGCCCTTAATCATCGCGCTAACCGCGCCGCCGCCTGACAAGGAAACGCACATGACCAAGATCAAATCCGTCCGCACCCGGGTCTGGAACTGGACCGGCCCGACTGTGCCGCCCACCGGGAATTTCTGCACAAATGCGTCCGATGCGCTGTGGCTCAAGGGCGATGCGATGGCGTCGTTCCGCTTTCACCAGTGGCTGACCTGCGAAATCGAGACTGAAGACGGCACCATCGGTATCGGCAATGCGGCGCTCGCGCCGACCGTCGTCAAGAAGGCCATCGACGACTGGTATGCCCCTCTGGTGATCGGCGAAGATCCGTTCGACTACGCCTATATCTGGGAAAAAATGTACCGGCGCACCCATGCTTGGGGTCGCAAGGGCATTGGAATGACAATTTCCGCCATAGACGTCGCCATCTGGGACCTGATGGGCAAGCTGGTGGGCAAGCCCGTGTTCAAGCTGCTTGGTGGCCGGACCAAGGAGAAGATCCCGGTCTACTACTCCAAGCTTTACGCAGGCCCGGTCGAGAGCATGCAGGCCGAGGCCGAAGAAGCCATGAAGAACGGCTACACGGGTTACAAGTCGCGCTTTGGCTACGGTCCCAAGGACGGCATGGCGGGCATGCGCGAGAATCTCAAGCGCGTCGAAGCCTTGCGCGAAGTCATCGGTTACGACAACGACCTGATGCTCGAATGCTACATGGGCTGGAACCTGGATTACGCCAAGCGCATGCTGCCAAAGTTGGAGAAATACGAGCCGCGCTGGCTCGAGGAGCCGGTGATCGCCGATGACGTGGAAGGCTATGCCGAACTCAACGCTATGGGCATCGTGCCGATTTCGGGCGGCGAGCACGAATTCAGCGTGATCGGCTGCAAGGATCTGATTGACAAGAAGGCCGTCAGCGTCTTGCAATATGACACCAACCGGGTCGGCGGCATCACTGCGGCACAGAAGATCAACGCCATCGCCGAGGCCGCGCAGATCCCTGTCATCCCGCATGCAGGCCAGATGCACAATTATCACCTGACAATGGCCAACACCAATTGCCCGATCAGCGAGTATTTCCCAGTTTTCGATGTCGAGGTGGGCAATGAGCTGTTCTACTACATCTTTGAAGGTGATCCGGAAGCCGTCGATGGTTTCCTTCAACTCGACGATGACAAACCCGGTCTGGGGATCACCATCAGCGACAAGCATCTCTCGAACTTCGAGATCGTGGAATGACCCGTTACACCGGTATCTGGCCCGTCGCACCCACACCATTCCACGAGGACGGAACGCTCGACCTCGAAGGTACGAAGCGTGTTCTCGATTGCCTCATCGACCAGGGTGCCGATGGCATCTGCATCCTGGCGAACTTCTCCGAGCAGTTCCTGATTTCGGATGAAGAACGCGCGATTCTGACCCGCGTCAGCCTCGAGCACGTGGCTGGCCGCGTGCCGGTGATCGTGACGATCAGCCACTATGCGACACAGATTGCCGTCGAGCGGGCGCGTTTTGCAAAATCGCTCGGCGCGAGCATGGTCATGATGATGCCGCCCTATCACGGTGCGCTTCTCAAAGGCACGCCCGAGCAAACCTTCGAGCAGTTCCGCATGGTAGGCGAGGTGGGCATCCCGATCATGGTGCAGGACGCGCCGCTGTCGGGCGTTGAACTACCGGTGCCGCTGCTGGTGCGCATGGCCCGGGAGATCGAGGAAGTGCGCCTGTTCAAGATCGAATGCCCGAAGGCCGCCAACAAGCTGCGTGCGCTGATCGCCGAAGGTGGAGACGCCATCGAGGGGCCGTTTGATGGCGAGGAAGGCATCACCCTGCTGGCTGATCTCGACGCCGGTGCGACGGGGTCGATGACCAGCGGCATGATTGTTGATCAGATCAAACCGGTCATCGAGAAGCACCATGCCGGCGACATTGAGGGCGCCACTGCAGCTTATGGGCGGGTGGCGATGGCCATCAACCATGAGAACCGGCAATGCGGATGGCAATCCTGCAAGGCGGCCATGGTCGAGGGTGGCGTCATCAGGTCCGAGTTCTGCCGACATCCGATCCCGCCGCTGCATCCGGCAATCCGCCAGCGGATGATCGACCTGTTGCAACCGCTGGAGCCCATGGTGCTGAACTGGGGCCGTTAGTCCCGGACGCGCAGAGGCGTCCGGCGCTGCTGCCATAACGACATTCAGCAACACACCCTCAGAGCATTGTCCTGCTAGTCGGGCGGTGCTGTGAAGCGCGGCGCCCGGACTGGGCGCGCCGCAAGCCAAACAAGATTGGAAAATACATGTCTTTTACTCCTCACGGAAAGCACTTGATCGCCGGCAACTGGATCGCAGGCGATGCGACCTCCGCTCGGAGCCCGCTGATGGCCCGGCGCACGAATTCAGCATCGGCACCGCGGAGCTGATTGACCGCGCCTGCATTGCGGCAGAAGACGCCTTCTGGACCTATGGCTATTCCACGCGGGAGGCGCGCGCGGAGTTCCTGAACGCAATTGCAGACGAGATCGAGGCGCGCGGCGACCAGATTACGGAGATCGGCACGCAGGAAACAGGTCTTCCTGCCGGGCGGCTGCAAGGTGAACGCGGCCGCACTGTGGGCCAGCCTGCGAGCACCAACTTTGGTGCGACCTCGGTTGGTACATTGTCAATCCGCAGGTTCCGGCGGCCTGTTTGCTATCAGGACATGCCGGAGGCACTGCTACCTCGATAGCCAACGGAAATAGCTGAGGTTTCGGACGCAAGATATTCACAATTTGCTCGTCAGCGAAGCTGTCATCGACGCAAATCGCAGGGAATGGCGGCTTCTCACCGATTCAAGGCCTCTGACCGGGCAAAAGCGAACGACCGCTTTCGGGTTGGATCGAGAGCTGCACAAAGACCGAAATGACAGCGCAAAGCGGGAATCATTACCTTAATGTGGCGGTGAGCGGAACGCGCAGCACGTTCCGCCAGCCCCTGCTTAGGAAAGCCGGGGGGCGTGCAGGTCCGCAATGCGGCGTGCGCATAACTGCCAATTGCCTTAACCGTGGTTGCGCGATAGGAAAGCATACCTTTTCTATCAACTTTCAACCGCATTAGGACTATGAGCGCACAGACCCCGCGCCAGATCGCGTTTTTCCTGGAACACAGGTCGGCATTGGTGGACTATGCCACCCGGCTGCTGGGATCCCGTGATCAGGCAGAGGATATCGTGCAGGACGCCTTTCTGCGGCTGAAGCCTAGGGAATCGGATGACTATGCGCCGCGCCAGGTCCTGTCCTATTTCTACAGCATCGTGCGCAATCTCGCTCTTGACCAGTTGAAGCGCCGTACCATCGAGACGCGCGGCCGAGAGGTCGATCCGCCGTTCTGGATCCTGCCGCAGGAACAGGGCACACCGGAGGAATCAGTTCTTTTCGCAGATCAGGCAAGGGTTGCCTCGCAGACGCTGGAGGAATTGCCGCCAGAGACACGCCGCGCGATCGAACTCTACCGGATCGAGGGCTGGACGCTGGAGGCAATCGCCGGCGAGCTGAAGATTTCAGTCGCGACGGCCCACCGGCTGATCCGCGCCGGCATGGTGAAGATAGCCCTGTCGCTTGACCGGGGGAGCCATTGAAAAATGTCGAGGCGCACGTGAAAAAGGACATCCAGCCAATCGTATATCCAGCAGGCACAGATAAGTTCGCTCACAAGACGGACACATCGAAAGACCACGCGCAATGCCGTCTAGGCCCGCGTGCGGAGCAACCAAGCAACCAGGGAACAGCCAAGCGGTGAGTGTCACGGATCAGCCAGAACAGCAGGGCACCATGCTCCTCGAAGAAGCGATGGACTGGTTCATGCTGTTGCGCGACACGCCGGCAGACCCCGCGCTGATGGCGGCCTGGGGAGACTGGCTGCAGGCGTCAGAAACCCATGCCGCGGCCTGGACACGGATCTGTCGCACCTGGGCAGCCCTTGGCGATCGCCCCGCAGCCTTGCCGGATGTCGCGCTGCAGAGCACACGTCCCTCGCCTGCATCGCGGGTTTCACCGATCGGTTTGCGCCTGTCCCGCCGCAGCCTTCGGCTCGCAGCGGCCTGCCTGATGTCCGCCGGTCTCGTCGTAGCCCTGTTCGGCCCGGCGCTGCAGATCCGCCTCGAAGCCGATTTTCTAACGGGCGCCGGCGAAACACGGATCGTGACGTTGGCCGACGGATCGCGGGTGACGCTCGCGCCCTATACGGCACTAGCGGATGACGTCGACGGGACGGCGCGGCATGTCCGACTACTGGCCGGCGAAGCCTTCTTCGAGGTCGAGCGGGATGCCACCCGACCCTTTGTCGTGGATGCACAGGACGCCTCCGTGCGGGTGCTGGGCACAGCCTTCAGCGTGCGCGACACAGGCCATGGCACGCGCGTGGAACTGGCACATGGGTCGATTGCGCTACGCCCTCAGGGGGTAGAGAACGGCACGGAGCTGACGCTTGCGCCCGGTGACGTCGCAACAGTCGACCGCAGGGGCGGCAAAGCGGAACTGAGCCGGGTCGACCCCGGCGATATCGCACTCTGGCGCGAGGGACGCCTGTCCGTCACCGATCAGGCGCTCGGGGATGTCGTGGCGCTCATCCAGCGCCAGCATCCAGCCTGGATCATGCTGCCGGAAAGCGACCTCGCCACGCTGCGGGTCACCGGCCTTTATGACCTGAGCGATCCAGACCGGGCGCTAACGGCACTGGCTGCCGCCTTCGGTCTTCAGGTGCGGGCGGCGTCTCCCTATCTGCGCATCGTCTCAAGTCGCTGAAATAATCGCTGCAATTCAGTATCTTGATCAATATTTCGCGAACCATCGCAAAAAGATGAATGCCGCCTGAAAAACTTGTCACTTTCACTCGTATTTAATCTCGAACCCGGCTTAAGCCGGTTGAGTATGGGGACAAGTATGACAGTGACAAGACTTACTGCGGATCGCGGCGCCTTGATCGGGGCACAGTCGCGCCGCCTTATGACCACAACCGCCTGCGCGTTTGCGCTTCTGGCCGGACCTTTCACGATGCCCGTCGTGGCGCAGACGGCGCCGGTGAGTGCGGCGACCCGCGCCTATGTCATTCCGGCACAACCGCTTGCCAATGCGCTGAGGGCCTTCGGCCGCCAATCCGGCCTGCAGGTTTCTCTGCCGGCAGAGGCGGCCCGCGGCGCGAATTCCGCTGCCGTCTCCGGGACGCTTTCGACCGAAGCTGCCCTGTCGCAGCTTTTGTCCGGCACCGGACTTTCCTGGCGCATCAGCAATGGCACGGTCGTCGTCGGCGACCAGTCTTCTGGTGTCACCGGTGGCGCGCCTGCAGCCGATGGTTCAACAGTGATCGGTGAGATCAATGTCACCGGCCAGCGGGCCGAGACCAGCGTCAGCTCCGTCAACATCGGTGCCGAAGAACTCGCAGCGCGCAATCCGACCAGCGTCGCCGACGTCTTCCGCGACGAAGCGGGGGTGAGCGTCGGAAGCTCGATCCCGACCTCGCAGAAGGTCTATGTCAACGGGCTGGAAGAAACGACGCTCGCAGTCAGCATTGACGGCAGCCGTCAGAACAACCGCGTCTTCCATCACAATGCCACAAACCTGATCGATCCATCGCTGCTGAAGGCCGTCGACGTCGATGCCGGCATCGCACCTGCCGATGTAGGCCCGGGCGCTCTGGCCGGCTCAATTGCCTATGAGACGAAAGATGTCAAAGACCTGCTCACGCAAAACGGCTTCGGCGGCATGGTGTCGGAGACCTACAATTCGAACAGCAATACCTTCACCACCGGCCTTGGCGGCTGGGCCATGCAGGATGGCTTCGAGTTTCTCGGCTTCCTGAACTATGGCAAAGGCGGCAATTACGAAGCAGGAAACGGCGATGAGGTCCGTGGCACCGAGACAAACCTCCTGAGCGGCCTCGGCAAGCTGGCCTATGAGGCCGAAAGCGGCGATCGCTTCGAGATCAGTCATGAGCGGGTGCGCGACGACGCAGATCGGCCTTACCGCGCAAATGCCAGCGTGGTCACGACCGGGCGTCCCTGGGAGCCGGCCTATCGCAATTACAAGCTTGAACGCGACAATACCGTCTTCACCTATACGGATACAACGCCGGAAGGCTGGTGGGACCCAACTGTGCGGCTGGCCTACAGCCACAGCTCGGTCGAAACGCCGATCTTCTACAATGCCGGCGGTGGCGTGGGCGCTTCCTATGACGGACAGGGCGAGAGCGGCAGCCTGAACGGCAAGTTCGAGAACAAGTTCACGCTGGAAAACGGCAACATTGTCGCCGGTCTGGACTTCTACAGCGACAAGATCGAACTGGAAACCGCTAGCGAGCCGCTCGGATATACGGAGGACGCCTCCGAACGCGCGCGCAACGTCGGCATCTATACACAGGTGCGGATCGAGCCTGTTGATGCCATGCGGCTGTCCTTTGGCGGACGCGCCGACAAGCAGTGGTTCGAGGGCACGACGGGCGAGAAGTGGGACCATGCCGGTCTCAGCGGCAATGCGTCCGTGGAATACGACCTGACGAGCTTCCTGACGGCCAAGGCCGGTGCAAGCCATGTCTGGGCGGGTATTCCGCTTGCGGAAGCCTTCATCATGAACCCCGCCTGGAACTATGGCCTAGAGGGGCCGGAGGTGACGACTGCCAATAACGCGACCGCCGGGCTCGAATTCCACCATGACGGCTTCACTGCCGAGGGGAGCCTTTTCCGCAGCATGATCCAGGATGCGCGCGTGGCGAAATGGGCTGCTGCGCGGGCCAACCAAAATTATGACGTCGAGACCTGGGGCTTCGAAGTGGGGGCAGGCTATGACTGGACCGACGGCTTCATCAAGGTGAAGTACACACGGGTGAATGCGGAAATCGATGGCTTGCCGGCCGATTCCGACACGGGCAACTACCTCACCACACCAGTTGGCGACATCATCACCATTTCAGCAGCTCACACCTTCAGCGACTGGGGCCTGACAGTCGGCGGCGACATGGAGTTTGCACCCGAATTCGAAGACGGCGCGAGCACCTATGTGGCCTATGAAGTCGTCAACATCTACACAGAATGGAAGCCCGAACAGCTCTCTCACATGACGTTCCGCGCAGAAGTGCAGAACCTCTTCAACGAGACCTATGCGAGCCGCGCCACCTATGGCCAGGAATTCGGCAATGTTGAGCCCCTATACGAGCAGGGCCGCACCTTCCTGCTGTCAGTCAAGGCGACCTTCTGATCCCGAAAGACATTGCTGTTCGTCGCGAAACCGGCGGAGGGCGACCCATGACCATCTGACATCAGGAAGAAACGACCATGTTTATTCGCCCCTTGACCCGCCGCGCACTGATTGCCGCAGGCCTCGTCCTCGCCACCCTGCCGGCGCTTGCACTCGACGTCGAGACCTATGCTGGCAAGGTCACCGTCGAGGAAACACCGTCGAAGATTGCGGTCTTCGACATTGCAGCACTTGATACGCTGCTGGCGATCGGCGTGATGCCGGCCGGCATCCCGGAAAACCTTTATCTTTCCGAACTCTCGGACCTGAAGGGCAAGGCCGAGGTCGTCGGCGACATATTCGAGCCCAATCTCGAAGCCTTGAGCGCGCTTGCACCTGACCTCATCATCGTTGGCGGTCGCTCTTCCGGCAGGGAAAAGGAAACGTCGAAGGTCGCGCCCTCGCTCGACATGACCATGGACGGCATCGACGTGATTGACCAGGCGCGTAAGCGGGCCAAGACCTATGGTGCGATCTTCGGCAAGCAGGCGGAGGCCGAAAAGGTCGTTGCCGATTTCGACGCAGCGCTCGCCCGCGCCAAGGCCGCCGTTCAGGGCAAGGGCCGGGGGCTGATCGTGATGACCAACGGGCCGAAGATCACAGCTTACGGTATCGATTCCCGCTTCGGCTGGGTGCACAAGGCGCTCGACCTACCAGCCGTCGTGGACGACGTTGAAGCCGCCACCCATGGCGAGCCGGTCTCCTTCGAATTCATCGCCAAAGCCAATCCCGACTGGCTGCTGGTGCTCGACCGGGCAGCCGCCATTGGCGCCAATGACCAAAATGCCAAGGCAACGCTCGACAATGCGCTGGTCGCCGAGACCAAAGCCTGGAAGACCGGCCAGGTGATCTATTTGCCGTCGGCCGATTTCTACATCGCCGCCGGCGGATTGAAGGCTACCGAACGGGTCCTGGCCACCATCGAGGCCGCATTCTCCGCCAGCCAGTGATGTCTGCCAAACTTGAGACACACCATCGTCGCGCAATGATCGGCGCCGGGCTCTGCCTGGCGCTTCTCGTCGTCTTGAGCCTTGCGATCGGCGTGCAGGAGCTGTCGTTGTCCGGCACCGAGGGGGGGATGCCCTTTGGCGATCTCATGGCCATCAGCCGGCTGCCGCGCACGCTTGCCGCCGTGCTCTGCGGCGCCGGGCTGGCGGTCGCCGGCCAGATCATGCAGACGCTGACGCGCAACCGCTTCGTCGAGCCCTCGACCGCGGGCACCGCCCAGAGTGCAGCGCTCGGCATCCTGATCGTGACGCTCTTTCTGCCGGCTGCCGGCCTGGGAGTAAAAGCGCTGGTCGCCAGCGGCTGTGCGCTCATCGGCACGGCTCTGTTCCTCGCCACCGCGCACCGCCTGCCGCCGGAACAGCCGCATCTCGTGCCGCTCTTCGGCCTTGTCTATGGCGGCGTAGTGGGAGCGGCCGTCACCTATGTCGCCTGGCAAACCGATCTCCTGCAATATCTCGACATTTGGACCAATGGCGAATTCTCCGGCGTGCTGAAAGGCCGTTACGAACTGCTCTTCGTCGCCTTCGTTATCGTCGGTGTGGCCACCGTGATCGCCGACCGGCTGACGATCATGGCGCTCGGCAAGGACCAGGCGACCAGCCTCGGCATCGATTATCGCCGGATGACCCAGATCGGGCTGGTGCTGGTCTCCGTCATGTCGGCGCTCTCGGTCGTCGTCGTCGGGCTCATCCCCTTTGTCGGCCTCGTCGTGCCCAATCTCATCTCGCGCCTCTCGGGCGACAATCTGCGCGGCACACTGCCGCTCGTGGCACTCGGCGGGGCAATCCTCGTGCTCGCCTCCGACATCGCCGGGCGCGTCATGCGCTTTCCTTACGAGATCCCTGTCGGCACGGTCATGGGTGTCATCGGACCGGCGGTCTTCCTCTGGTTCATCCTGCGGGAGCGCCGCGATGCGTGACCGGATCGTTATCGGCCTTATTCTCTGTCTTGCGCTCACCTCCATCATCGCCTTCATGACGGTCAACCTGCGCGGCAATATCGCTTTTGCGTTGGAGCTGCGCGGGATCCGGCTTGCGGCGCTGGTGACCGTCGCGGTTGCCATCGCGCTCTCGACCGTCACCTTCCAGACGATCACCGGCAATCGCATCCTCACACCCTCGATCATGGGGCTGGACGCGCTCTACCAGTTCGGTCAGGCGGCCCTCGTCTTTGCGCTGGGCGGGCTGGGTTATGTCTCGCTCTCGCCGCATCTGAAATTCGGCATGGAAGCGTCCGCCCTGATGCTGCTCGCCATGCTCATCCTCTGGCCGGCGCTGAAAAGCCGGATGGATCTGACGCTGATGCTGCTCGCGGGTGTCGTCATCGGCGGGCTCTTTCGTAGCCTGACGAACCTTCTGGCACGGCTGATAGATCCGCAGGAATTCGCCGTGGCGCAGCGGGCGATGTATGCGAACTTCTCCGCGCCGAACACCGATCTGCTCGCCATTGCGACGCTCGTCACGCTCCTGGCCGGCGGCTTCCTATTCTCGCGCCGCCATCTGCTGGACATCGCCGCACTCGGACGTGACACGGCCATCGGCCTCGGTCTCGACTGGAACCGGGTGGTGCTGGTGCAGCTCATCACCGTGTCACTGCTGGTCGCCGTCGCCACCGCGCTTGTCGGGCCCGTCACCTTTTTCGGCCTGTTGATCGCAGCGCTTGCCGAGCGGCTCACATCCTCCCGCAGGCACGCTTCCGTCTTCGTGGTTGCCATGCTTCTCGGCGTGATCGTGCTGGTCGGCGGGCAGACGCTGTTGCAGCACGGGCTTGGCCAGGCCGGCACGCTCTCTGTGGTCGTCGATTTCCTCGGCGGCCTTGTGTTCATCCTGTTTCTGTTTGCGAGGCGAGCCCGATGATCGAAATCCAATCCGTCAGCCTTTATCGCGAGGGCCAGCGCGTGCTGGATGGCATTGATCTCGTTCTGCCGAGAGGTGGCCTAACCGCCCTGGTCGGCCCGAACGGGGCGGGCAAATCCACCCTGCTCTCGCTAGCCGCCCGGCTGTTGCCACTGCAGCAGGGATCCGTCACCATCGACGGGCTTCCGGTCGGCTCGACACCCGGCAAAACTCTCGCCAGAAAACTCGCGATCCTGAGGCAGGATATCGGCCAGCCGCCGCGCGTCACCGTGCGCGAAATGGTCGGCTTCGGCCGGTTTCCGCATGGCGGCGGGCGAATGACGGCTGAGGACAAGGCGATGGTCAAGGAGGCGCTTGCCCGCTTCGAGCTCGAAGACCTTGCCAACCGCTCGCTTGATCGGCTGTCCGGCGGCCAGCGGCAGCGGGTGATGGTGGCGATGACCTATGCGCAAGGGACCGACTATATCCTGCTCGACGAGCCCCTGAACAATCTCGACATGTATCACGCCCGCCAACTGATGCTGGAACTGCGCCGGCTCGTCGACGAAGCCGGCCGAACCATCGTCGTCGTGCTGCACGACATCAACCACGCATCAGCCAGCGCCGACCGGATCATTGCGATGAAGAATGGCCGGATCGCAGCCGACGGGACGCCTGACGTCATCATGCGCACGGACGTGCTACAGGGGATCTACGATTTTCCTGTCGCGGTGGTTGAGGCAGGCGGAATGCGGTTTGCACTACACTACACGCAGCGACCAGATGCGACAGGTGCGTCCGGCCCGACCTGATGGGTTTGAGGACCACACCATAGGTCCAAGGAACCACAAAACTCTGTTGCTGCCAAATGCTCGCCTCAGGCAGGAAGCATGCTGACGGCTGAGGACACTCCTGTTGAACTGCGCGGGAATGCGACCCCATTCCCGGCAGCAGTATCTAGCAGGCAGAAACGTTCAGAGTGAAGCGCCTACAAAGACGGTGGGTGTGTTGCCAAATCGCCCGGCAAAGCGAGTGTCCGCTTATGGAAAAGACCCTATTGCGGCCAAACGTCCGAAACGAAGGCGCATTCTCGCCACGGCAGCATTCGCCTCTAGCCGGAACTTTTTCCTGTTGCGGCTAGCGGCCTCGACGGAATGACTGCCGTGTTTCCTTTGCACGATCCGAAAAGCCAGGAGGCTTGTTTCTCACCCACGTGATGAATGTCCGCACCGCAGGGTCTTCCAAGATTGTTTCGATCGTGGAAAACTTCTTGGCGAGTTGAGCATCGGTAAAGATCGAATGGATCTGATCGTGGCATATACGGTGCAGGCAAACGGTTTTCTTTCCACCCTTGCTCTTGGGAACAAGATGATGCTCGTCTCTCTGATCCTCCGGGATGACGCGCTCGCACATCGGACAGAACACGGGCTCTGGCGTAGGCTCGTCCCCAAAAGCTAGCTCGTCTCTGTTCTTGCGGGCCAAGGCTCGATCTTTCCTGGTGGAGACCCCGGATGCTGTTCCCGAGGATGGATGCTAGTGTCGCACGCGCACGCCAGTAGCATGAAACCATCAGAACCGTATGGCTTGTTTGAGGGCGCGAACCGGATCGAATCCTTCGAGGGGCTCTCCGGAAAAAGGAGCGACCCCACGACGTGCGGGGCCGTCCGCTTTCAGATTTCAGTTCGCACAGCTAGTTCTAATGCGTCCCCAATGTCGACGGGCGATCTTGGTATGGCCAAGTAGGATCTGGATCGCTCGAAGATTGCCGGTGGCTTTGTATATCATGGCAGCCTTCGTTCGCCGCAGGGAATGCGTACCGCAATCCTCCCGACGAAACCCGATCGCCGTCACCCACTCGTAGACCAGTCGGGCGTACTGCCGAGTGCTGAGATGATCAGCGTGGTCGACGCGACTGGGAAAGGCATAGTCATCGACGGTTCCTCCCCTTCGTTGAAGCCAGGCAAGCAGACTAGCTCTGACCTCAGTTGTGATTTCGAACTGCACGGGTCGTCCAGTCGTTTGCTGGACGACCATCGCCCGAGTTCGAATGTCGTGGCCAGTTATGAGTGTCCCGATTTTCAGCTTTACCAGATCGCAGCCACAGAGCTTGCTGTCGATGGCAAGATCAAAAAGCGCCCGATCTCGCATCCTTCCTTCACGATCGAGAAAGAAGCGGACTGCCCAGATCTGGCGCTGCTTAAGGGGCTTCTTGATACCAACTTGTTTACCCGCGCTCCAAGCCGGTCGACCCAGTGCGGCAGGATCATATCGCGAGATACCCATTTCAGTTCTCCTATGGCCACCATTGGCCACAGGGAGAACGCGCGCCTTTCAGTTAGATGACGGGGCCAGAAGCAGCCTGTCGGTTCTGGTCGCTGTTGACCGAAAAGCAGTCGACATATGCTGCCAGCCGATCGGTAATGCCAGCTTTGACCTCTTCCTTACGCCTCAATTGCCTCTATCCTCGATCCTTCTACCAACGGAAGCTGAGGTGGGTTCCTGCTGTTGCAGCGTGAACAGAGACCACGCGGAGATGAAAAGGGCAGCGATCAGGGGGCCGATAACGAAGCCACTGAGGCCAAATAGGGAGATTCCGCCGACGGTCGAAATCAGGACGACATAATCCGGCAGCCGGGCACCCTGCCCCACCAAAGGAGGACGGAGGAGGTTGTCGATGAGCCCTATCACGAAGGCCCCGATTACCACCATCAGGATGCCCTTGATCCACGCGCCAATGAGGAACAGCCATATCGCAGCCGGCACCCAGACGATCGCGGCACCGATGGCAGGCAGCATAGACAAGAAGGTCATAACGACGCCCCACAGCAGTGCAGCCTCAATGCCCAGAGCCCAGAAGCTCAAGCCGCCGATCGCGCCCTGGGTGATCGCGATGATCATATTACCTCGAACGGTGGCGCGAACAACGGCGGCGAACTTGTCGATGAACTGACGCGTATAATCGTCACTGAGCGGAATGGAGTGACGCACGGTCCGTCCCAGCGAAGCGCCATCCCGGAACAGGAAGAACAGGAGATAGAGCATCAGTCCCATGCTGATGAAGAACTGCAGCGTGTTCTGTCCGAAGCTCAACACCCCCCCGGCAATCGACTGCCCCGCCTCCATGAATCCGGATGAGAGCTTCGTCCACACTTCTGCAAAGCCATCGAGCTTGAGTGAGGTCAGCCAGTTGTTGAGAAATTCAGGCAGGATGGATTGAAGCCGCAGCAGATGGGCATTCAGGTCGATTTCATTGCTGCTGATGCGCTGGTAGAGGCTTGAACCTTCCTGAATGAGGGATGCCAGAATGCCGAGGGCCGGCAGGATGACGAGGCAGATACATAGAAACAGGGTAAGAAGCGCCGCGATCGTGGAACGGCCGCCAAGCAATCGTTCAAGCCGCTTGTGGACGGGAAAGAACAGGATTGCCAGGATCACGGCCCACAGAACTGCTGTGTAATAGGGTATCAGAAGCCACACGAACGCCACCGTCACCATGATCAGGAGCGCGTAAAAGCTTGCTCTTTGGATTGACATTCTGGCGTGCTCCCTCTGTCGCGGCTCTGGAGAGCGAGACGGCATTTTTCAAGATCTGGTACCTAGGTGACCTGCGGTCAGGCGTCTTTCCCATCATGCCACCAAAACGCTCGCGAAGATCAGCTATCTCCGGTTCAGATGATCGAGGATAGTCGCCCAACGAAATGCCCAACACGGGGTCGTGTGAAGTCGCTTGGTGCACTCACCCATCCTGCCCATCGAGCAGCCGCCAACGCCACACTTAGATTTTGATGACGGACTGAAGTGAGACCACCGCCACCAGATCACCCCCTGACGACATAACTTCAAGCTGGCGGCCATCTATCTCTGCATCGCCGACCACGGCCTCAACAACCATTTCCTTTGCAGCGGATATAGCCCCCATTCGAGCGGCGGCGTCGTCTGCAAACTCGACGCCTTCGACATCAAGCTCCAGTTCATTTCGTTCGCGAATGTGAAAGAAATATCTTTGCATAGCGTTCAATTCCAATCTCGCTGGGAGGTTCCAGTCCAATAGCCAGACACCTTCAATACAAGCCTCCGAACAACCGCCAGACGGTGCTGTCCCTTCTGGTCAAAGCGGCTGTCAGCCTGCATCCGAGGTCACAAGGGTGAGACCGACGACATAGGACTGGTCGCGGGCAAACAAAACGACGAAGTCTATGCGAGACGGCCTCAGGTGCGACGCAAATCAATACGGCCCGTGACGATGGATTTGCCAGTCTTGGGATCGGTATCGACCGTTGTCAGTCTTATGCCCGTGTCGCCGATCCTTTCGATGGTCATCTGTGCACGCCGATCGCCATTGACCTCCTTCACCCATGTAATCCCGAAGTTGATGGTATTTCCGGCGCGCTTACCGCCAGTCTGGCAGTGCCGGTGCCCGCTCCGGGGAATTGGCCCGCGTTTTGACGATGCCCATGCGGTTCCAACTTCCTGCATCAGACTACAATAAGGCTGCTTCGTCAGCATAGGCGAAGCTTCCAGAGGCGAGGACGAGCGCCGAAGCGGTCGGCAGGAACCAAGCAGAAAATCTCATCATAGACTCGTCTTTCAATCGCGAACGACCGGCACATGTCGACGGCAGATCTTGCAGGAACTTATGTTGGGGCAACCTATGGGAAGCCAGGAAGTTCCCGGAACAGCGCAATTACGACCGCAAGGATCCTTCACGAGGCTGCGAGCTCCAATTTGGCACTGCCTAGGGTCTCTTCAGCCAACCAGTCGCCGCCGATGACCTCATTTCATAAGGCCTGCGGCCCGCAATGCACTCTCGATGACCTCCTGTATGCCATCAGGCTTCAAGAGTGGGCCATGCTGTGCGGCGACCTGTGAGGCATCGGGCGTTTCCGGCCTTTCCCGCCGCTCGAAGGATGGGGTCAGCCCCCAGGCGCGCGCGATATGCACGGTCGACGAAATCCCGGCGTCGAGCATATATGCGGCAGATCTGCCATATCCGGTGGTTGCATCGATTGGCGTTCCATGACCCATGCCGACAATCCGGTAGTGCTCGATGGCGTTTCTGCCGGATGCATCTTTCCAGGTTTCCAGCGCATGACCGCCATCGACGAGCTGAGCTTCGCGCGATCCAACGTCCGCGCCATGGACCCCTCGCCACTGATCGATGATTGCCCGGGAATTCGCCTCAGAGACTGTATTGTCAGTCGTCCCGTGCCAGACAGAGACGGTCGGCCAAGGTCCATCGTGCCGGGATGCGCTCCTGAGTTTGGCGTCGAGCGTCGTCGCGGGTGGAATTCCGTGCCCTCGCATTCGGTCGAAAGCTTCCGGCACCGTGGAGGCCACGCCGAAGGGAAGGCCGGCGATGATCGCACCACCTGTAAAGACTTCGGGATAGGAAGCGAGAAGTGCATTGGCCATGGCGCCACCTGCCGAAAGGCCCGTGACAAACACACGGCGCGAATCCACACCATGAATGTCGATCATGCTCGCGATCATCTCACGGATCGACAGGACCTCGCCGTGGTCGCGAGTGACGTCATCGCCCTGGAACCAGTTGAAGCAGAGATTGGCGTTGTTCTGGCGGGATTGCTCCGGAAACAGAACCGCGAAACCATAGTCTTCGGCGAGCCGCGACCAGCCGGACCCGTGATCATATGCGGCTGCCGTCTGTGTGCAGCCATGCAGAACGACCACGAGGGCGGGAGGGGACACTGGACCGTCCGGGCACTGATACCAGCCGGTGAGCTGGCCGGGGTTTTGCGCAGGCTCGGCCAGCCTGGTCAGCTTATTTGGCTGGTCGACGGGGCCCTGCGTTTGCGCGCGGGCACGAGCCAATCGCTCGATGGTATCGGAAATGCTACGCATGGGTGACCTTCTGGGGTTCCGGAAAGCCAACCGACATCCCTGTTGATAGATGATGTTTTAAAACGACGTCGGGGACCGGCGTAAGCCGATCCCCGATTGGCATGAATTAGAGAGTGCGACCCCGATAACGGTCGCGCTCCTGTTCGATTTCCGCCGGGCCGTAGGGGTCAGCGGAATGATCGAACTTCGTCCAGCCCTGCTCCGAATAGGCCTGGCGGCGCGCCATCGGATCGACGCGATTGGACTGCTTGAGGATCGCTTCCGCCTCAACTTCCATGCTGTCATCCACGCGAGCTGTGACGAGCGTGCCCCCACGGCGAACACCTTCGGCGTAGACATGGGCCTCTTCTTCAGAAACTCCGGAATCCATCAGTGCGCCGATAAGGCCACCAGCCGCACCGCCAGCAACCGCGCCGGCAACGGCGCCGGCTGCAGTTGCGGCCAACCAACCGGCCGCAACGACCGGGCCAACACCTGGGATGGCCATAATACCGAGTCCCGTCAGAAGACCGCCCGCGCCCCCAACCACAGCGCCAATACCGGCACCGGTGCCGGCACCTTCTGCAGCGCCACTGTCGTTGTCTTCATGTGTGTGACGGTTGTCGGCATTATTGGAAACGATGCTGATGTCGTCGGACCGGACGCCACGGGCTTCCAGAGCACTGACGGCCGCGCTTGCATCATTGTAGGTGTCAAAAAGTCCGGTAATGTTTTTCATGGAATGACCTTTCTCTCCGCTCTGCAGAATTATTTCGAGACGACGTTGCCCTGGTAATCCATTGCCACCGACAAGGACTTGCCGTCCTTCATTGCCGTGGCCTGCCAGACGCCCTGGTCGTCAAGCATGAGGTCGGCAATGCCGGTGTAGCCGGCGGCCTCAATGCGCTCCCGCGCTTGTTCTTCTGTGAAGGAGTTAGCGCCCTCTACCGGGGCTGCAGCATTCGGCGTATCCGGTGTCGCAACGGCAGGAGTGTCGCCGTCGGCCGCAGGAACAGTGGTGGTCTGGGCATAGGCAGACACTGCCGAGGCGCATACGAGCGCCGCCGCGAAAATCATCTTTTTCATGGGGTTTCCTCTTTGCAGACCTAGTTGCTAGGTACCGCAGCAAGAACACAACGGCGTGATTAAAGTTCCGGCTCATTTTGCCGTTGTTGGCTTTTGTGGCGACATTTCGCATCTGATGATCGATCCTCGTGGCGCGGATGTGCAAACGAGAAAACCGACTGGTCACCGATGGGCTTTTAGCTGTAAAGTCATCTACGGATTGTGGATTGATGAGCTGCACCGTTGAGCGGGAGAGCTTCGATTGAGCAATAGCGGTCCAATTGGCAGCGACTGGGATGCACGTGCGCTCCGCAGTGCCATCGATTCTGCCGGGGTCGCTCTCTGGACATGGATTGTTGAAAACGACGAATTCGTCATGGATGCCAGAGGCTTTGAGCTCTGGGATCTTCCGCTGGCAAACGGGCTCACCTTTGAACACTTATCCGCGCAGGTACATCCTGCCGACCGAGACCGCGTCAGGGCAGCCTTCGTTGCCACACGTGTCGTCGAAGGTCAGTTCGAAATCGACTTCAGAATATTGACGAGCACATCGGACGTGCGCTGGATTTCTGCGCGAGGCTTGGGGGGCAACCGAGACGCCGCCGCCCGGGAGATGACGGGGATCTTTCTCGATGTCACGGGGCGCAAGCAAGCGGAGGAGGGTCACGAGCTGCTCGCCGGCGAAATGAGCCACCGGGTGAAGAATCTTCTCGCTCTGGCGTCGGGCCTGACGACGATCACGTCGCGGACGACCGAGACTAAAGAGGAGATGGCGAAGCAATTGACCCAGAGGCTGACGGCGCTGGGGCGGGCCCATGATCTGGTCAGACCCCTCCCCAATGGCCAGGGAAGTGCCGCTCTGCTCGGCGATCTGTTTTCGGTGCTTTTGGCGCCGTATGACGACCTGAGCGCCTTTGCAGGTCGGATTCGTGTTGCCGTTCCTCGTATGGGGATCGGAGAGAAGGCGGCTACGAGCCTTGCCCTTGTGATCCACGAGCTGGCGACCAATTCGCTGAAATATGGTGCGTTATCAGCCGAGCAAGGCTTGCTCGATATCTCCGGCTCTACCGTCGAGGAGGATGTGGAGATCTTATGGAGCGAGCAAGGCTGCGAGGATGTGCCGAAAAACTCACCTGAGGGGTATGGCAGCAAGCTGCTCCAACGAACCGTGGGTGGTCATCTCGGTGGGTCAATCGTATACGATCGGACCGCAGGAGGGATAATGGTGACCTTGAGAATGCGGGTGAGTGATCTGGCACACTAAGAAACCCCGCGCGTCACTCCAGATAAGGCAGCTATCTGGGGGACGAACTAAACCGATCTTGGGGCATAGGTGATGGTTGGCCCCCATGAGCCGGGGGCCAAACCGATTACTTCGGTACGGACGCCTTGCCCAGCTTAACGGACGGCTCTCGCCCCCAAACCCTGAGCTTGCCAAGCGATGATACGAACCCATCAAGTCCTTGATCACCGGGCAAGTCGATCACGCCTTCATCGAGCGCATCCGCAATGCCGGCCTTTTCGAGAAGCGGCATGGCCGATGGGTCGTAGCCGATGAACTTGCAGTGCTGGAATGCATCCGCGACGAAATCCCGTGCGGTTGCTTCCTTGACGAGGTCATCCATTGCCTCTGGCGATGTCAGGAGGGCGACGGCGTCGAAGAGGACCGATGGCCCGCCATCGATCATATGGTGGACCTCCACCCACGATCCATCCGAGGCTTTGACGCCACCGACCTTCGGGGCAATCAGCTCGAACACGGCCTTTTCCTTCGTGATCGCCTTGGTCAGATTTTTCAGCAGCTTTGCATCGACACCATCGGTGATCAGGATGCCGAGCTTGCGGCCTTCGAAGCGTTGCGGGCCGCGTTCGACGATGCTGAGCGATGGCGCTGGCTCCAGATCCTGCCGTGTTGGCATCGCGGCATCCGCCGCTTTCGGCATCGACTGGAAACCGAGCTTTTGCGCCACGGTATTGGCCAGCGTCTCATCGATGTTGAGAAGGTGGGAGACCATGCGCTCACGGATCACGGCGGTTTCCACCTTGCTCAGTTCGAAGGTCAGAGCCGCCGCGATGTGGCGCTGCTCCGGGGGCGTTTGACTGATGTAGAACTGCCGCGCCTGGCTATAGTGGTCGGCAAAGCTCTCTGGGCGCAGACGTGCCTTCGTTCCCTGCTCTTCAGCCGGGAAATGGCGATAGCCGCGCGTCGGTGTTTCCCTCGGACCTTCGCCAAAGGAGTTAGGCTGGTAATTTGCCCGGCCAACCGGATTGCGCATCGCCATGTGACCATCCTGCTGGAAGGTCGCAAACGGACATTTGGGCGCATTAATCGGCAGATGAGTAAAGTTCGGCCCGCCTAGACGCTTGAGCTGCGTATCGAGATAGGAGAAATTGCGGCCCTGCAGCAGCGGATCATTGCTGAAATCAATGCCCGGCGGCACATTCTGCGTCATGAAGGCTACCTGCTCGGTCTCCGCAAAGAAGTTGTCGGGCATGCGATCGAGTACCAGCCGGCCGATGGCGACAGGCGGGAGGATTTCTTCGGGGATGATCTTGGTCGGGTCGAGCACGTCGAAGTCGAAGCTGTCGGCAAATTCCTGATCGAAGAGCTGAACCTGCAATTCCCATTCCGGGAAATTGCCGGACTGGATGGATTGCCAGAGATCGCGGCGATGGAAATCCGGATCGGCACCGTTGATCTTGACGGCCTCGTTCCAGGCCACTGACTGGAGACCCAGCTTCGGCTTCCAGTGGAACTTGACGAAGGTGGATTCGTCCTTCGCGTTGACGAAGCGGAACGTGTGAACGCCGAAACCTTCCATGAAGCGAAAGGAGCGCGGAATGGTCCGGTCCGACATGATCCACATGACCATGTTCATGCTCTCAGGCGTCAGGCTGATGAAATCCCAGAAAGTGTCATGGGCGGTCTGCGCTTGCGGGAAGGCCCGGTCGGGTTCCTGTTTGGCGGCATGGATCAGATCCGGGAACTTGATGGCATCCTGGATGAAGAAAACCGGGATGTTGTTTCCGACCAGGTCCCAGTTGCCCTCCTGGGTATAGAGCTTAACCGCGAAGCCGCGGACATCCCGGGCAAGGTCGGCGGAACCCTTGTTGCCAGCAACCGTCGAGAAACGGACAAAGGCTTCGGTCTTTTCTCCCGCACGTTGAAAAATATCGGCCTTGGTATAGTTCGCAAGAGACTCGTAGGTTTCAAAATATCCGTGCGCACCATAGCCACGGGCATGCACCACGCGCTCGGGGATGCGCTCGTGGTCGAAGTGGAAAATCTTCTCGCGGAAATGGAAATCATCCATCACCAGCGGACCGCGTGCCCCGACGCGAAGAGAATTCTGGTCGTCGACAACCGGGCTGCCCTGAGCTGTCGTCAGCGGGGGCGCGTCATCCTCGGCGATCTGATGCAGTTCGCCGCCTTCGCCGCGCTGCATCGTCTGGTCGTGGATCTGGACAGTCGCAGTTTTGGACCCAACGGACCCACGGGTTGATGTCTTGGCCATGAAGAACTCCTGGAGCACGCGCTCTGATGGTGGCAAGGAAAGCTGCTTAAGAAACGAATGACCGCCTCAAGGGGCGGTCTCGCAGAGATCGGAGACGGCTCAGCTGGCCTTCTTCATGCTCTTGGCATTTGCGGACGTTTCGCCCAGAGCCGTCAGTTTCTGGTCGGTCGCAATCTCTTCCTGAAGATTGGCATCCAGCAAAGGGATCGCTTCCTTCAGACCGAGCTGCTTCGCCCAGGACTTGAGAGTTCCGTAGCGGGCGATTTCATAATGCTCGACAGCCTGTGCCGATGCGATGAGACCCGCATCAAGAGCAGCCGTCCCCTTGTAGTCTTCCATAATCTCTTCGCCCTCGGCGAGGATGCCCTGAATGGCTTCGCAGGTCTTGCCACGGGCCGGCTTGCCCAGCAGTTCGAAAATCTGCTCCAGACGCTCTATCTGGTCCTGGGTCTCCTCGCGATGCTTTAGAAATCCAGCCTTGCCCTCTTCGGACTGGGCTGCGCGCGCCATCTTGGGCAACGCTTTCAGGATTTGCTTTTCGGCAAAATAGATGTCCTTGAGCGTATCAAGGAACAGGTCGGACAAAGTCTTTTCGGTAGCCATTGGGGGAATCCGTTCAAATCTGTGACGTATCGGGTGCCCAACCTTTCAATGTCTCAATGGTTCCCAGGTAGCGACAGCCGACGGGGGCTTATTTCTGCGCGATTTAGGGCGAAGTCAGCATGCGATCTCTTCAGGCTTGTCCTTTGCATCCCGGACCGCCAGTCGCGCGGACATTAGTTCGCTGACGAGGCGCTCCCGCTGATCATCAGGGAGCCGCGAATCGCTCTTACGCCAGAGCGTGTCAAACGGACACGACCGCGATAGTGAACGCAGCTGCGGGCAACGAAGCGCCAGGCGAGCACCCAACCGGTCCGCCGCGATCTCACTGACAAACAGGAGGACAGGTATGTGGAAGCGTGAACTCATCGATACCGGAACCGACAAGCGCTATTTGCGCCGTGACGAGGACAGCAAGTTCACGGAATCCGTCGATGTCGGACGCTCCCTGTCCACCGACAAGCGCCACTATTCACGGGGCTATTCAAAGCGACAAATGAGGAAGAACTCAGCAAGGGTCATTTGGATAGTTCCGCGATGCGGCCCAAGGCATTTGTGAATCCCTTGAGGGAGATTTTGAAGGCGATGGGTTGGAGCGGACTGATGGCTGAGACCGTCAGATTCAGCGCTGTTCCGGCTTTCAGGCTGGCGATGCGGCTGGCGTCGAAGCTGATGAGCGCGAGGCAGCCTTGGGGCAGACAGGTGGAAAAACTAAGCGGCCAAGCCTCTGTTTCATCAATCTTCACCGCCACGCCTTGTGAAAGCACCAGCCCGAAAGGCAGCAGCAACGCTCCTTCCAGAGCATCGCCGTCAACAGCGCGAAATTCGGCGGTCAGAATAGTCTGACCGGTCTGGCTGTTGCTCTGCACCTGCCGCATGACGCAGGCGGTGGCATTGTTTTGCGCCTGACAGGCGACGACCCAATCCTGATAGTTCTCCGTAAGGCTCCCCGCCCCACCGGGAAGCGGCGCGGCGTGGGTGCCAATGGCGGAAAATGTGGCCATGAAAATGGTCAGGGTAGAAAGTCCGATTCGCATGCAAACTACCTTCAATGTGTCTGGGTTTCGTTCTGACAAGCCTGGCTTGCACCATCTTCGCCCGCCGCGTCCGAACGGCACTGAGAAGGGGTTGTCTCCTCCTGCTCATCGGTGGAATCCGTGGGGTTCGCTGCCGCCGTAGACATATCGGTCTGCGCCGTTTGCACGATCTCAATCCGGACATCGTTGTCAGTGATCCAACCGGGATCGTTGGGCGCGGGGACCGCGCCGCAGACGCCCGAGTTTCCCGCCCCCGAAGGCGAGCACGAACTGACGATCTCCGCGCTAACCGACAGGCCACCATCGACATAAGTGATGGCGTAATTTCCGGAGGTCAGGCCAGAGGCCGTCAGCGTATAGCTGCCCGCATTCACCGCATTCTGCGCCGTGCCGCCATAGACGAGCCTGCCGCCCAGAACGCTGGCCGTCTCGCCATTGACGAAGCCAGCATAGCTCACGCCATTGCCTCCGGTGAACGCCAACCCGTCATAGGTCTTGCTGGCGTTGATGGCCGTCACACTCAGCGCGGCCGGGTTGACCGTCAACGTGCCTTGTGTCCAGTTGATGTTATAGTTTATCGAAGACAGGCCGGATGCAGTAATGGCGTAACTGCCGGCATTCACCGCACCTTGGGAACTCCCGCCATAAGCCAATGTGCCGGTGAGGTCATCCTGATCGTCGCCATTAACAAAGCCTGTGAATACGACACCATTGCCGCCAGAGAATGCCAGCCCATCATAGGTCTTGCTGGCATCATTGACCGCACCTGCCAACGCCGTCAGGATGGCTTGGTTCACTGTCAATGTGCCGGTGTTGTAGGTCACATTGTAGTTGTTGATGTCGAACGTCCCGCCAATGGCGCTGGAAGCGGTGATGGCATAATTGCCAACATCTGCGAGACTGGTGGCACCCGTGCTCACCAAGGTCACGCTGCCGACGGTCTCGCCGTTCTGGAGGCCGACTGGCGTGAACTCGCTGCCTGTAAAGCTGAGCGCATTGCCATAAGTCTTGGAAGCGTTGTTGGGGGTGAGCGTCAGCCCCGCCTTGGCGATGTCAGCGGTGGTCGTCGCCGTATTTTGGCTAAGCGTGTAATTGCCAGCGTCGGTGCCGCCAAGCGTCAGGCCGGTGATGTTGACGGTTTTGCCAACTCCCGCGTTCTCACTATCGAACGCGCCCGCGCTGGTGGCGACGGTGAGCACATCGCCCGCGATCATATCCGTGAAACCCGCGCCGTTCAGACTGAGCGTTGCCGCCGTCGTGCCGTCATAGGTCTTATTGCTGGCGGTGAGGCCGGTGATGGCGGAGATTGTCGCCGCAGTGATATCGACCGTATGGGTGCCCCCTAGCAGGGTGTAGTTGGAGGCGCTCCCCGTACCGTTGCCAAGCGCGAGGCTTGACAGGATGAGGGCCTTCCCCGTTCCAACATGCTTGGTTGTCATGGAGCCGCTGCCCGAAAGGGTTAGCGTCTGGCCATTATAGAGATTACCCAGAGTGAAGACGGAGTTTGCCAGCGCTGTGTCCCCGTCATAAATGCGGGTGCCGGTGAGATCGAGCACGCGCGGGGTGACGATCAGGCCGGTGTTATCGACAAAGCTTATAGCATAGTCGCTGGCGTTGAATCCGCTGCCCCATGTGTAATTGAGCACGCTGTCACTGTAAGCATAGGTGCCGACATCGGTTCCAGCCGTGACCAACGCATCCCAATCAATGCCGGTGATGCAAGATATGCACCCGGAAAGGGTGAAGCTGCCCAGCGCCGGGTTGGCATCGCCATAGATTTTCGTGAGATCGCCAAGGGTGATGGTGAGAGCCGTGCCGAAGGTCATACCAGGGCTCAGCGCCCGTAAAATCGGATAGCCGGAATTCTCGGATGTCTTGATGCCCCAGATAGTTGAAAAATTCCATCCCGCATCAGTAAAGGTGGATTTTGTAGTCATCTCCGCCGTTGTTTTGCCGGTGCCGCCAGCGCTGCTGGTTTGACCTGTGGTTTGCGTGTCCCAAAAACTATCGGTGATGCTGCCGACGGAGTTGAACCCCACCAGCCCGCCGACATGGATGCTGCCACTGACTGCGCCCGTGGCATAGCTGCCCGTCACCGTGCTGCTGTAGTTATGTCCCACCAGCCCGCCGACATTGGCGCCTGTGCTCGACGATACGGCGCCCGTGGCATAGCTGTCCGTCACCGTGCTGCTGGTGTAGTTAAATCCCACCAGCCCGCCGACATTGTTGCCTGTGCCTGTGCCCGTCACGGCGCCCGTGGCATAGCTGCCCGTCACCGTGCTGCTGCTGTAGTTATACCCCACCAGCCCGCCGACATAGTCGCCTATGCCCGTCACGGCGCCCGTGGAATAGCTGTCCGTCACCATGCTGCTGCTGTAGTTATACCCCACCAATCCGCCGACATTGGTGCTGCCGCTGACTGCGCCCGTGGCGTAGCTGCCAGTCACAGTGCTGTAGAAAGAGTTAGACCCCACCAACCCGCCGACATAGTCGCCTGTGCCCGTCACGCTGCCAGTAGCATAGGAGTTGGTGATGGTGCCTTTGTAGTTTAACCCCACCAGCCCGCCGACATTGCCCGCGCCTGTGCTCGACACGGCGCCCGTGGCATAGCTGCCCGTCACCGTGCTGTTGCTGTAGTTATACCCCACCAGCCCGCCGACATTACTCTGACCCGACACACTTCCTGTGGCATAGGCGTTAGTGATGGTGCTGCCGCTGCCGGAGTTTACCCCCACCAGCCCGCCGACATTGGCACCGCCCGTGATATCGCCGCCGATCATGCCGATATTGCGGATGGTTACGCCATCAGCATACCCGAACAACCCAACGTAACTAGTTGTTCGATTGATGGTCAGGCCGGTGACGGTGTGGCCGAGGCCGTCGAACTTGCCTGTGAAGTTGGTGGTGGCGTCACCCACCGGCACAAAACCCGCATTGCCGTTCCAGCCACTGGTCGCCGAGGCGTCGATGTCGGCGCCAAGGACGTAGTTGCCGGAAAGGGTTCCGCCCATGCCTTGCAAATCGGCGCTGGTGGTGGAGCCTGCCGCGCCAAGGCTGGTGATGACCGTATATGTCACTGCCGTGTCGGCGGCGTGTTGGGTTTGGAACAGGCTGCCCGCCGCCAGATTAACCGGCGCGTTGATGGTGTAATCGCCGGCGTTGGTGGTTTGCGCGTAGTTGAGCACCAGACCATCGCTCGCCGTGGTGCCGGTGCTGGTCAGTGCCGCATTGATGGTGATGTTGTTATCGGCGGTCAACGTCAGGATGTGGGACGACCAATTGATGGAAGAATTGACGGTGATGTTGCCAGTGTCACTGCCTGCGCCGGCCGTGGTGATCGTGACATTGCCCGTGCCAAGCGCCGTCTGATAGGCCGCCGCGCTCGCCGCATCGATCGTGATGTCGGTGGGGTCGATGAGCCAATGTCCGCCTTGGGTATCAACCTTCAAATCCGCCTCTATGGTGACTTTGGCGGCTGAAGTTTCAACCGATTCTGCCCGCAACGTACCGCTGGCTTTCACCTCGCCATTTTGCATATCGCCCAGCAGAAGGATGCGGCCATTCTTGCGACCAATTCTCTTGGCTTCCACCATTCCGGTATTTTTGACCACGCCGGCGAGCGCCTGTGACGCGCCCTTGGCGGTGAGGATAGCCGCGCCGCCGTCCGCGCGGATCAGGCCGTTGTTCTCTACCAGCCCGGCCATCGTGTTGGCTTTCACTTCAACCGAGAGCAGGCCGTCGCCGTTGAAGTCGAGGAGCACATCGGTACCAGCGGCCAAGGCCGCATCGCCGGTGACAGTGCCGTTGTTGCGCACCGTCGGCGCAATCAGCGCCACGACATGGCCGTTGAGGTTGCCGTCATTGGTGATGGCACCGCCAGTTCCGTTGAATTGGTAGTTTCCGCTCAAGAAATCCTGATTGCTCATTCCCAGCGTCGAGGCGACAAATCCGCCGGTCTGCACGCTGCCGGTCTTGCCGATGGCGATGCCATTGGGATTGAGCAGGAACACTTGCCCGTTGGCATTAAGGTTGCCGAGAATCTGCGAGGGATCTTGCCCCGTCACCCGGTTGAGCGCTACCGAGTTTGCGCCCGGCTGGTTGAATGTCACGCTGTTGCCAGCGCCAATGGAAAAGCTCTGCCAGTTGGCACTCATCCGGTCCGTGGACTGATTGACCGTCATGGCGGTGCCATTGCTGACAATCGTCGCCCGCCCTGCCACAACCTGTCCGCCGGTCGGTAAACCATCCGCCCATGCGGCGTTGCTCAAGAGCGTGGAGGCCATGAGCGCGGACATCAGCTTACGCTTGCGAGAAGACTTCTTGCCCCCGCCACCCGACACACATTCGGCAACGACAATCACACGACCCAAGATCTTCGACCAGATATGCCTGTAAAGACTATTCATAATGCTATCCCTAAAACTCTATACCGCCCGAAAGCCAAAACCGTTGATTGTCGCTGGATGTGCCAATCGCGCGTCCCGGATCATCCCCGAGAGCATATGCGTAACTGGCTGAAAAACTGATGTTTTCGCTTGTCCAGCGGGCGGAAATCCCAGCGCTGGCGAGGCCATAATCGTTGCAACCACAGGCATTGGCGGCGGGAATGCTGAAACTGTCCTTGTTCACCCACACATGCCCGGCATCGACAAAGCCCGCCAATTGCAATGCGCCGTATTCGGCTGGGATTGGCGCATCGAAGCGCAGCTCAATCGTGCCCAGTGCGCCCAAATCTCCGCTGCCGCTGCCAACACCAAAGCCGCGCACGCCATATGGTCCGCCAAGCGAAAAATCCTCCGAGCTGTCGAGATTCTTGTTGGTCCACTGGCCGGATACGCGCCCAAAAAACGAGAAATCACCCGACAAGTCTTGCAATCGCGCCAACGAGGCATTCACGCGATGAAACCCGCCTTGCGTCATCAGCCCGGCCTGATCGACAGCGAGCGCCGATGCTTCGCGCGAAAGGTCAAGGTCGCCATAAGTCCAGGAAAGAGAGCCAAACGTCAGGCCGCCACCGAGGAAAACGTCCCGCGCATCGCCCGATACCCCGAGCGTCCCCGAATACACCCGCTTATCCTGCAAACGCTCGACAAGGCTTTCATCAACAAGCGCCTTTCCGTTCAGTTCCGCGTTGAAACGCAGATTGAAATCGCGCGAGCGAATGGCCGTATAATCCAGCCCCAACCCCGCGAAATGGGCAGAGCCATGCAAATCAAGTGCGCTGCCGACATCATCAATTTTGCGATAGTCGAGATAGCCGTAATTGGCGCTTGCGGTGAAACCACTTGCCCCAATCGGCATACTGAGAGCGGCTTGCCCAAATTTCTGCCCTTGCGAGAATGTGCCGAAGATCTGGATCAGCTCGCCATAGCCGGTCAGATCCGTGAGGGCAAAACCCGCATTGGCCTGCACCCACCCAGTTGAGCTTGATCCCAAATTATCGCCCGATAGCTGACCGGAAAAAATAGGGGCCTGTTCAACATCGACAACAAGCATTGAGGTATTCGGCGCCTCGCCCGGCGTCAGCTTTGCCCGCGCAGTGATGCCTGGAAGATCATTCATGCGCAACAGTGCCGCTTCGAGATCCTGACGTCTCACACCCTGCGCCGCAATATGGGAATCAGCGATGATCCTAAGCCGGTCTTCCCTCGCCCGAACGCTCGCCGTTCGCTTCAACGCAACGCTTTCCAGCGTGCCCTCGACAATCTCAATCGTCACCAAACCTTCAGTAACATCCTGCGGCGGCAGAATGGCCTTTGCGAGCAGAAACCCCTCTTCCTGCAAGCGCAACGTCACACTATCCGCGAGATTATAGAGCCCATCGACGCCCAATTGCTGACCCGTAGCCTTCAGAGCAAAAGCTGCGCGGTCATCCTCCGAAAGCAATTCCATCTTGCCGGAAAAGAGGATGTCCTTGATAAGGATGGTCTCGCCGGTCTCCCGCCGTACTGCGGGTGCCGCTTCGGCAGACGTCCCCGATTGGACGGGCAACCTCTGCAACCGCTCCAACTCCTGCCGGCGCTCCTGCTCGCGCAACAACATCCCGGCGTCCTGCGCGAGCGCAAGGTTCCAGCCCATCGGACCGATTGTCAGAAGGAACCCGTACCCGCACGCAAAAACAGCGCGGCAGAAGGAGCTTTCGCGTATCCCCATTTGATCCCCAAAAAACGTAATTATTTCGTTGGAATTTCTTTTAGGCGTCAGCCTTTTCGATAAATCGAAAGGTGAAAACTGAATGGCCATAGCCTTACGAGGTCATAAGCAACACGGACAGATGTCTATACTGGGTGTTATTTTCGCACAGGCCCATCCTTGCGGGCAGCCGCTACAGACATTCGTTCGTAGTGTTGAGATGGATTGTGGGCTAATGCTGGTAAAAATACAGTCGAATAGCTGTATGGTCGACTGTCCAAACGCCACGACGAGTTGTCACTGGGAGACCGTCGCGGGAGAGCAAATGCACGCTAGGAACATCCTTGATCTCATCGGCAATATTTACGATTCGGCGCTCGACCTTCGACCGTGGGACGAAACGCTCAACGGTATGGCCGATGCTTGCTGTGCTCACAGCGCGATCTTCCATCTGTTCGACCCGATCACCAAACAGGCAGTCGGTTTTTCGCCAAGGGTTGATCCTGTTCTCCAGCGCGAATACGTGGCTCATTGGTGGGCGCATAATCCGATCCGCGAGTATGGTGCCGATGCCCTGACGGGCGTGCCTTATGCAACGCAGGAGCGGATTGGCGTCGCGGAAATCAAACGGACCAGTATTTACAATGATTTTCTACGCCACGTGGGCGTAGGCGCTTCCTTTACGGGCGTCAGGCTCGGGGGGCGTCCGGACGATGGCGCGCGGACGGGTTGCCTGCTTCATCCGTTTCCGGGACGCGAGGATCTCGAAGCAGGCTCCATGGAGATTTTCGCCTGCCTCGCGCCGCATCTGGTGCGAGCGACGCGGATCATCGAGACGCTGCGACTGAAGGAACAGGTCGCCACGATGGCGACACTCCGCGGCGAGCGCGCTGCGTCGGGGGCGATCCTGGTCGACCGCCGGTTGCGGGTGGTGAGAATCGAAGATGAGGCCACAGCGCTCATCGCCGCCTGTCCATCGCTCCAGTTCAAATCCGGATTTCTGGAGGTCTCAGCCCTGGGTGCCCACGAGCATCTGACGCGTCTGGTCGGCCAGTGCATCAATCCCATCCCTGGTCAGCCGGCTGGCGGCCGCCTGCGCCTTTCTCATAGTGAGGCCGGCGATGGTTTGGAAATCGAGGTGATCCCCTGGCGCGGCGAAGAAATGTCACCACTGGGACACCTGCGCCCGGCGGCAATCCTGCTTTTGTTTGATGGGATGCTGGAACGCTCAAATCGGGAGGCTTCATTTCGCGCCCGTTTCGGCCTGACCGAGCGGGAAGCAAGCCTTGCCGTCGAAATCATGAAAGGCGACGGGCGCGAAGCCGCCGCGCACCGGCTCGGCATTTCCGTCTCCACCGCGCGCATGCATCTGTCCAACATATTCGAAAAAACCGGCGTGCACCGCCAAGCCGAACTCGTGCGCCTGCTGCTCAGCGATAAATCGGCCAAGTGAAACCGTCGCATCCCAACGCAACGCAGGTGGGAGAGTGGGAAAAAGGTGCGGTTCAAACCGCAAGGGCAAACATAGCTTGTTTGAGCCGACCATCGGCAATCGCCGCCCGGTCAACGTTACGATGCCGGCTTACGGAATGAGTCCTGAATATCGCGGGCCAAGAGGACGGGCTGTTCGAGCGCGGCGAAGTGCCCACCCTTGGCCATTTCAGTCCATCGGCGCACGTTGAATACGCGCTCAACCCATGAACAGGGTGTCGTCGGAAGTTCCTTCGGAAAATGAGCGAAAGACATTTTCCTTGTATATTCGGAGGGAGGAGTCGACAGTGTTGCCAAACCAGTAGATCGACACGTTCGTTGGCAACGCATCGGCCGAAATACCGTCTCGAGATCGCCGTCGCAATAGGACCAGCTCGCGAATT
Source organism: Peteryoungia algae (assembly GCF_030369675.1). Lineage (NCBI taxonomy): Bacteria > Pseudomonadati > Pseudomonadota > Alphaproteobacteria > Hyphomicrobiales > Rhizobiaceae > Peteryoungia > Peteryoungia algae. Next base: position 3,245,482 of record NZ_CP128477.1, on the reverse strand, counting down.
TCTTAGTCATCCAACTTAGCAGCCCGATTGCACTGTCGGATAATGCGAAGGACAGTGTCTGCGGCTTGGTCGCCTGTAGCAACGAGTATGCACCTTCCAAGCTTGCGAACTGTGTGGCCCGATCGAGGTACTGCTGTTCCTCACTGGATATTGCACGATATTCCGCCCCCAAGGGCGGTCGAAAGCTTCCGGGAATGCAATTTAGATGTAATCCCTCTACTGAGTGACTAGCCCCGAGATTTGTAGACACCTTCTTTCCTAAATTGAGGCAAGAAGATCATCATGAACAAATCGAATTTTCAGCGAAGAGTTTAAGCGGGACGCGGCGCCTCAGATCACGGAACGCGGGTATCCGGTTGCGGAGGTTTCGCAGCGGCTGGGTGTGAGCCCGCACTCGCTCTATGAATGGAAGAAGAAGTTCTCCTCAGCGTCTAGCAACCAAGGGAACGACCAGGCCAAAGAGATCAGGCAGCTCAAAAAGGAGCTGGCGCGTGTTACCAAGGAGCGCCACATCTTAAAAAAAGCGACCGCGTATTTCGCCAGGGATGCAAAGTGAAGTACGCGTTCGTTGCAAAGCATCAACAGCGATTTTCGGTGCGAACGATGTGCCGCTTGTTGCGCATCCATCCCAGCGGCTTTTACGCTTGGCTCCGGATGCCCTTGAGCAAGCGGGCTTTTGAAGACGAACGGCAAATCGGTCTTCTGCGGAAAGCCTGGGACGAAAGTGGCAAGGCCTACGGTATCGCAAGCTTCATGAAGACCAGCTCGACAGGCTCGACGAAGAACGGGAAGAACTGGAGCGGCAGCTGGCGAGCGCGCCCTCCATGGATAAGCCCATAAGCGATGCAGAGCGCCTCGCAGCTCTGCGCGACAAGATCAACGAGGACACGGTCCGCACGGTGATACACGCCATGCTTTACCTGATGCGCGATCACGCTGATCTCCAGACCAAGCAGCCGCTGATCGACATCATCCGGCAATTGATCCAGAAAGTGGTCATTGTAAGTACACCGGGCCGTCAACCGCTGGCGCTAGAGGTGCATGGTCGCATTGCGTCCATCCTGGCTGCCATGGAGGCAGCGCAAATGATGGAAGCAAAGTTCAAGGCAATGGTGGATCAGGATGTGCTGGCGCGTCAGCTGTCTGGTGAACTCGGCACGGAGGACAAAAAGCAAAAGCTCCTCGACCGCTATGGTGAGGAGCTAATACGTAAATACTTAGCTTGGGAGGATTTGCAATTTTGATTGGTTGCGGGGGCAGGATTTGAACCTGCGGCCTTCAGGTTATGAGCCTGACGAGCTACCGGGCTGCTCCACCCCGCGTTACCAGCGTAAATCCCGGAGGGATTTATCGCGACAGAGCAAACTCGTAAGAGTTTGCGTCTCTACCGGTGCAAATCCGAGGGGATTTGCGCCCTTTTCGGCATTGTACCAAGCAAAAAGGACCGCTTTGAGCGGCCCTTGGATTTCGGCAGGGCCGAATGCGTGATTTGAGAAGATTTTCAGGTTCGAATTCGAACCGGACAACATTGCCTTTAGCAGACCTGGCAGCGACCTACTCTCCCGCGTCTTGAGACGAAGTACCATTGGCGCTGGGGCGTTTCACGGCCGTGTTCGGAATGGGAACGGGTGCGGCCACCCCGCCATGACCACCAGGTCGGCTAAGGGCAATGTTGTTGAGAAGCTGGTGAGGTCGTCGCAAACCGCATGCGGTTTATCGCGAGAACCTCTTTTTGATGAACACGTATTTGGCATCATCGCCCGGTTTTTCCGGGCCGATGAGCATGGTCAATGAGAACGATCAAGCCAATCGGGCTATTAGTAACGGTAAGCTTCACTCATTACTGAGCTTCCACACCCGTCCTATCAACGTGGTAGTCTTCCACGGCCCTGATAGGGAATACTCGTTTTCAGGTTGGTTTCCCGCTTAGATGCCTTCAGCGGTTATCCATTCCATATATAGCTACCCTGCTATGCCGTTGGCACGACAACAGGTCCACCAGAGATATGTCCATCCCGGTCCTCTCGTACTAGGGACAGATCCTGTCAATATTCCTACACCCACGGCAGATAGGGACCGAACTGTCTCACGACGTTCTGAACCCAGCTCACGTACCGCTTTAATTGGCGAACAGCCAAACCCTTGGGACCTGCTCCAGCCCCAGGATGCGATGAGCCGACATCGAGGTGCCAAACAACCCCGTCGATATGGACTCTTGGGGTCATCAGCCTGTTATCCCCGGCGTACCTTTTATCCGTTGAGCGATGGCCCTTCCACACGGGACCACCGGATCACTATGACCGACTTTCGTCTCTGCTCGACTTGTCAGTCTCGCAGTCAGGCGGGCTTATGCCATTGCACTCGACGACCGATTTCCGACCGGTCTGAGCCCACCATCGCGCGCCTCCGTTACTCTTTCGGAGGCGACCGCCCCAGTCAAACTACCCACCATACACTGTCCCGGATCCGGATGACGGACCGCGGTTAGACATCCATGACGATAAGGGTGGTATTTCAAGGATGGCTCCACGGAAACTGGCGTCCCCGCTTCAAAGCCTACCACCTATCCTACACATGCCGACACGAATGCCAGTGTAAAGCTATAGTAAAGGTGCACGGGGTCTTTCCGTCTGACCGCAGGAACCCCGCATCTTCACGGGGAATTCAATTTCACTGAGTCTATGTTGGAGACAGCGGGGAAGTCGTTACGCCATTCGTGCAGGTCGGAACTTACCCGACAAGGAATTTCGCTACCTTAGGACCGTTATAGTTACGGCCGCCGTTTACTGGGGCTTCGATTCAAAGCTTGCACCTCTCCTCTTAACCTTCCAGCACCGGGCAGGCGTCAGACCCTATACGTCGTCTTGCGACTTCGCAGAGCCCTGTGTTTTTGATAAACAGTCGCTACCCCTGGTCTGTGCCACCCCATCATACTTGCGTATAAAGGGGTCACGCTTCTTCCGAAGTTACGCGTGCAATTTG